>JAISWQ010000083.1 GCA_031271025.1 Zoogloeaceae bacterium | reverse complement strand
AGATTGTCCGGATCGGGCAGGGTGGTCGGAGGAGAAGGCTTGGCGGACACCTCTCCATCATCCTTATGTGATATATTTGCATCCACGGAGTTTGCTTCACTATTGCCTTCGACAAGCACAAACCGAAGTTCGTTTTTCAACGGGAACAACAGGAGCAGGGGCTTGCCTTTTGCCGCTGGACGACAAGGAGTGACTCATGAGCGACTTTCTGATTGCCCACGACGGGCAGCAATCCGGTCCTTATTCCGAGGCTGAAATCCGGGAAGGCTTGAAGGGGAAAAAAAATCCAGCCGACCGATTTGTGTTGGACGGGAGGCATGACGGAATGGAAGCCGAGTTCCGCTGTATTTCAGAGCGAGGCCATGCCACTTTTCCCCCGTTCGCTCCATCAGCGCTGCCGACCAAGGGCCGACGCGCAAGACGTCGCGCTCTGGAATCCAGATGCGGCGGCTCTCTGGAGCTTTCTATTATTCACGTCGGCTTCCGGCGTGTTTCTGCACAGCAAAAATCGGGATGCTTTGGGCAAAACCGCAAAAGCGAAAAGTTCCAGAGCCTGGTTTTATCTCTGTCTGCCGGTCTGGACCATCGTTGTCGCTTATCCAGGAACTTCCCATCGGTTATTACAAAGGGACTTGTGTAAGTCCATGTTCTAACGCAAATTTGGAGATAACTATGGCGGTAATCGATCTAGTGAAATGGAACGGAAACCCGAACATTCTTGCGTGGCGTTTCCCCAGTCAGGAACTGTCGACTTGGACCCAACTCGTCGTCAATGAGACGCAGGAAGCCTATGTCGTCAAAGAAGGCGTCTATCAGGGGCCGTTCGGCGCGGGTCGCCACACGCTCGACACCGAGAACATTCCGTTGATTGCTTCACTGATGAAATTACCTTTCGGAGGGCAGTCGCCGTTTACCGCCGAGGTGTGGTTCGTCAATCGTGTGACCAATCTCGATATCCGTTGGGGCACGCCGGATCCGATCCAGTTGCAGGATCCGAAGTATCAGTTGATGGTACCGGTGCGGGCCTTCGGACAGTATGGCATCCGTATTACCGACGCCAAGAAATTTCTGCTGAAATTGGTCGGCACTCTGCCCGGATTCGACGCGGCGACGCTGGCCGATTATTTCAAAGGGATATTCACCACTCGGATCAAAACCAATATCGCCCAAGCCATCATCAAGAACGGCCAGTCGGTACTGGAGATTTCGACACATCTCGACACGCTGTCGGGAATACTCAAGACATCGTTGGCGCCAGAAATGGAGGAATACGGCATCGGCCTGGCGCAATTCAACATCCATTCGATCAACGTGCCGGAAAACGATCCGGCGGTGGTTTCGTTGAAGGCGGCGCTGGCCAAGCGCACCGAAATGGGAATCCTGGGTTACAACTACCAGCAGGAGCGCAGCTTCGACGTCTTGCAGACAGCAGCGGGTAACGAGGGCGCCGCCGGTGGGGTGATGGGCGCCGGCATGGGACTGGGCATGGGCGTGGCAATGGGCGGGCCGATGGGTGGCGCGCTGACGCAGATGACGCCGATCATCCAGACCGGCGGAATCAGCGGCACACCGGCAACGTGCCCGGCCTGCCAAGCGCCGAATCCCCCGGGAACGCGCTTCTGCGGCAAGTGCGGCGCGAGTCTGGAAGCAGCCAACAAGCCGCCGGCGGGGGTACACCAATGTCCCAAGTGCTCGGCCGCCATTCCAGCGGACTCGAAGTTCTGCCATTCGTGCGGCTGCAAGCTGACGTTGACCTGTGCCAAGTGTGGTGTCGACATCGCCGTGGGCGCCAAATTTTGCGGCAACTGCGGCCAACCACTGAACCCCGCCTGATGACACCGGAAAGGGTATTTCATGAAATCGATTCCCCTGCTCAATATCGCCGCGGTCATTGCTGCACTGACGGTTCTGGCGATTGCCTACATTCTGGTGCCAGAACCCCGCTGGACATTGGCCGCGATCATTACGGCCATCGGTTTTGCCGGCTCGGTGGGTTTCGTGTTTTACGTTCCGTCGATCCTGCGCGGCAAACGGTCAGGTACCGACGCCCAACAGATGGCGGCCATCGGCCCACTATCATTGGTCAGTCTGTTGTTGCTGCTGGCGATGAGCGTGAGCTTCGTCCTGGCCCTGGCCGGATACGAGAAGCTGGCGCTGGCCATGCTGGTCCTGGGTGTCGGCTTGTTACTCGTGGCCTATCTGATCCTGAGCGCCGCGTTGAAGGTCGTCGAAAACATTTCGGCCAAAGGAACGCAGATCAGCCATCACGTCGATTGGCAAGGCCGGGTGTCGATCCTGGCTTCGACGGCTACCCACGAGGAATCCGTAGCGAAACTGCGCGCGTTCGGCGAAAAGCTGCGTTATTCGCCCAACGACATGCCGGGCGGCAGCCCGCAGGACGCGGCGATCGAACAGGCTTTCGAGCAGATGTCGGCGCAGTTGCAGACCGACCCGGCGGTCAACCTGACCAACCAGTTTGGCGCGCTCGATGGTTTGCTGGCGCAACGCGATACCTATCTGCGTTCGGCGCGCGGCAGGGCTTGATGAAACGTGCGAATCTTTGAGGAAATTCGATGAATGCCAATGAGCAAACATGCAGTACCTGTGGCGCCCAGATCGTTTTCGAGGCCGGCAAGCAATCCTTGACTTGCCCCTATTGCGGCGCGTCGAACCGGATTGAGCGTCCCGAGGACGCGCTTGAGACCTCGTTCGAGCGCATCGTGCCTATCGCCGTCTCGCAGCAAGACCTGGACAAGCGGGCGTATATCTATATGGCAAGCGGTGACTTCACGCCGGACGATATGATCGAGGCTTCGACAATCATCACGCGAGAACGCTTTTACGTGCCGGCTTTCGGGTTCGAGATCGACTACGAGGCGCACTGGACAGCGTCGTTCGGTTACAACAGGCGGGAGCCGTATACGGATTATCGTAGCGTCACGCGCGGCAACCGCACTTATCAGGAAGCTTATACCGCTTACCGAACCGTAACCGACTGGCGCCCCGCAAACGGTGTTGATGCCGGCATTTTTTCGGTTGCCGGTTATGCCGGCTGTCGTCTGAAGGGCGTACCAAATCAGCCGCGGCTTCTGGTGGCGGAAGCGGTCATTGACGGCGACTCGACCGAATTCAATCCTTCCTTCACCACGGGGTTCGATGTCGAGGGTTTTTCAGAGTCCGAGAAAAACGTTTTCGATTCTTTGCAGGGGGAGATCGGCGACGAAATCGGCGAGAGGGTAAAAAGTCACGCCCAAGGCGACAGTCAGCGTGACTGGCACTGGACTATCCCCCGGATGAACTATGAAACCACGACTTTCGCGGCGCCGATCTGCCATGTTGTCTTTCAATACAAAGACGCGGAATATAACGTCTGGGTCGCAGGGCACGATGCCAGTTCCATTCGCGCCGATGAACTGCCGGTTGACCAAGACAAGGCCAAACAAGCCAATATCGGCCTCTGGCCGGGAGCGCTCGGCGTGCTAATGGTCATCGGCAGCGCCTATTTCTGGGGCTTCGCGTGGGAGAGTCTGATCCTTCCCGGCATAGCTCTCGGTTATGGTTTTCTGCGGCGTTCCGCGCTTATCGATTACTCGAAATCGATCCGGAGTTCATTGCTCACTCAAATGCTGGCGTCGAATCAGGCGAACATCGAGATGAGCGAAGGCGAACAAGCCAGAGTTGCCCGCGCGTTCCAGCGTCCGGAACGCCCGTTCTTCGCCAAAATACACAAGGACAAGATCGTTCTGCCGGCATTGGCGGTGGTCGCGGTCATCGGCGGCATTGTGCCCAACTATTTGTCCAGACCGGAGCGATATAGCATTACGCAAAAAGCCTCGCGGGAATTCGCGCAACAGCAAAGAGAAGCCGAGAAGCGAGCCGCGCAGGAACGGGAATTCGCGCAGCAGCGAAGAGAAGCCGAAGAGCGAGCCGCGCAAGAGCGGGAATTCGCACAGCAGCAAAGAGAAGCCGAAGAGCGAGCCGCGCAAGAGCGAAAAAGCGCCGAATCACAGGCCACGCAAGATGCTGCCGAAGTCAAGACGGCGGAAGCGCGGGGCGACGAAAGCGGAAAAGAAACAGGTAGCTCCACGACGAAGTTCGAATCGCCGTTGCGGACGAATGCGGACGATCCAAAAGTCGTCTTTGAACTGAAATCAGTCGAAGACGATACCGACTGCTTCGTCGAGACGATAACGGCAAAGGCAGCCGCCGGGGGAACTCTGGCCGTTCTGGAGGCGAAATCCATCAGCGGCGAGTACGCTTCCTGTTCTGATCGAAAATCACTGCAACTCATTGTCGAGGACATGGACTTCGACACTTACAACGATATACGGATACCGGGCTATGTCGGCGACGCGGGCATCTATTACGTCGTGTGGCTCTTCGACGCGCAGAAAAATACTTACCGATACTCACCGGATTTGAGCGAGATCCCGAATCTCACTGTCGATGTGAAAAACAAGTGGATAACCGAGTCTGCCAATATATCCGACTTCGATGATAACAGCCGCTACAAAGAAAGTTACTACCGCTGGGTAGACGGGAAGCTGGCACTCTTCTGGGAAGAAACGACGGACAGGAATAAAAATGAAGCGGTAATCAGGGCGTTGAAAGACGGCAAGATGGTCGTTGTGGAAACCAGACGGCTTGGGCCGAATGTCAAATGAAATAACTTGTATTCGGAATGCGCGCTTTTTCCTTTTCTATTCCACGTTTTGAGCAAGGGGATTCTAATGAAAACCATAAAAACCAGTGATAGGGAGACTGAAAAATGAACAAACTTTGCACATACATCATGAGATGCGATACAGGTTTAGCCCGCATAGGTTAGGGTGAGCGAAGCGAACCCCAACATTTTTGTATAATCGGTTAACGGGTTGCGTCGGGGTTCGCTTTGCTTATCTCAACCTATGCGGACTATGCGGGCTTATTCTTAAGGGAAGGAAAACTGGAGGAAGCATCAAATCTCAACCGGTGGAATTGAAAGGAGCATCACATGGATTTGAATCTGGCAAACGGGTTGTTCAAAGGTTTCAACGACAAAAACGGCATCATGTTGTGCGGATATGAATGGGGTTATTCAAAAAAAGATCAGGAAAACGATGAAAAATCGAATGCACCTGCTCTGGATCTCAGTAAAAACGATGCCGTTTTTTCAAACAAGGCCACTTTCTATGGCGAGCGCGCCAATGGATGGCGTTACGACCAGCGAATCATCAAATGGTTTGCCCTGTGGGGGCATCCGCTTGGCAAAGAGAAGGACGACTTTGAGAAGACCATCGTCCAGACCAATTGGTGCAATACGCAAGGTCATCGTGTGGAAGAAAACTATTGGGAGAAATTGCTTGCGCCGCAACAGGTGGATAATTTTCTGGAACATGTCAGAGTGCTTCAGCCGCGTCTCATTCTGTTCTTTGGTTCCCAAATAATCCACATTCTGCAAGATACCCGCGTGCTTGGCCGCTTTCAGGACATCGTCGGAAAGATCGTTCCGATTGACGGCAAACCGTTTGTTCTTCGGAAGAAGGAGGATTTTCAGGGAAGAAAATTCGATATCGGTTTTCAGAATTTCGAGCACTGCAAAGTGGTTGGCCTTCCCCATCCCAATGGAACGCGGGGTTTGCAGGACGACTATATTGCCTTGTTCAAGGACGAAATCGGTAGCCTGATACAGGAAGTCAAGGTCTTGAAACATATTTAGGCAAATCCGTCCCGGCGATCAATGGCACTACTTCAAGCGAAAAGCATGTGATTCAACCCGCTTTCCCCTTGAGGGAGTGCCATTGCTCCCGGTGATGTTTTATCCATTGAAAGACGAAGCAAGGGTAACAACCT
Organism: Zoogloeaceae bacterium; assembly: GCA_031271025.1. Lineage (GTDB taxonomy): Bacteria > Pseudomonadota > Gammaproteobacteria > Burkholderiales > Rhodocyclaceae > Azovibrio. The sequence goes on along the minus strand of JAISWQ010000083.1, from coordinate 54 downwards.
CAAGCGAGCAGGGTTCAGAAGAGCGAGGCGATTCAGCAATATGAGCGGCGAAGG
>JAISWQ010000069.1 GCA_031271025.1 Zoogloeaceae bacterium | reverse complement strand
AATCCCCCCCCCCCCCCCCCCCTCAACACAAATGACTCGCTTCACTTATCGTGCAGGGGAAGCATTTTGCAAAAGGCTCCTTGGATTGACCCATGTGTCCCCGGACTATAAAGACCTGAAATCGACCCACATGCGTCGAAGCAACAAATGATTCTTGTTGCTATACACGCACAACGCAACTGCCGCAATGCCCAACGCCGCGCCCAGGAGCATTCGGACAACCACACTCACCCTCCACACCTCCATGGCAAAATAACCAGAAATCCCGATCAGCATGGATATTCCCATCGGAACGCATATGCCATGAACCAATGTTTGGGCATCACCCACAGCGTATTTTCTTTGTATATTTTCTACCGCCATGAACAAAAACAACGAGAACAATAGAATTTGTGCGATCACACCACCCCATACCCCGTATATCATGGATAATGCGATTGTTGCTGGAAGCATGACCAGCATCAAAAGGCCATACATCGTCAATGCGGATTTCATGTGACCATGCGCCAACATCACCGCATAGGGGATAAAGCCGATACCATGCAATGCACGGGAAAACAGAATCATCGAAGCAATAGGCGCGATTTCGCTGGAAAGACCTCCATCCCGTGTCCACAGCGCGATCAAAGGCTGTGCCAGCAAGGCAAACGACATGCTCAGAGGAAATAGAAAGCTGCTCACCAATTGAATCATGGTACGGTACTGCCGCGACAAGTCGTCTTTCTTTCCTCGCGCGATGAGTGAGGAAAACCCTGGATAAATTATATTGAAAACGGGCGTTATAAAAAGATAGAGCGCATTGGCAATCATGGTTGCCAGCATGTATTTCCCATACTGTTCCATCTCCAAAGTTCCGCTGAGAATAAATTTGTCCAGTTGATGCAGTACAACTCCAATGATTGAAATTGCTCCGGTACCGAGGGCAAAACCCAACACCCGTCGTACAGAAATAAAACTGAAGCGATACCGATTCTTTCCAACGACCCGCCATGCCGCATTCATTGTCAGAACCGCGTGCATGATGCTGACGCCAACCTGCCAGAGAAAAAACGCCTCTATGGTCGAAGCGCCAAACGCCAACACCACGATTGCGCCGACATTTCCCAGGGTCACCATCGCAATATTTATCGCGCTGGAAAGAACCAGACGCTGCGCGCCAATCAATACGCCCTGGTACAAGCCAACCGGGAGACGGAAGGCAATGACACACCCCATCAATGTGGTGGCTTTCAACACGGTTTCCTGGGGCAAGCTGGCCGATTGCAGCCAATATCCTGCAATGAACGGCGATAAAACAAAAAACAGCGCGGCAATGGCAAACATCAGGCTCCAATAGATCACCGCCAGGGAATGCAGCAGTTTTCCCGCTTCACGGATATTATCCATAGCCTTGCAGCGCGCCACCTCCCGATTGATCGTGGGCGCCATGCCCATATCCAGCAATTGCAACATGGCCTGTGCTGTGATGTAAAATCCGATCAATCCATAGGCTTCGATACCAAGGTATTCGAGATAATAGGGAACTGTCGCCAGCCCGATCAAGGCAGACCAGACCGAATTACTCAACCCCGCCAGCAGGTTACGCCACGTTGCCGTCATATCGATTATTCTTGATAGGTATTGGCATAATAGCCATGCCGTTGGACAAGTTTATCGTAAAACCAACTCCGGTTTGAAACCCCGCCCGTAAGAAAGGTGCGGAGGGCGGAACCCCGGCCTGAAGGCCGGGGTTTCGAGCGTAACCATTGGGAAGGGGAAAGAAACCCCTTCCCAATGGCGTTTGTCCGACAGCCCTGAAGGGCTGTCACCGTGTGCGGCCCACGGGATCCAGGATCAGCGCCTGAGCATCGACTTTTGCTTCCCACAGCTGCTCGAGCACCAGGAAGCGATGCGTTTCGTTGCTGAGCACGAGGGGCGCGGTGGGGACGATGTCTTCGGCGGAGCGTGTGCCCGTTCACTGGACAGTCTGCTGGAAGAGACTTTCCTTGCTCGCAAGGCAAAGGAACTGTTTTGGAAATCCCGCCCGCGAAAGCGGCCAGAGCCGTGTTCCAAAACCGCCGCAAAGAATGACCGGGGTAACGGGAATCATTGATGAAATGCCATTAGACTAAAACAGAATAGGCATCATACCATCCATTTCAAGGTAATTGCATGCGTTGAGGTCGATTGCAAAGGGATGGAACTTGACACCGTCCGATTCTATCCCGATACGTAGCTGGCCTTTATTTTGTGCAGAAGGCATTCTACGGACAGTGATCGAATCTCACCAACACATGGAGTTGAATCATGAGTCATACCCTTCACAGTCTGGCGCAAACCACGCCGAAGACGCGGGCGGAAATACGGGCGTTGCGTGAGCAAGAGCACGATCATCAAGTGGCAAAGGCACGAGGATGTGGAAGACCGTTCGCATCGGGCGCACACCCTGCACACCACGCTTTCCGCCGCGCAGGAACTGATCGTTGTCGAACTGCGCCGCCTGCTGGAATTGTCTCTGAACGATCTGCTGGTGGCAACCCAGCGCTTCATCAATCCCGATGTGTCGCGTTCCGGTTTGAACCGGCTCTTGCAGCTTGAGGGATTGGAGAGCCTGCGCGCTGCCCGCGCGAAGGAAGAAAAGGACGCGATTGCCCACAAGAAAGACTTCAAGACGTATGCGCCGGGCTTTATCCATATCGACATCAAATACCTGCCCCGGATGCCCGATGAAACATCCCGGCGCACGCTCTTTGTCGCCATCGACCGCGCCAGCCGATGGGGCTTCCTGCACATCTACGACAACCAGAGCGAGGCGAGCAGCCTGGACTTCCTCAAACGTCTGCAAGCGGCCTGTCCAATCCATATCCGCACGATCCTGACGGACAATGGCACACCATTCACCGGCCGCTTCACCTCTCGCGCAAAACAGCCTTCCGGCAAGCATGTCTTCGACCAAGCTTGCGTCAGCGCCCATATCGAGCATCGCCTGATCCCGCCGCGCCATCCCCAGACAAACGGCAGGGTCGAGCGATTCAATGGCCGTATCAGCGAACTCTGCCAGCAAACCCACTTTGCCAGTGCCGCGCAACTCGAACAGACCCTGAAGGACTATCTCCTGGTGTACAACCATTTCATCCCGCAGCAGGCCATCGGCCATCAATCTCCTGTCGATGCGCTTGCCTCATGGTATCTCCAGCATCCTGAACTGTTCGTTCGACAGGTCTATAAACAGACGGAATGCGACACTGTGGCACGGATCGATGATTGCTGTCGGAAAAGATCCATTGCGCCCATCGGCTTGATTGAGCCTTTTGCAAAACCCCAGATAGTCGGGATCTGAACAGTAAAAAAAGAGGCGAACGGTCGTCCGGGGGCAATCCAAAGTGTCGGTCAAGCGTGGACTGTGGCGTGCCCATTTCCACCCTGCGCTCTTCGGCCTCGACGCACGACAGCATCGCCGCGATTCCCTTGTCCCTGAGTTGTGTTCCGGTCATTTGTGCGGAAATCACCAGTTCGGACGTACTGCTGTTTACATGGCAACATCTTTTGCAGTGCGTTTTCAAAAAATCCCCCTGAAATCAACGGTTTGATACATGGCCTGATTTTCGCATATGGCGTATTCCTCAATTCAAATGGAGAAACATGTCATGAGCGAACCTTTGGACACACTCTGGTATACCCGCTGTCCCGTGCCGACCGGCCTGGGCATTGCCGTACAGAAAGGCTGGCTGGAAGAAGGCTTGCGCGGTCAGTGCGCGCAAATCAAGTCGCTGCGGGAATCCAACGACCGCGCTGTGCGCGAATCGCATTTCGATCACACCCTCAAAAATTCCGTGCGCCACGGCGGCAGCATTCCGGCGATCTGGGCGCATTCGGCGGGGCGGGATACGCGCCTCGTCGGCCTTTCCTGGGCAGATGAGACACAGCGAATTCTCACCTTGCCGAAATCCGGCATCCAATCGGTCAAGGAACTGAAAGGACGCCGTTTCGGCCTGCCGAAATGGGAAAACGTGCAGATTGATTTTCCGCGCGCGCAGGCTCTGCGCGCGCTGGAAAACGCGCTGAAGCTGGAGGGTCTCGCGCTTGCCGACGTGGAACTTGTCGATTTTCCGATCGGCGGCGGTTTCAGCGACGGCGGTCCCGCGCGCGACGTGAAGGGCGCTTATGTATTCGGCGCTTCCCGCTCCGGGCGCAATACCGAACTGGTGGGACTGATTCGTGAGGAGATCGACGCCATTTTCCTGAAAGGGGCAAGCGCGGCGCAAACGGCGCACCAGTTCGATCTCCATACGGTCATCGACGTAGGCGCGCATCCCGATCCGATCATTCGGAGCAACAACGGCACGCCACGCACGCTCACGGTGGATCGCAATCTGATTGACCGTCATTTCGATTCGGCGACGCGCATTCTCGCCGAGGTGCTGCGTGCCGAAGACTGGGCGCACCAGCATCCCGACGAAACCCGCCGTTTTCTGGCACGCGAGACCAACAGCAGCGAATACTGGGTGGGTGTCGCCTATGGCGAGGAGGCGCATCTGCATCTCAACACCGATTTCGACGCAGTTTCGGTACGCGCCTTGCAGGATTTTTCCGATTTCCTGCATCGCCAGCATTTCATTCCCGCAGCGGTCGACGTGGCAGCCTGGATCGACGCGCGCCCCTATGAAGCCGCCGCGCGGGCAGAGACCTTGCGCGCGGCCTGAACTCTGGTTTTTTCAAGGAGATTTTCATCATGACCCAATTTGCCATTACACCCGAACTTTTCCGGATCATCGACGAGGCGAAGTCCGACGCAATTCACGCTTACGGTTTTCTGAGGGAAACCGGTACGCTTTCCGCCACTTGGACCTTCAATCTGCTGCACCATGTGCCGGATACGGATCTGCTCTTGTCCATCAATTTCCCCTGGCCCTGGGAACGCGATCGCACGCCCCGGCTGACCGTGCAAAGCTATGCCGAGCGCACCGATCTGGTGTTGCACGAACCCCGGCTGGAAGCGGATACCTATGTGCACGCGCATACCCCGCATCTGGCGGCCTGGTCGCTGGCGCACGAGGATTTTCCCATTCGCTATGTCGCGGCGCAGCGGCATCTGCTGACGCGGGTAATTCCCAATCACCGTGACCGCACCATCTCCGTGCTCGACACCATCCGCGCCCGTCTGGACGCGCATCCTGACTGGGCGCCGCCAACCGGCATTCTCGAATCGAACGGCGGCGCGAATCTCTGGGGCAAGGGCATCGTCAATACCGCGAAACTGATTCTGCTGATCGAGGAAGCCGCGCGCTTTCAATCGCTGGCCGAACAGGTGGGCGGCGCGAAGGACTACAACCCCGGCACGCTCGACCAGCAATGGAAGCGCACGGGTCTCTTTGAACACGCGCAGAAAAAACACTACGCGCAATAAGGACAGGCACGGAATCATCATGGCCGCAAAAAATCGGCAACTCGTACTCAACGCCTTCTTCCAGCGTTTCGGGCATCATCCGGCGGCTTGGCTGCTACCGGATTCCCGCGACAATGGACGTCCCAGTCTGGAGTGGTATCTACGCGCCGCCAAGCTGGCGGAGGAGGCAAAATTCCATCTTTTCTTCCTTGCCGATTTCATTGGCCGCTCCGGCACAATCAAGCCGGGCGACACGCGAAATCCCGTCAGTTACCAGTTCGAGCCGTTCACACTGCAATCGGTGATCGCCGCGCATACCCGCAACATCGGGCTGGTGGTGACGCTCAACACCAATTTCAACTATCCCTACAACGTCGCGCGTCTTTTCACTTCGCTGGATCATCTGAGCGGCGGGCGCGCGGCCTGGAACGTGGTGCCGCAATGGCCAACGCACACGGCGGAAAATTTCGGTCTCACAGAGAATCCGCCGCCGCATCCCGAACGCTACCAGCGTGCCGGGGAATTCCTTGCCGCAACCAAGGCGTTGTGGGATTCCTGGGACGACAACGCCTTCGATCACCCGGATCGCCAGAAGCGGCAGTTCTTCGATCCCGCTTCGGCACATCCCGTCGATTTCCAGGGCAGGTATTACGCGGTCAGGGGATTGCTCGATCTGCCGCGCCCGATCCAGGGGTATCCGGTAATCGTGCAGGCGGGCAATTCCGAAGAAGGACGCGAGTTCGCGGCTCAAATCGCCGAATTGCAATACTGCGCAGCGCAAACGCTGGAGGAGGCGAAAGTCTATTACGCCGACGTGAAACAGAGGCTTGCCAAATACGGACGCGAGGACCACGAACTCAACCTGACGCCGGGGCTTTCGGTCATCGTCGCCGAATCGGACGCAAAAGCCCAGGATCAGTTTGGCGCGCTTTCCGAACTGACGGACGTCGGGCACGTCGAATTCGGCAACCAGGATCTCTCCGGCCATGATCCGGACAAACCCCTGCCCGATCTCCCGTACCAGGAGCCAGAAAACGGCAAGGGACGCTTCCGCCAGCAACTAGCACTGGCGAAGAAGGAAAACCTGACGATTCGCCAACTGGTGCACCGCTGGCGTGTTTCGCGCGGTCACGTCCAGGCCATCGGCTCGGTGAAAACCGTGGCGGATTTGATCGAACAGTGGTTCGTCGAAAAGGGCGCGGACGGATTCAACGTCGTGCCGCCCATCCTGCCCAGCGGTTTCGAGGATTTCGCCCGCCTCGTCGTGCCGGAACTGCAACGCCGCGGCATTTTCCATACCGAGTACGAAGGCAAGACCCTGCGGGAAAGCCTGGGATTGAAGCGTCCCGAAAATCCCAATACCAGGAAACGTTGAACTTCCAAAACGAAAACGCAAAAAAACGGTGCCTGAAACACGCCGCGCCATTCCGCAGGGACGCGGAAAAATGGGAAAACCCGACTTCTTCCGTGTCCTTGCGGCAACCCCATCCCCCACACAGAGAAAGGAGATGCCATGAAGCATCTGCAAAACCACGCGCGCCCCTATCCAGGCAACCTGCGCCCAAAAACCGGAAAACTTCCGCGTAAAACGTCCATTTACGCCCTGCTGACCCTGGCGTTGGGCGGGCTTCCGGGTCTTACCCCCGCGCTGGCCCAATCCTCCTCCGATTCGCCTCAATCCAATCCCGTCAGCGTGAAAACCCCCAGACCGGGAGGAACAGAAGCGGCGGTCGAGCTGGAATCGGTCAAGGTCACAGCGCAAAAGCGCGAGGAATCCGCGCAGGAAGTGCCAACCGCCATCACCGTACTTTCCGGCGACGACCTGCTCGAACGCGGCATCGGGCGTTCGGCCAACGAGATCCTGAACCAGGTTCCGAACGCCTCGGCGGCGACACATCAGCACGGACGTCCGCGCTGGTGGATTCGCGGCGTGGGTACCGGGCAACAGCAGCATGACCTGGCCAATCCAGTCGGCTTCTATCTGGACGAGGTCTACATCAGCAACGCCAGCGCCACGGGTTTCCCCCTGTTCGATCTGGATCGCATCGAAGTGCTGCGCGGACCGCAAGGCACCCTGTGGGGAAAAAATACGACCGGCGGCGCGATCAGCGTTTTGTCACGGCAGCCGCAATTCGGTCTGGAAGGACACGACGGTTACGCCAAGGTAGATTACGGCACCTACCACGACCTGATCCTGGAAGGCGCGGCGAGCGCAGAAATCGTGCCGGACACTCTTTCTACCCGTCTTTCCTTCCACAGCGAAAATCAGAATCAGGGACGTTTCAGAAACGGATTCACCGGAAAACGGGATGGCGAATTGCGCGATGACGCACTACGCCTGCAATTGCGCGTAAAACCTTCGGAGCGTTTCGAGGCGCTCCTGAATCTGCACCGGCGCGAATACCAGACGAACGGCGAAAACAGCACGGTAGCGAGTTACGCCGCAAACGGCATCTATCGCAACGGCTACCGGCCCGATACAAACCGCGATGCGGTCGCCACCAACGCACCTGCGGAAACCGACGTCAACCAGAACGGCGCGGTGCTGAACGCCAAATGGCAGTTGGGGAAACTTTCGCTCGTTTCCATCACGGGCCATGAAAGCTGGCACTCCGCAAGCCTGGCGGATGGCGACAGCACGCCGCTGGAAATTTCCCGTTCGCGCGCGGATGCCCAAAGCCGCCAATGGACGCAGGAATTGCGCCTCTCTTCTCCAGAGGAAGATCGTCTTTCCTGGGTGACGGGGCTGCACTGGTTCCACGAAAAAATCGATTCCGATTCGGCATCGGCGCGGCTGGGCGACGGTCTCGTGCCCGCACTGGCGGGCGGCCCGGCCGGCAGCACCTACAGCGATACGGTCTATGACCACGAAGCGAAAAGCGTCGCCGTATTCGGCAGCGCCAGGGTGAAATGGACGGACGATTTCGCCACCATTTTCGGTCTGCGCTGGACGAAGGAAACGAAGGAAGTGGATTTCGTCCGCCGCAACACCAGCAATGGCGGTAGCGTGAATTTTTCCAATACCGCGCGCTGGTGGGATTCCCATGGCGCCAGTTTCGGCACATCCGGTCTCGCGGCCGATTACAATTTTCACGTTCGCACCAAAAAGACCTGGAAGGCGCTGACTTGGGACATCACGCCGGAATACCGTTTTTCCGACCATCTGCGCGGTTTTTTCAAGGTTGCGCATGGCGTCAAATCGGGCGGTTTCAATACGGCGGCGACCGACATCGACGCCTTTCAGGAAATCAAGCCGGAAACGCTGGATTCCTTTGAACTGGGCCTCAAGTCGGAATGGTTCAATCGTCGCCTGATTTTCAACGCGACACTCTTTCACTACAACTACGACGATGTACAGGTCAACGTCGTCGGCCCCAAGCCGGGCGCAACATCCGGGCTTACGGTTTCCTACCTGCAAAACGTCGAAAAAGCGCGTGTGGACGGGTTGGAACTGGAAGTGGAAGCCCTGCCGACCCCCTATCTGCATCTGCGCGGCAGTCTGGGTCTGCAAAAGACCCGTTTCGACAAATTCGATATCGCGGGCGGCGGGGCCAACCGGGACGGCAACGAATTCGTGCGTTCCCCCCATGTGACGCTCCAGTTGGGCGCGGATTACCGGATTCCGCTCGCCAACGGCGGCAGCGTGCTCCTCTCCGGAGATACCCGTTATCTCTCCAAACAGTATTATTACGTGGAACCGCAAAGCGAAGCGCAACGAGGCGGGCCGGTGGATTTTCTGGAACAGAAACCCTATGCGCTCCTGAATCTGCGCGCCGCCTACACCACGCCGGACGGCGGAGAAACCTGGACGTTCTACGTAAACAACGCCACCGACAAGGAATACAAGAATCACAGCAATCCCGCCTGGAGCGCGCCGAACGTGCAGGGCGACAAGATCAGCGCCGGGGCGCGCCGCACTTTCGGAGTTTCGGTCATTGCGCGTTTCTGACCTTGCCGCATTCGCGGTGATTCTCATTGCGAAGGATAAAGTATCGCGTCAATCCCCTGCCTCGTCACAAGCGAGGCGCGCAGCGATGGGGTGGGAGGTCATGCTTCGCTCCGGTTTCAGGCGCTCATGTCCCCGTATTCGAGCACGGGCAGCGGGTTATCCGTCTCCTGTTCCCGGCAGTGGGCGCGAATCTGATCGTAGCGATCGAGGAAAAGCGCGCATATTTCCGGCTCGAATTTGCTTTCCTTGCCTTTGGCAATGATGGACAGCACCTCGTCTTCCGGCAGCCCCTTGCGGTAGATTCGGTCGGACAGGAGCGCGTCATACACATCGACCACGGAAACGATGCGCGCCTCCAGGGGGATGTCCTTGCCTTTCAATCCCTGCGGATAGCCGGAGCCATCCCAGTTTTCATGGTGGCTCAGGGCAATGACGGCCGCCGTCTGGATGACCTGGTTGCGCGATCCCGCCAGAATGCGCTCGCCGATGCGCGTGTGCTGCTTGATGATGGAGAATTCCTCGGCACTCAGGGGGCCGGGCTTGCGCAGCACGTTGTCGGGAATGCCAATCTTGCCGATGTCGTGCAGCGGACTGGCCGCCTTGAGGAGGTCTACCCGGGCGGGCGGAAGCCCCAGCAGTTCACCAAGATAGGCACTCAGGATGCCGATGCGGCGCACATGGCTGCTCGTTTCCTCGTCGCGCGATTCCAGCGCGCTGAACAGACGGCTGATGATTTCGCCCTGGGTTTCGCGGATGGCTTCCGTCTGCCGGCGCACGATGGCTTCCAGGTTGATGCTGTGCTGGCGCTGCGTGCGCTCCAGCAAAATGAGCCGGCAGCCCACCTGGACGCGCATCTGCAACTCCATCATCTCGAAAGGCTTGGCCATGTAGTCATCCACCCTGCCCTCGGAAAACCCTTTCAGCATGTCCTGCAATTCACCCCGCGACGTCAGCAGGATCACGTAGATGTACTGCCTCGCGTCGCTGAATTCCCGGACCCGGTGCGCCAGTTCCAGGCCGTTCATGCCGGGCATGTTCCAGTCCGTGATCAACATGTCCACGCTCAGGGGATGCTCCATGATGTACTCCAGCGCATCCCTGCCATTGGCGGCTTCGATGACTTCATATCCCCAGCCGCGCAGATGTCTGGCAAGAATGAACCTCGCCATCTCCTGGTCTTCCGCCGTCAGTATTCGCATATACGCCTTCAATCTGTCTTCGTTCGGGAGGGGCGCAGCGTGTCCTCCATGGCATCCGTCAGCGCCCTGAGACGCGCCTTGAGATCTTCGGCACGCGCGCGCGCCTTTTCTTTTTCCTTCGGGAGGGCGGCGGAACGCCCCATCTGTTCGAGTTCAAAGCACGCCTGATAAACGTCCGACTTGGTGTAGTAGCCGGTAATGCCCTTCAGGGAATGCGCGTTGACCGTCAATGCGCCGTTGTCGTCCCGCTCCAGGGCGCCTTCGATTTCCGCCAACAGACCCGGCGCGTCGCGCAGGAAAAGCACCATGCTTTCCTTGATGAATTCGGCATCGTTTCCGAACACCTGAGCCATCAGCGCGCGATCGAAGACTTCCGTCTGCGGAAGCCCGGCCTTTTCATCCGTTCCGGCGGCGGCCTCGCCGGGCGCGCGGCGAATGCCGAATTTTTCCGCCATGTCGTCCAGCACGGTGGCCAGGTCGTCGATCAACAGGGGTTTCGCAACGTAGCCGTCCATGCCCGCCTCCAGGCATTTCTCCCGATCGCCCTGTAGCGCGTGCGCCGTCAT
>JAISWQ010000041.1 GCA_031271025.1 Zoogloeaceae bacterium | reverse complement strand
AAATGGTCTGGAAAGCGAGGAGTGCGATGTCACTGAAGCAGGAGTTTGTGTTGTTTGCGGGTCAGGAAGGGGCGAACCTGAGCGCCCTGTGTCGGCGGTTTGGCATTGACCGCAAGACGGTGCGCAAGGGGTTGCGGCGCGATCAGGCAGAAGGTGAAGCCGGGCTTTTGGAACGCTCGCGGCCTCACCCGCCATCGTCACAAGCGAGGCACGCAAGCGACGTGGCTTTTCCATGCGACGGTGTGGATTGCCACATCAGCAGGCGTAACCCGGATTTTTTCGCGTGGCGCACTCAAGCTTTGCGAGTTTGCGCCGATACCAATGATATCCCCTGCGAAATTGGGCTTGACCTGTGCCATGAGCGCGGCACGCAACAGAGAAGGAGAAATGATGAGCACAACAATTTCAGGCTACGCCGGGACAGGCGCGAGCTTTCCCACGCCGCCGCCTGTGCAGAATCCGGCGGAAAGCGCCAGCACGCAGCCTGCCGTCGCCCAGGGCAATACGGAAGCGGCAAACGCCGCGGGCAAAAGCGTCAACGTTCTGGTCGCCGCCAAACAGCAGTTGAACGTGAATATCCTGCAAGCCTCGGCACAGGTTTCGCTCTCGGCGGGTAATGAATCGCAGTCGCTGCTGTTCAAGTCTGCCATCGAGCATATCAATAGCCTGCTGGCGCCGGAACTGGGTCTGGACGCGATCCAGAACGCGGCGAAGAATCAGGATAATTCCCCGGAAGCGACAGCGGGACGCATCGTCAGCCTGTCGACGGCCTGGCTTTCCAGCTACGCCAAACAGCATCCCAACGAGGACGCGGAAAAAGTGGCGCAGGATTTCGTCGCCCTGATCCGCAAGGGCTTCGAGCAGGGTTATGGAGAAGCGAAAGATATTCTGCAAGGCTTGAAGGTTTTTGACGGCGAGGTGAAAAGTGGCGTTGAAAAAACCTTTGAACTGGTGCAAAAGGGTTATGACGACTTTCTCGCCCAAACGCTGGAGGCGCTGAAACCGCAGCAAGACCCGGCTTCTACGGCGGCTACCTGAACGCCGCCCAAAGGCCACGTCAGTCCGCACAGACGGGCGCAGCCAGACGAAAAACCGCAGGGACGCCAGATGCGCCGCTGCGGTTTTGATCTTTCTGGGCGTACCTCTTTGCCAGCGGCAATCAGGTTCCGACGCTCAGGGGACGACGCAGCCATCCGCTCACCGTGCTGGACGATCATTCCCGCTTTCTGCTGTGCCTTTCCCATTGTGGCGAACGCAGTGCCATTCACTGCGGAAAAATACGCATCGCGCAACGGGCAGCGGAAAATCCGCGCGGCAATCACGCGATGCGTTCTTTCGCGGCCGTTCAGCGGAAGAGAATGACTTCTTCCTGTTGGTGATGATGTTCGATGGTAGTTTCGTGCGATGCGGGCACATAAGCTTCGATACCGGCGATCTGTTCCTCAAGCTGGCGGATCACATCTTCCCCCAGGGTCTTCGAGACTTCGGAGATCACCTTGCCGCGGTTGAGCACGATCTGCCCGCCGGCCGAGGACATCAGTTTCACATCCTGCCCGGCGCCGGTGGCGGAAAAGGATGCCTTGACCTCATAGGTCTTGGTACTGATGAGACTGAAATCGGCGACCAGTTCCAGGCTCAGGATATGGGAAACCGTGTCGGTGTGATCGATCGGATTGGCCTCCTGACGGAACTGGATGCTGGACACGGTGCCGAAGAGCACGTAATCCGCGCCGGGATAATTGCCCTGGCGGATGCGGGCAATGATGTCATAGAGCTTTTCCGTGTTCCTGGCGGTGAAGGGTTTGCCTTGCACCACGCGAAAATAGCCGGATTTCAGCATCTCGCCCTTGATGTCGCCGGTGAATTTGCGCAGTTCTCCCCGGTCGATGTAGGAATAAGTCCCCTCGGAATAGGAATAGGACGACTGGGAACTGGCATCGAGGGAACTGTTCGAGCGCCGGGCATAGCTGGCAGCATCGCGGTCCCAATCCGAATATTCGGCCGCCCGCACGCTGTCACGCGAGCGTGCTCTCACCGAGGAACTGCTCGAAGCGGAGATATTGCGGAAATATTCCTGCACTCTCTCTTCATAGGCCAGATCGGTAACCGCGACCTTGGCCGGCTTGGCCGCGATGGCGAATTGGGTACCCAGCGCCACAGTCGCCAGCATCCCACCAAGCAATAGTTGTTTCAAAACGTTCGTCATGATCCGATCTCCTGGAGAACGACGCCGCGCCGCCCGGAAGCGGACACGGCCCTTTCAAGCAAAAATCACCGCCGCGCGACCTTGCGGATCTCCTGTTCGTCTGACCATTCGACGATACCGCTCTCGATCTCGATCAGACGGAGGTTGATCTTGTAATACACGTCTTTGACGCTGGAACTGCGCTTGGTGATCGAGGACACGCTGCCATCGATCCGATATCTCGCCCCCTGCATGTTGCCGATTTTCGCGGTCGAGGATTGCCTGTAGAGACCGCTCTGGTTCTGACGGCGCAGCTCATCGACCTGATTCTGCATCTCGTTGCCCGCGATCACATAGCGCACGCCGTTTTTCTGCAACTGGGTCAGGATGGTGTCGGTGATGAGTTGGGTATCGAAATATTCGCTCGTCTTGTTCGCCACCGGCGACGCGACGACCAGTTGCCGTCTGCGGATGATTTCCCGCAGTGTCGGATGCTGCAACAGGGACTGGGTCATTTTTTCCGACGTCATCTGGATGTCAGTCGATCCCAGGTCGGTCGTCACGGTCTCCACTGCCTTGGCATCGCCATAGCTGACATTGCCGCCGCCGACGACCAAGGGCGACGATGTGGTGGTCAGGCATCCCGAAAGACCGGCCCCCAGCACGACAGGCAAAAACAGGCGGGAGATGACACTGAAACGCATGAACTTCATGAAACGCTCCTGAAAGATGAGAAAGACCTCGGCAAGATTTTCAACGATACGGCGGATTGTCGGCAGTGGAGGCCGGATGACGATGGTCGGTCGTGCTGTTGTTGGGGCTCTGGACCTCGATACGAAAATCGACCGCCTTGAACGTGGGCGCGGTGACGTTGATGATCTTGCTCTGCTGTCCATAGATGATTTCCGGCTTCCATGGCTCCTCGTCCCAGACGGTAAAACCATTTTCATCGAGCCACCGGAAGCGATAATACAATCGTTCATTGCCCGAACTGTTGTTAAAAAGCGTAACTTGCACGCGCAACAAGCCATCGCGGCGCACGGCGCGCATATCGGTGAACTGGAGATTGG
>JAISWQ010000036.1 GCA_031271025.1 Zoogloeaceae bacterium | reverse complement strand
TTGCGCGTGGCTTCCCGTTCGCATTCGTCGAAATGGCTTCTCAGGGAGGGCGGCAGGAGCGCGGCATTGTCCTGCCCAAGCATTTCTTCTGGCGCGCGCCGGATCAGCCCGGCGAAGCGTTTGTTGACCAGGACATATGCGTGACTGGCATCCTTCAGATAGACGCCGGCGTCGGTGTTGTCCATGAACGCCTGCAATTCCTGCTGACGCCGCAGTACATCCCTTGTGCGTTGCGTCACCCGGAATTCGAGTTCCTGGGTCAGGCCGCGCAATTGTTCCTCGGCCTGATCCCGCTCGCGCAGATGGGTATCGAGACGCCGCCCGCCCAGAAAGAAGAAGGCCACGCCGAAGAACCAGAGTCCCGCGTGCGAAGCGCCCAGGGAAAACAGCGCGGAATTGGCCTGAGCCAGAAAAGGCTCCATGGGCACGGACACGCTGATGCCGCCGCGCTGATCGCCAACCTTGTAGCCCTGAAACGCATGGCAGGGCATGCAGCTCTCCTCCGTGACCAGGGGACCCATGAAGCGCAGATAGGACTTGCCGTTCACCGTCTGCTGCTCGGCGAATTCCTTCATGTCCTGATGATTTTCGAGCAGGGAAAGCGCCTTCGCTTCCCAGGGGTCTGGCTTGTTGCCTGGCCGGATGGGCTTGTTGCTGGTGATGTGTCCGAGGATGCCTGAGGAAAGCTGCCCAAGTTCATGCACGATGCGCGTCATGTACGCCGGATTGATCTTGGTCAGGGGTTCACCTCCGGCGCCCTGGATGTCCCGATTCGGATCCTGAAGATAGGGATTGGGCGGCGTGATTTCGGTGATTTTCGCATAGACGCCGCCGAGACGGGAATTCCAGCGGCGATAGATGACGTCCTTGTCGAAGGCCGTGCGCGCCTGAAGCCTGGCCGCCTCTTCGGCATGGCGGTAGGTGCGGTCGATGTTGATCCACAGCGACACGCCCACGCACAAGGTCCAGAAAACGATCAGCGCGAGGATGTAGGCAGATACCGACTCACTTTTCCGGGCCGGCGTTCGTGCTGAAATTTCTTCCTGTTCCATACTTGCCTCCTGAGCTGAAGGGGCTGCCATCCGCCTGGGTTATCCGCGCCGAATAATGAAACCGATGAACCTCCCGGATTATAGCGCCGCAATCCGGGTTTCGTCTCCGGCAGGCCGCGCGCTTCATTGGGGGGCAGCAACGACCATGATCGTTGGCTGCACCCTCGGCGGCGCAGGAGGCCAGCAAAAATGAAACTCCCGACGCTTTGGATTGCACCCTGATCCTACCGCGCGCTCGCAGATCTGTAGCGAGTGCTGAAATTTCAACAGCCGTCCGTTGCCACGGCAGCAGCTATCTGAACATGATTTGCGCAAGTAACTGATTTTTCATCATAAAAAAACTGGCACTGCGATTGCTGAATCTGAACATTCATCTGGTGAAAGGGTTTGGCGATGTGTTTTGGATTTTCCTCGTCCCGCGCATTGGGATTTTACCGCTGCCTGGGCGGGTGTACCCTGGCGGTGGTGTTTCTGCTGGGGAGCATTTTCCCCGCAGCAGCGGAGCAGGCCGTGCGTATTGCTTCGGTTGCCTACCCTCAGGGCAAGGGCTATGTGTTGAACGGAATTTCCGCAATCGTCGAGCATGACCCGGTATTGCAGGCGGATCTGAAAAAACTGGGGGCGCGGCTCGAATGGGTGCCGACGCCGCCGCAAAGTGTTGGTGCGACGATCAACGAAGCCTTCGCCAATCACAGCGTTGAGTTCGCCCATTATGGCGATTTACCATCGGTGATCCTGAATGCGGGTGGCGTGGAGACGGTAGTGGTAGTTCCGGGAGGATCAGGCATGAATGTCTATGTCGTGGTGCCGGTGGCTTCGAGCGCGAAATCCATCCAGGATCTGAAAGGCAAGTCCATCGCCCTGCATCGTGGTCGTCCTTGGGAACAGGTGTTTGCGCGTCTCCTGGCGGAAAACGGGCTGAAACTTTCCGATTTCAGGATCAAAAACCTGAATCCACAAGCGGGAGCGGCGGCGCTTGCCTCAGGAGATGTGGATGCAGTCGTCACCTTGTTCGATCTGTTTCCGCTCGTGGACAAGGGAATCGGCAAGGTGCTCTGGTCCAGCAAGACGCCGGGGCAGAACTGGAAAATCCGTACCGAGCTGTTCGGAAGCCGGGAATTCATCCAGCGCCATCCCGAGATTACACAGGCAGTGGCAAACGCGCAGGTACGCGCGGCACACTGGCTTTCCCAGCCTGGGAACTTCGAGACCTATCTGCGTCTTTCCGCGCGCGCCGGGTACCCGGAAGCGATGGTGCGCGCGGAATACCAGAACGATAGCGTGCCCTGGAAAGACGCCTGGAATCCCAAGTATGACGGGGTGCTTGCGCATTATCGCCGTGTCGTTGCCTACGCCAAATCCTCCGGCTTGATCCGCAAAGAGTTTGACGCGGCAAAGCTGGTGGAGACGAAATTTCTGAAACGCGCATTGCAGGATCTCGATTTGCAGGATTATTGGCGTGGCGAAACTGCGCGTGTGACAACAGGAAAAACAGGAAAATAAGTGAGTACCCAATCGATTGCGTTTTCGGCGTGGCAATACCAGGGCAGGCTCTGGCGAAAGGCGCGCCTGTGGTTTTCCCCGCTTGTGCTGCTGCTGATATGGTTCCAGGTTTGCCGCACGGGGTTTTTTCCCGAGCAGATTCTGGTCTCGCCCGGTGTCGTGCTGGAGACGTTTCGGGAACTCTGGGTAAGCGGCGAATTACAGGAGCATCTTGGCAAGAGTCTGTATCGTCTTGCCTTGGGTTTTGTACTGGGGGTTGTCCTGGGCATTACCTTCGGGGTCGGCATGGGATTGTCGAAAACGGTGGAGCGGCTTTTCTCGCCTTTTTTCAATGCCATTCGTCAAGTGCCTTCGATTGCGTTCATCCCGATGTTCATTCTGATTTTTGGGGTGGAAGAAACATTCAAGATCGTGATTGTGCTGAAGGCCGCTTTTTTCCCGGTGGCGCTGGCCGCCTATGACGCGGTGAAAGGCATTCCACAACGCTTCGTCGAGGTGGCGAAGGTTTACCGTCTGCCTACACGGCATCTGGTATCGAAACTTGTGCTGCCTTCCACCGTACCGCCGATTTTGACCGGGATGCGGCTTTCGCTGACCCGTGCCTGGATTGTGCTGGTCGCGGCGGAATTGCTTGCCGCCGACAGCGGTCTGGGACAGATGATGGAGATGGGGCGGCAAATGTTTCGCATCGACGTGGTGATGGTTGGCGTGATTCTGACCGGCGTGGTGGGTTTCGTGCTGGATCGTGGCTGCCAGTGGATTGAACGTCATCTTGTGCGCTGGAACACATGATGAAACCAGCACGCCGAATTTTCGGTCTTCTGACGGGGTTGGCGGTTCCGCTCCTCTGCGTTGGTGCGTGGGAGCTGGCCTCTCGCCAGAGCGCGGCCCATGCCTGGGCTTTCGTACCGGTGAACGAGGTGTGGCGGAGCTTTTGGGCGTTGCTGAACAATGGTGATCTGGCGCTCAATTTTCTGGCATCCTTGCGCTCCATGCTCACCGGGTTGATTCTGGGTTCCCTTCTGGGTATTGCTGTGGGCGCTCTGATGGGGGTTTCAAGGATAGCCAACATACTGATCGGCCCCCTGTACCACATGGTGCGCCAGGTGCCGCTGATGGGCTGGATGCCCCTGATGGGACTCTGGTTTGGCACGGGGACTTTTTCCAAAAACCTGATGGTGGTGGTCGCTGTGTTTTATCCAATGGTGCTGCACACCTATGAGGGAATCCGCAATGCGGAAAAACATCATCTGGAAGTGGCGCAGGTCTTTTGTTTTACCCGCTGGCAGACTTTTGTGCAGGTATCCCTGCTGGATGCCCTGCCTTCGATTTTCACGGGTTTTTTGAACGCGCTGGCGTTTGCCTGGGTCGCTACGGTTGGGAGCGAGCTTTTGTTTGGCACGGGAGCAGGTCTGGGAAGTCTGATGCTGATTGCGCAATCCGCATCGGAAATGGAGGTCGTGATCGTCTGCATCGTCGCAATCGGCGTAACCGGATGTTTGATGAACTATGGCATCGGAAGGATCAGAAAATGGCTGCTCGGCTGGCGTTATATGTGAACGAGGAAGAAACGGTGGAAGCAGCGGGAGGCACTCTGAGCATCCGGGGACTGTGCAAAAGCTATGCTCTGGAAGACCGGCAGGTTTCCGTGCTGAAGGATATCCAGCTTGACATCAAGCCGGGGCATTTCGTCTGCATCGTGGGGCCTTCCGGCTGCGGCAAGTCCACCCTCCTGCGGCTGATTGTCGGGTTGGATTCCGATTATGCCGGGGAAATTCTGCTGGATGGCGCACGCATTACCGCGCCCAGCCTGGATCGCGGCATCGTCTTTCAGGATCACCGCCTCTTCCCTTGGATGCGGCTGGATGAAAACATCGCGCTCGCACTGTTGAATCATGATTATCCGAAGGCCGAAAAGGAACGCCGGGTTGCCGAATACATCCGGCTTGTGAACCTGACGGGTTTTGAGAAAGCAAGACCGCACCAGCTTTCCGGCGGGATGGCGCAACGCGCTGCCATCGCCCGCGCCCTGGTCAATGAACCCAGGATTCTCCTGCTCGACGAACCGCTGGGCGCGCTCGATGCCCTGACCCGCGTTTACCTGCAAAAGGAACTACAGCGCATCTGGATGGAGCGGCGTGTAACCATGATCATGGTCACGCACGACGTGGAGGAAGCCGTCTATCTGGGCGACGAGATCATCGTCATGGATGCCCATCCGGGGCGCATCAAGCGCAGCATCAAGATTCCCCTGCCGCATCCGCGCGACCGCGCTTCTTCCCCGTTGCAGGACATCCGCGAGGAAATCCTGAACGAACTCACTGCGACGTCACCCGAACCCGACCATCTGGAAGAAGCTGTACGAATCTGATTCATCCCGCCCTTGAGCAAGGGGGCCAGGTTCCTTCGCCCCCCTTTGTCCCCCCAAAAAATTCAGCCCTCGCGCCAAAAACACGAGGGCTGAATCTTACGCAAAGTTCTTTTCCGCAAACGCCCAGTTGGCGAGGTGTTCAAACACCGCTTCCAGGAATTTTGGACGAGCGTTGCGGTAGTCGATGTAATAGGCATGTTCCCAGACATCGACCGTAAAGAGCGGCGTGTCGCCTGTCGTCAGCGGGTTATTCGCGCCGGTGGTATTCACGATGTCGAGACTGCCATCTGCTTTTTTCACGAGCCAAGTCCAGCCTGAGCCAAAGTTACCTGCAGCGGAAGTCTGGAAGGCTTTTTTGAAGTCCTCGAAGGATCCCCATTTTTGGGCGATGGCTTCCGCCAGTGCGCCAGTCGGCACGCCACCACCGTTGGGGGTCAGGCTGTTCCAGAAGAAAGTGTGATTCCAGACCTGTGCCGCGTTATTGAAAATGCCGCCCGCCGGAACCTTTCTGATAATGGCTTCCAGCTCCAGATTCTCGTATTCCGACCCCTTGATGAGGTTGTTCAGATTGACCACATAGGTGTTGTGATGTTTGCCATAGTGGTACTCGATGGTTTCTCTGGAAATGTGTGGGGCAAGCGCATCCTGCGCGTAAGGCAGGGAAGGCAGTTGATGTGTCATGATTGTTCTCCGTGTGATTTTGTTGAAATGGGGAATCGGGATTCTAGTGTGCTTCTCCAGCATTGACAATCCACCTTGCCCCGCCCTGTTACGAGTTTTTGAATCTGTCCACTTTAATGATTTTCAAATTGTCCGCTTTTTCATGCCGTATGCCAATTGCCTACGGGCTACGCCCTCCGGCAATTGGCATACGGCGGCGGACGCCGGTACCTCATGCAACCTTTCGGATCGCGTTCGTCTCTTCTGTTGTCTCCACCTCCTTTCCTTCTGCTGTATAGTCCGCCAGTTTCCTTGGGCCATGAAAGACCGTCATGCGTCCATCCGGGTAACGATGCACGTCCACTTTCGCCTTCAC
>JAISWQ010000031.1 GCA_031271025.1 Zoogloeaceae bacterium | reverse complement strand
CTGGTCGACATGCTCACCGAACGGCAAGTCTATCTGCCCGCGCTTCTGAACATGGAAAGCTCGTCCGAATTGATTTCCGCCTTCGAGGTCGGCGCGATTTCCACCGAAGCCCTGATGTTTCAGTCCGGCTATCTCACCCTTGCCGGAGAGGAAAACATATCGGGCGACCTGTTGTTTACCCTGAGCTTTCCCAACCGCGAAGTCAGGAGCGCCTTGAACGCCACCCTGCTGGGCGCGTGGATTGGCAACGCGCAACAAGGCGTCACGCACCGCGTCGCCCTCTTTCGCGCCCTGCAAAAAAACGACTTTCCCCGCGTCCGGGAGGTTTTCTTTTCGCTCTACGCCAGCATCCCCGCCGACTGGTTTCGCAAAAACGACATCGACCAGTTCGAGGGCTATTACGCCAGCGTGTTCTACGCCACCTTTGCCGCGCTGGGACTGGATATCGTGCCGGAAGACGTGAGCAACCAAGGGCGGCTGGATATGACCGTAAAATTCAACGGACAGGTGTATCTCTTCGAGTTCAAAGTGGTGGAGGATCAAGCCGAAGGCCGGGCGTTGGCGCAGATCAAGGAAAAACGCTACGCCGACAAATACCGCATGCTCGATCAGCCCATCCACTTGATCGGGCTGGAATTCAGCAAAAAAACGCGCAATGTGGCGGGGTTTGACGTCGAGACGGCTTGAGAACCCCCGTCACCACACCGCCGAAGGTGTGCCGGGGATTGGGCACAAGGTCAGTCTTCCT
The DNA here is from genome assembly GCA_031271025.1 of Zoogloeaceae bacterium. Taxonomy (GTDB): domain Bacteria; phylum Pseudomonadota; class Gammaproteobacteria; order Burkholderiales; family Rhodocyclaceae; genus Azovibrio. The sequence continues at coordinate 13,084 of JAISWQ010000031.1, read as the reverse complement.
GAAACAGCTTCCAAGCGCCAAGTTCCTGCGCCTCTGCGCCGGCAAGGCAAAAGAGCGTTCCCACAACACATGCCACGCAGGACAGCGGCGCATCAAAGGCGTTCAGACATGGCGCTTTCTCGTTTCTCAAAGAGGCACGAGGCAAGGCACAGGTGTTTTATTTGCCCCGGCTTGTAAAACATCATTCCACCGCCTGCCGCAGTGCCGCGAACAACGCCCTGACCGCCTGCGCCCGCTCTTGCAGGGTGGGATAATGACCAGACTGGAGGAGCTTGTTTTGTCCGGCCAGCCGGGTGTTGCGGTCCTTCTGGATGAGGGCGATCACCTTTGCGGGGTCGATGTCCGATTGTGTCGCAAAGTCCGTCCCGAAAACCACCGTGATCTGGTCGGCGGAAACCTCCAGTTTCTGCACGCAACTGGGCGCGAGGAAAAGGCGCAGACGGTGTGTTGCCAGGAGCGATTCCCCTTGCGGCGGCAAAGCGCCGAAGCGGTCGATCAATTCTTCCTGCAAGGCGTTCAGGGCTTCCATCGTCTCGCAACTGGCGAGACGTTTGTAGAGACTCAGGCGTTCGTGTACATCCGGGCAATAGTTGTCCGGCAAAAGCGCGGGGATGTGCAGATTGATGTCTGCCGTCAGTCCCAGAGGCTGCATGAGCGCTTCGTCGGAAAGTTCCCCTTTCCCGGCTTTCAAGGCCGCGACGGCGCGATTCAGCATCCCGGAAAAGAGATTGAAGCCGACTTCCTGCATCTCGCCCGACTGGTTTTCCCCCAGTACCTCGCCCGCGCCGCGAATTTCCAGATCGTGCATGGCAAGATAAAAGCCGCCGCCCAGATCCTCCATCGCGGCAATGGCCTCCAGACGCTGGCGTGCCTGTTTTTTCAATCCCTCGAAACCATCGACCAGCAGATAGGCGTAAGCCTGATGGTGTGAGCGTCCAACCCGTCCGCGCAACTGGTGCAACTGCGCCAGACCAAACTTGTCCGCGCGATGGATGAGAATGGTGTTGGCGTGCGGATTGTCGATGCCGGTTTCGATGATGGTGGTGCACAGCAGAAGATTGGCGCGCTGGCTGACGAAATCGCGCATCACGCGCTCCAGCGCGCGTTCCTGCATCTGCCCGTGTCCCACCACGATGCGGGCTTCCGGCAGGAGTTTTTCCAGCTTTTCCCGCATCATGCCGATCGTGGCGACCTCGTTGTGCAAAAAGTATACCTGCCCGCCGCGTTTCAGTTCACGCAGCACGGCTTCGCGCAGGATGCCTTCGGAAAAACGGGTGACAAAGGTTTTTACCGCCAGCCGTTTTTGCGGCGCGGTGGCGATCACCGAAAAATCGCGCAAGCCTTCCAGACTCATCGCCAGCGTGCGCGGAATCGGGGTTGCGGTGAGGGTGAGAACATCCACCTCGGCGCGCAGGGCTTTCAGGGCTTCCTTCTGGCGCACGCCGAAACGGTGTTCCTCGTCGATGATGACCAGTCCCAGCCGCGCAAACCGCACCTTTTGCGTGGTATTGGCCGCAATGAGTTTGTGCGTGCCGATCACGATGTCCAGCTTGCCTTCCGCCAGTTCCTTCAATGCCGTTTCCGATTCCTTCGCGGTCTTGAAGCGGGAAAGCTCGGCGATACGAATCGGCCAGTCGGCAAAACGGTCGGCAAAGGTACGGTAATGCTGTTCGCAGAGCAGCGTCGTGGGACAAAGCACCGCCACCTGTTTGCCATCCACCGCCGCGCAGAACGCCGCGCGCAGGGCGACCTCCGTCTTGCCGAACCCCACGTCGCCGCAGACCAGGCGATCCATGGGCTTGCCGGAAATCATGTCCTTCAGCACAGCGGCGATGGCGGCGGCCTGATCGGGCGTTTCCTCAAAGCCAAAGCCCTCGGCAAAGGCGAGGTAATCGTTTTCGGAGAAGGAAAAAGCGTATCCCTGGCGCGCGGCGCGGCGCGCGTAAAGCGCCAGCAATTCAGCCGCCGTATCGCGCGCTTGCAGAGCCGCTTTTTTCTTCGCCTTTTCCCATTGCCCGGAACCCAGGGTATGCAGGGGCGCGGATTCCGGGTCAGCGCCGGAATAGCGGGAAATGACATGCAGATGCGCCACCGGGACAAAGAGCCTGGCCTCGTTGGCGTAGGCGATTTCCAGAAACTCCTGCTGCCCCAGCCCCAGATCCATGCGCACCAGACCCTGATAGCGCCCGATGCCGTATTGCTCGTGCACCACCGGATCGCCGATTTTCAGTTCGGCCAGATCCTTGAGCCAGCCATCCAGACTCGCCTTTTGCCTTTGCTCGCGCCGGTTTGCGCGCGGCAATCCGGCATACAGCTCGGTTTCGCTGATGAAGGCAAAATCTTCTCCCAGACGCAGACCAGCGGCCAGCGGCGCGATCATGAGCGCCAGCTTTTCTCCGCCGTCGAGAAAGGCCGCCAGCGTTTCGACCGGCGCGGGCTTCACGCCATGTTCCGCAAAAAATTGCGCCAGGGTCTCCCGCCGTCCCGCGGATTCCGCCAGCAGCAAAACCCTGCCGGGGAAGCTGTGTACAAACGTTTTCAGCGCCGCGAGCGGATCCTCGGCGCGGCGATTCACCGCTACCGCCGCCACGGTTTCCGGCAAGGGCGGCGGCATCTGGATGCGGGCGTAATCCTTCGCGCGGCGAAAGAAATCCTCTTCCGGCAAAAAAATCTGTTCGGGCGGCAACAGCGGGCGTCCCGGCTCATCCTTCAGCATCACGTAGCGCGAGCGGGTCTCCCGCCAGAAACGGGCGAGCGCCCCCGCGACGTCGCCGTGCGTCACCAGCGTCGCCGCGCCCGGCAGATAATCGAAGAGGCTGGCCGTCTCCGCAAAAAAAAGCGGCAGCCAGGATTCCACACCGGCAGGCGCAAGACCGGCGGAAACATCCTTGTAAAGCGCGATTCTGCCCGGATCGCCCTCGAAAACTTCGCGGAAACGCTGGCGGAACGTGGTGCGCCCCTTGTCATCCAGCGGAAATTCCCGCGCGGGCAAAAGACGCAAATCCGACACCGGATAAAGCGTGCGCTGGCTTTCCACATCGAAGGCGCGGATGCTTTCGATTTCGTTGTCGAACAGATCCAGGCGGTAGGGCAGAGCGGAACCCATGGGGAAAAGGTCGATCAATCCGCCACGAATCGCGTATTCGCCGGGCGAGATCACCTGGGTGACATGCTGGTAGCCCGCCAGCGTGACCTGGGCGCGAAAGGCTTCGGCATTCAGGGTTTCCCCTTGCGCGAAGGAAAAGGCGTAGGCCGCGAGAAAAGCAGGCGGCGGCAAGCGGGCGATCGCCGTCGCGGCAGGGGCAAGCAAGACCGCGCATTCACCCTGCCGGCTCGCCCAGAGCGTGGCAAGCCGCGCCGAAACGATGTCCTGATGCGGAGAAAAATGATCGTAGGGCAGGATTTCCCAATCCGGCAGAAGATGCACTGCCAGTTCCGGCGCGAACCAGGAAATTTCCTCGCGCAGCCGGGCCGCATCCTGCGCATCCGCCGTCAGCACCACCAGCATTTCGCCCTGCCGCGCCTGCAAGACCCGCGCCGCCTGCGCGAGCAGAAGCGCGTCGCCGCTGCCGGAAGCGGCAGGCCATTCGATTTTACGGGCAGAGGCGGGTAAGGCGGGCAGAGCGGCAAGCAGAGCGAGATCGGAAGACACGGCGGCAGGAAGGGCATGAACAAAGGCTGAGTATTATCCAACAATGCGCGGCGACAGAGGATAAAGGCTGATTTTCCAGATGACTGAACGTTTCATGGATTGATTGCCGCGTTGCCACGCTCCTCGCAATGACGAGGTTTCCCGCCACTTTTAATCGCACCCCGGTCAGAGAAAGAGATTTGCATATAGTGAAAAAACCGCTAAAATCCGCGCCTTCATTTTTACGTTTTCAGGAGTTTAGCCATCGCTCTGCTGAACAAGTCGCATCGCCTCAACGACGAAATCAATGCGCCGGAAATCCGGCTGATCGGCCAGGAAGGCGAACAACTGGGGGTCGTGAGTTCTCGTCAGGCCAATTATCTGGCTGGAGAAGCAGGTCTTGATCTGGTGGAAATCGCGCCGCTGGCGTCACCGCCGGTTTGCCGCATCATGGATTACGGCAAATTCAGGTACCAGGAGGCCAAAAAGGCGCACGAGGCGAAGCTGAAACAAAAGCAGGTTCAGTTGAAAGAGGTGAAACTCCGCCCTGGTACCGACGAAAACGATTACCAGATCAAGCTCAGGAATATGCTGCGTTTCCTGGAAGAAGGCGACAAGGTGAAAGTGACTCTGCGCTTCAGGGGACGCGAAATGGCGCATCAGGAATTCGGAATGCGTCAGCTTGACCGGGTCAAGCTGGATCTCGATGAAGTCGGCCAGGTTGAGCAAATGCCGAAAATGGAAGGGCGGCAGATGGTGATGATCGTCGCGCCTTCCAAAAAGAAACAGGAAAAACCCGCGAAAGCGGAAGGCCGGGAACACCAGGCCACTCAGGCCGATCCGGTTGCGGCCTGAGACAGAAAATCGCAGTTATTGCGCAGTCATTGTTATTGTTTTCGACGCGCTGTCGCAGGGAATGGTCCCTGGGATGGCGGGTCAAAAAAGCAGCGTCGGGTCTGGAAGCTTCCCCGCAGGGGAACACCTGGCGTTGTCATAAATGGAGCAGACCATGCCCAAAATGAAGACCAAGAGCGGCGCCGCCAAGCGTTTCAAGGTACGCGCCTCTGGCAGCATCAAGCGCGGATGCGCATTCAAGCGCCACATCCTCACCAAGAAAACCACCAAGAGCAAGCGTCAGTTGCGCGGCATCACCAACGTCAGTGAACGTGATGTCGCCATGGTGCGCGCCATGTTGCCCTACGCTTGAAGGAGAAGAACCATGCCGAGAGTCAAACGTGGTGTAACGGCGCGCGCGCGTCACAAGAAGATTCTGGTTCAGGCCAAGGGCTACCGCGGTCGGCGCAAGAACGTCTATCGCATCGCCAAGGAAGCGGTGATGAAGGCGGGGCAATATGCCTACCGTGACCGTCGTCAGCGCAAACGCCAGTTCCGCTCCCTGTGGATTGCCCGGATCAATGCCGCCGCCCGTGAACTGGGTCTGAAATACAGCACCTTCATGAATGGCCTCAAGAAGGCCAACATCGAGGTTGACCGCAAGGTGCTGGCCGATCTCGCCGTCTTTGACAAGGCCGCCTTTACGGCCTTGGCCAATCAGGCCAAGGCTCAACTCAGCGCCTGAGACGAGTCGTAGCAATATAAAGGAGGCGCAAGCCTCCTTTTTTCTTTTGGATGTCTAGCCATGCAAAATCTTGACGACCTCATTACCGCCGCCGAATCAGCCTTCGCGGCCATCCACGACCCGAACGTGCTGGAGCAGGAGAAAGCGCGCTATCTGGGCAAGAGCGGGCAAATCACCGAATGGCTGAAAGGGCTGGCAAAGCTGCCGCCGGAAGAAAGGAAGAGCGCCGGAGCCGCCATCAACCGTGCCAAGGCCGCCGTGGAAGCTGCCCTGACGGCGCGGCGCGAGGCCCTGAAGGAAGCGGCCCTGAACATGCGTCTGGCGGAAGAGGCGCTGGACGTGACCCTGCCCGGACGGGGCGAGGCGCAAGGCGGGCTGCATCCGGTGACCCGTACCCTGGAGCGCATCGAGACGCTCTTTCGTTCCATTGGGTTTACCGTTGCCGACGGTCCGGAAATCGAGGAAGATTTTTTCAACTTCACGGCGCTGAACACCCCGGAAGACCATCCGGCACGCTCCATGCACGACACCTTTTATCTGCTGGATGAAAACGGCAAGGTGGCGGAAAACGTGCTGTTGCGGACGCATACCAGCCCGATTCAGGCGCGTTACATGCAGGCGCATGTGGCGAAATACAAGGATTGCGAAACGATGCCGGAGATTCGCATCATCGCGCCGGGGCGAGTGTATCGCGTCGATTCGGACGCCACCCATTCGCCGATGTTTCATCAGGTGGAAGGCTTGTGGGTGGGCGAGACCGTTTCCTTTGCCGACCTGAAAGGCGTCATCGCTGATTTTTTGCGCCGTTTCTTTGAAACCGATGACCTGAAGGTGCGCTTTCGTCCGTCCTTCTTTCCCTTTACCGAGCCTTCCGCCGAAATCGACGTGGCCTTCATGAAAGGGGCGCTGGAAGGGCGCTGGCTGGAAATCGCCGGTTGCGGCATGGTGCATCCCAATGTGCTGAAGCACGCGGGCATCGACGCGGAAAAATACACGGGCTTTGCCTTTGGCTTTGGCCCCGATCGCCTGACCATGCTGCGCTATGGTGTCAATGACCTGCGTCTTTTCTTTGAAGGCGATCTGCGCTTTTTGCGGCAGTTTGTTTAAGGCTCGCTGGAACCTTCAAGTGAGCCACAACCGGAGCGGGTTGGATGATGAATGCGCATTTCCTTTATCTGGCGCTGGCCATCGTGACCGAGGTCGCGGCGACTACAGCGCTGAAAGCCACGGACGGGTTTACACGTCTCATGCCGTCCCTGTGCGTGGTCGTGGGCTACAGTTGCGCCTTCTTCTTTCTCTCGCTTGCCATGAAAGTGTTGCCGGTTGGCGTCATTTACGCGATCTGGTCGGGTTGCGGCATCGTGCTGGTTTCCATTGTCGCCTGGCTGGTCTATGGCCAGACGCTGGATGTGCCCGCCGTGGTGGGCATTGCCCTGATTGTGGCGGGCGTTATCGTGCTGAACGGTTTTTCCCAATCTGCCGCGCATTGACGCGGCCTTATGAATTTTTTCCCTTGCGAGGGGGGTTGCCATGCAATTTTCCGAATCCTGGTTGAGAACCTTTGTGAATCCCGCGCTTTCCAGCGAGGCGCTTTCCGATCACCTGACGATGGCAGGGCTGGAAGTGGAAGCGATGGAAAGGGTAGCGCCCGCTTTTTCCCATGTGGTAGTGGCGGAAATCGTATCCCTGGCAAAACACCCGGATGCCGACCGGCTGAACGTCTGCCAGGTGCGAGTGGACGATGGCGTGCTGCGCCAAATCGTCTGCGGCGCGCCCAACGCGACGGCGGGAATGAAAGTGCCCTGCGCCCTGCCGGGGGCGGAATTGCCCGGCGGTTTCAGGATCGAGGCCACTCGGCTGCGCGGCGTGGAATCGGGCGGGATGCTCTGTTCGGCGAAGGAACTGGGCATTGCCGAGGATGCTTCCGGCTTGCTGCCGTTGTCCGCGGATGCGCCGGTGGGCGAGAATATCCGCCGTTATCTGGATCTGGATGACCGCCTCTTTACCCTGAAGCTTACGCCCAACCGTGCCGATTGCCTGTCGCTTTCCGGCATTGCCCGCGAAGTGGCGGCGCTGGCCGAAACGCCGGTGACTTTCCCGGCCTGTGTGCCTGTGCCGGTAAGCTCCGCAGCCCGCCGCGCGGTGCGGCTGGAAGCTCCGGCGGCTTGTCCGCGCTATTGTGGACGGATTGTGGAAGGCGTGGATGCGCAGGCGCCCACGCCGGAATGGCTGCGCCGTCGCCTGGAGCGTAGCGGCATCCGCAGCATTTCCGCCTTGGTCGATGTGAGCAATTACGTTTTGCTGGAACTGGGTCAGCCGCTGCACGTCTTTGACAACGCCTGCCTTTCCGGCGCGGTGCGCGCCCGCATGGCGCGGGCTGGCGAAAAACTGGAACTCCTCAATGAACAGACAGTGGCCTTGACGGAAGATGTGCTGGTGATTGCCGACGACGCCAATGTGTTGGCGATGGCGGGCGTCATGGGCGGCGCGGCGAGTGGAGTGACGCTTGCGACGCGCGATATTTTCATCGAGTCCGCCTTCTTTTCGCCCCGCGCGATTGCCGGACGGGCGCGGCGTTACAATTTTTCCAGCGATGCCTCGCACCGTTACGAGCGTGGCGTGGATTTTGCCAACACGCGGCAGGCGCTGGAACGGGCGACGCAACTGGTGCTGGAAATCTGCGGTGGCAAGGCGGGGGAAATCACCGAGGCAAGCTCCGCCGCCGACCTGCCTCTGCGTTCGCCGGTGCGGCTGCGTCCCCGGCGGATTGCGCGCGTGTTGGGAATGTCCTTCCGGGAAGCGGAAATCACCAGCTTCCTGAATCGTCTGCAACTCCCTTTTACCCGTGAAAGCACCGATTTTTGGGTAACGCCCCCCAGTTTCCGCTTTGACCTTGAAATCGAGGAAGACCTGATCGAGGAAATCGCCCGCGTGCACGGTTACGAAAACCTGCCCGCGCCGGAGCCGACCGGCAAGCTCGCCATGCTCGCCAGTAGCGAAGATGTGCGCCCGGAGGCGATCGTCCGGCGGCAACTGGCGGATCGCGGTTTTCAGGAAGTCATCAATTTCGCCTTTGTGGAAGAAACCTGGGAAGCCGATTTTGCCGCGAACAGCGCACCCATCCGGCTGGCCAATCCCATCGCCAGTCCGCTGGCCGTGATGCGCTCTACGCTGATCGGTGGTCTTGTCGCCAATCTTGCGACCAACCTGAACCGCAAGCAGGGACGCGTGCGTCTCTTTGAACTGGGGCGCTGCTTTACCCGAGCCAGCGGCCATTATGTCCAGCCTTGGCGTCTGGCGGCGCTGGCTTACGGGACGGCAGCTCCCGAAACCTGGAGCGGCGCGAGCCGCAAGGTGGATTTTTTTGATCTGAAGGGCGATCTGGAAACCCTGCTGGCGCCTGCTGTGCTCTCCTTTGCGCCGTTGCAACATCCCGCCCTGCATCCGGGACGCGCCGCCAGCGTGTCGCGGGAGGGGAGGGAAATCGGCTGGATTGGCGAACTGCATCCAAAATGGACGCAGAAATATGATCTGCCTGCCGCGCCTGTCCTCTTCGAGATTGATCTGGAAGCCGCGACGGCGGCGCGTTTGCCTGCCTATGCGGAGGTTTCCAGATTCCAGCCCGCCAGCCGCGATCTTGCGGTCGTGGTGGATCAAAAAACCACGCTGGAAGCGGTGCTCGCCGTGATGCGCGCAGCGGCTCCCACTCTGGTTTCTGATCTGCAATTGTTCGATCTCTATCAGGGCGCAGGCATCCCGGCAGGGAAAAAAAGCCTTGCTTTCCGGATAGTTATGCAAGATACTGCGCGTACTTTGTTAGATGTGGACATGGATGAAGTCGTCGCCCAGATACTTTCCCATCTCACGGAAAAACTAGGCGCGCAACGCCGCGCGTAAAACGAAAAGGCAAGTGTTCAAACATGATGACCCTGACGAAAGCCGAGTTGGCCGATTTGCTGTTTGAGCAGGTTGGTTTGAACAAACGTGAAGCCAAGGACATGGTGGAAGCTTTCTTTGGGGTGATCCGCGATGCGCTGGAAGCCGGGGATAATGTCAAGCTCGCCGGCTTCGGGCATTTTCAGTTGCGCGACAAGCCGCAGCGCCCTGGTCGCAATCCCAAGACCGGCGAGGAAATCCCCATCACGGCGCGCCGCGTTGTGACCTTTCATGCCAGCCAGAAACTGAAGTCCGATGTCGAATCCGCTTTCCACGGAACCGTCGCCTGAGCACCATGAAGAGGCGGTTTTACCCCCTATCCCAGCCAAACGTTATTTCACGATTGGCGAGGTGAGTGAGTTGTGTGGCGTCAAGCCGCACGTGTTGCGCTATTGGGAACATGAGTTCACCCAGTTGAAACCGGTCAAGCGGCGCGGCAACCGGCGCTATTACCAGCACAACGAGGTTTTGCTGGTGCGTAAAATTTGCCGCCTGCTGTATCAGGAAGGTTTCACCATCAGTGGCGCTCGCAATCATCTGGATCGTTCCCTCATGGAGGCCGCTGCGCCGGCAGAGGTTGGCGGCACGCTTTCCACAGCGGAAATCCGCGCGGAATTGCAGGCGATTCTGGATCTGTTGACGCCCATACAGCCCTAGCGCAAATCAACAAATTTATGCGCATGACACATGACACGCGCCACAGGCAAGGCGCGGTACGGCGTGGCAATCCATGCAGCGGTTCCACCTTTCGGGACGTGGCAACCCCCAGAGTCGTCTGGATTGCCACGGGGCTTGGACCCTGCGTCTGGGGCGAAGAAAGGAATGGAACGGAGGCTGTGCCAGGAAAAACCAGAAATCGACAACAGGGTTTGGGGCAGGGTGTTGTGGCTTTGCGCCTTGCGTTCTGCCGAAATTCGCGTGTATGACGCCTGATTTGCCGATACTCTTTCTGGCGGGACTGGCAAATGGCGCGCACTGTATCGGCATGTGTGGCGGCATTGTGGGCGCGCTCTCTCTGGGTGGCGCGCCGCGCTGGCATCTCCATTTGGCCTATAGTCTGGGACGCATCACTTCCTATGTCCTTGCTGGCGCGCTTGCGGGGGCGTTGGGCGCGGGCAGTCTGGTGCTGGCGGCGCAATGGCCGCTACGCCTGTGCTTTCTGCTCATCGCCAATTTCATGCTGGTGTTGATGGGGCTGTATCTAATGGGTAGAACCCGCATTCTGACCTGGGTTGAACGGCCTGGGCAGGCGCTGTGGCGACGACTTTCTCCCCTGACCCGGAGCTTTCTGCCGGTGAAAGGTGTGCTACAGGCTTTCCCGTTGGGGATGCTTTGGGGTTGGCTGCCGTGTGGTCTGGTTTATACGGCGCTGGCCAATGCCCTGAGCGCCGGCTCGGCGGGGGAGGGGGCGCTGAAGCTGCTGGCCTTTGGTCTGGGCACCCTGCCCAATCTGCTGCTGGCCGGTTTCCTGCTGGCGCGTTTCCGGGGATGGCTACAGAAACCGTGGCCACATTTTTGCGCGGGCAGCCTGCTTTTGGCTTACGGGGTTTATGGTCTGCTGGGTGCGGTGCGGATGAGCTGAAGACAGCTTGCCTGAGTCAGCAACCACCGCCCTGCACAAAGAAACAGCGCCTGAAATTCGGCGCTGTTTTTTCATGCGTTGAACCCGTGCGTCACGCCTGCGGCGCGTCTTCGCCGTCGCTGGCAAGCAGCACTTTCATGGAAAGCTTCACGCGACCGCGATCATCGATTTCCAGCACTTTTACCCGCACGATCTGGCCTTCTTTCAGGTGGTCCTCCACCTTGTTTACCCGTTCGTTGGCAATCTGCGAAATGTGCAGGAGACCGTCCTTGCCGGGCAGGAGGTTTACGAACGCACCGAAATCCATGATCTTCTGTACCGGGCCTTCGTAGATTTTGCCCACTTCCACTTCCGCCGTGATGGCGTCGATGCGGGCGCGCGCGGCGGCGGCGGCCTCATTGCTGGTGGCGGCGATGGTAATGGCGCCGTCGTCGGTGATGTTGATCTGGGTGCCGGTTTCTTCGGTCAGGGCACGGATTACCGAACCGCCCTTGCCGATCACATCCCGAATTTTTTCCGGATTGATCTTGAAGGTGAACAAACGCGGCGCGTAGGCGGACATTTCTTCACGCACGGAAGGCTGCGCCGCTTCCATGAGACCCAGGATGTGCAAACGCGCTTCGCTGGCCTGCGCCAGTGCGATCTTCATGATGTCCTTGGTGATCCCCTGAATCTTGATGTCCATTTGCAGGGCGGTCACGCCGTCGCGCGTGCCGGCCACCTTGAAGTCCATGTCACCGAGGTGGTCTTCGTCGCCCAGAATGTCGGTCAACACCGCGACGCGGTTGCCTTCCTTGATCAGCCCCATTGCCACGCCCGCCACATGCGCTTTCAGGGGAACCCCTGCGTCCATCAGCGAGAGGGAAGCGCCGCAGACGGACGCCATCGAGGAAGAACCATTCGATTCAGTGATCTCGGAAACCACGCGCATGGTGTAGGAGAAATCCTCCGCCTTGGGCAGTACCGCGAGCAGCGCCCGCTTGGCGAGACGCCCATGCCCAATTTCACGCCGCTTGGGACTGCCAACGCGCCCGCATTCGCCGGTGGCGTAGGGGGGCATGTTGTAATGCAGCATGAAACGGTCGCGGTATTCGCCTGCCAGCGCATCGATGATCTGTTCGTCGCGATTGGTGCCCAGGGTCGCCACGGCCAGCGCCTGCGTTTCCCCACGGGTGAAAAGCGCCGAGCCATGCGTGCGGGGAAGCACGCCGGTGCGGATGGTAATGGGACGCACGGTGCGGGTATCGCGCCCGTCGATCCGCGGGCTGCCGGAAAGAATGCGCCCACGCACGATGGCGGCTTCGAGGTTGAAGAAAAGTTCCGCTGCTTCGCCTTCGTCAGCAGCGGCCTCATTGCACAGCGCCTCGATTACTTCCGTCCTGATTTCCTTCAGCGCCTGGCTCCGCTCCTGCTTGGAGGTGATGGAAAACGCCGCTTCCAGCTTTTCCTTCGCGGCGGCTTCCAGACGGGCTTTGAGCGTCTCATTGCGCGCCGGAGGCTGCCAATCCCATTCCGGCTTGCCGCCTTCTTCCACCAGTTCGTTGATGGCGTTGATCGCGGTCCGCATCTGCTCGTGCCCAAACACCACCGCGCCCAGCATGACGTCTTCGGAAAGCTCCTGCGCTTCGGATTCCACCATCAGCACAGCGGCTTCCGTTCCGGCCACGACAAGATCGAGCTGGCTGTCTTTCAGTTGGCTTGCCGTCGGGCAGAGCACATATTGACCATTGAGGTAGCCCACCCGCGCGGCGCCGACGGGGCCCGAAAAGGGCAGGCCGGAGATGGCAAGCGCGGCGGAAGCGCCGATCAGGGCGGGGACGTCGGGGTCGACTTCCGGGTTGAGCGACAGCACCGTCGCCACGATCTGCACTTCGTTGTAGAACCCTTCGGGAAAGAGTGGGCGGATGGGGCGGTCGATGAGGCGGGAGGTCAGCGTTTCCTTTTCCGAAGGACGTCCCTCGCGCTTGAAAAAACCGCCGGGAATGCGACCGGCGGCATAGAATTTTTCCTGGTAATCCACGGTCAGGGGAAAGAAATCCTGACCCGGCTTGGCGTTCCTGGCCGCCACCACCGTGACCAATACCACGGTTTCATCCATGTTGACCACGACCGCGCCGGAAGCCTGGCGCGCGACTTCTCCGGTTTCCAGCGTCACCTGACGCTCACCATAGGCGAAGGTTTTTTTCACAATATTGAACATCTGCATTTCCTCTTTGACAAACTGACAAACGACTGCGGCGCATCACGCCAACGCAATGGCGCGTGCAAACGAAAAGAGCGGAGCGCCCTGTGGCGAACCGCTCTCGATACTGGCGGGGGAAAACATGAACAAGGGAAGGCGCACCCCCAATCGCCT
>JAISWQ010000001.1 GCA_031271025.1 Zoogloeaceae bacterium | reverse complement strand
GGAGACCTCACCCTGGGCGCGTTCATCGAACACGGAGAGGGAGACTACGACACCCACAACAGCTTCGCCAACGCCGCCAGCGTGCACGGCAAGGGAGACGCCGACTACACCGGCGGCGGACTGCTGGCGCAGCTTGCCTTCAACGCGACGGAACGCGGCCATCTCTACACCGAAGCCTCGGCGCGCTTCGGCAAGGTAAAGCTGGATTTCAACACCCGCGATCTGTTCGACCACCTTGGCCGCCGCGCAGCGTTCGACAGCGATTCCCGCTACGTGAGCGCCCACGCGGGACTGGGCTATGTCCTGAAGCTGAACGAACGTTCGACACTGAAACTCTACGGCCAATACCTGTGGAGCCGTCAAGGTTCGGACACGGTGCAACTCACCACCGGAGAACCGGTAAAGTTCGCCGCCATAGATTCCCACCGCACCCGCCTGGGCGCAAGGTGGAACCAGAACATAGCCACAAGCGCCAACCTCTACCTCGGCGCCGCCTGGGAACATGAGTACGACGGCAAAGCCAAAGCCAGCATCCACGGACACCGCTTGGACACGCCGGAACTGAAAGGCGACACCGGAATGCTGGAAGCGGGCTTTACGCTGAATCCCACGGCAGCAAAGCCGCTGACGCTGGACATCGGTATTCAAGGCTACGCAGGCAAGCGCGAAGGCGTGACGGGGAGCGTTCGGGCGAATTACCGGTTTTAGGCGGCGCTGGCGTGCGTCAAGGAAGGCAGGGGAAGGAGGGAAAAACGGGCGTTTCTGGATGCCCAAAAATTTTCTCCGTTATCGGGTTTTTACGATGAAATATGCGCTGAAAAACTGGAGGCTTGCACCGCGTACCTCTGTCTACGCTTTGTGCCCCACCGCCACATGCTGATGCGCTTCTTCCGCCAGCGCGCTGGTATCGACGCGAAAAAAGATGGAGTCTCCCACGGTGGTCAGTGTTTCGCCCGCGCGGATTTCGCAGATTACCCGTGATTTGCGCGCCACTTCCCCTTCCACCCAGGCCGAAAGATGGAGCGGCACGCCCATGGGTGTCGGCTTCAGGTATCGGAGGCTCAGTTGCCCGGTCACGCAGCCGATGCGCGGCAGGCTGCCCGGTTCGCGTTCTTCGGCCTGATAGTGGTGCGCCATTACCGTCCAGTTGGAATGGCAATCGGTCAGCATGGCAAGAAAACCGCCATATACCAGTCCCGGCCAGCTTGTGTATTTGGGTTCTGGCTGCACCGTGGCAATCACGCGATCCCCCGTCGCGTTCCAGTAACTCTTGATGTGAATACCGTCCGGGTTGGACGGGCCGCAACCATAACAAATGCCTTCCGGCAGACAGGCATCCTGCAGGATGATATGTTGTTTCATATGTGCTCCTTCCGTGGTTCAGATGCGAAACACGATTGTGCCAACGTTCATCTGAAACGCGCATCGTTCAGCAAAAATCAGCGACAGCCCTTCAGGGCTGCCGGTCAAACGCCATTGGGAAGGGGTTTCTTTCCCCTCCCCAATGGCTACGGTCGAAACCCCGGCCTTCAGGCGGGGAAAACCGCACCACGCCAGGGGAAACCAGAAATGATGGACAGGTGTCCTTACAGCCAGGGATTCAGATCCACAATCTTCAGAATCCGTCCTTCCTTTTTATTTACCAGCACCGTCATGGCTTGTACATTGCACATCAGGGGCAACCAGGCATCGGCCTGCGGGGTTTCGGCGAGCACGGTGGCGACCATTTCCGGCGGGTTGAATTCCGCGAGTTTTTCCAGCGGCTGCGCCTTTTGGCGCAGCATGGCTGTTGCCTCCGGGACGCTGACGGGGGCGTAATACTCAGGACGATGATAGAGATCCGGCCCCCCTGTGGCAGACTCTATCAAGACATTGTTTTTTTCTTCCAGCGGCGCGTCTTCAGGCAGGGTTGCGAACACCCACTGCGGCTGCCCCCAAGGCACCTTGCGGTATTCCGGCTGCGCCTTGTCCAGATGACGGGTATCCACCTCAAAGGTACGCACCAGATCGGCACGATCGGTATTCAACACGATCCAGGAAGGACGCCCTTGCGCGACGGTGGAAAGACCATAGACCAGCGCCGCGATCTGACAGGCAATGATGATGCTCAAGTCCATGATGAGCAAATGGCGCTTCTTGCCAGGACGCGCAACCGCAAGCGTGAGACAGGGGCCTAGAATCACGTCGACCGCCAACACAATCAGGAAAATTTCCGTCACCCCCACGGCTTTTTGCAGCGGTGCGGGATACCAGACAAAAAATACCAGAACCAGAGCGGTCAATCCGATAAGGCCGGAGATCGACAGGTGCCAGAGAAAGGCACGGATACGGGAAGAAAAACGCAAAGTCATGATGGAAAATCAAAAAAAATAACGAGACCATTCTGGAAATCCCCTCGCCTGGCCGTACCCGGCAAAAGACGAGAAGGTGTGGCGAGTGGTTGCGAAAACCGTGGCCGATTCGCTTGCAGGCAAGTCTCCTCTACAGGGGCAATGATCTACAACACGTAACGCGACAAATCCTCGTCGGAAGCCAGCGCATCCAGCCGGGCGGCGACGTAGGCCGCATCGACCCGCACGCTTTTTTCGCCCTTGCCAGCGTTGAAGGAGACTTCCTCCAGCAGCTTTTCCAATACTGTATACAGACGGCGCGCGCCAATGTTTTCGGTTTTTTCATTGACCTGAAAGGCAATTTCCGCCAGACGGCTGATGCCTTCAGGGACAAATTCGATTTCCAGCCCCTCCGTTGCCAGAAGCGCCTGATACTGGCGGGTGAGACAGGCGTCGGTCTGGGTCAGGATGCATTCAAAATCGGCCACCGACAGCGAATTCAGTTCTACCCGAATCGGAAAACGGCCTTGTAGTTCCGGGATGAGGTCGGAAGGCTTGGCCAGATGAAAAGCGCCGGAAGCAATAAACAGGATATGGTCGGTCTTCACCATGCCGTGCTTGGTGGAAACGGTTGTGCCTTCCACCAGCGGCAAGAGGTCGCGCTGCACGCCCTGCCGGGAAACATCCGTCCCCTGTCCGGCGTTTTTGGCGGCCACCTTGTCGATTTCATCCAGGAACACGATGCCGTTCTGCTCCACGTTTTCCAGCGCCGCCAGCTTGATTTCCTCGCCATTCACCAGCCGCGTGGCCTCTTCTTCCGTCAGGAGTTTCAGCGCCTCCGCAATCTTCAGCTTGCGTTGTTTCTTCTTGCCGCCAGAAACATTCTGGAACATCTCCTGGATCTGGCTGGTCAGTTCCTCCATCCCCGGCGGCGCGAAAATTTCGGCCTGCATGGAAGGAAGCGCCACCTCGATTTCAATTTCCTTGTCGTCCAGTTCGCCTTCGCGCAGCTTCTTGCGGAATTTCTGGCGGGTACCGCCATCTTCCAGCTCGGTTTTTTCGGCAAAGAAACCGGCATTGCGCGCGGGCGGCAAAAGGGCATCCAGCACCCGCTCCTCGGCGGCATCTTCCGCGCGCGCGCGCACCGCCGCAATCGCCTTTTCCCGCTGTGTCTTGATGGCGCTTTCCAGCAGGTCGCGGATGATGCTGTCTACATCGCGTCCCACATAGCCAACCTCGGTGAATTTGGTGGCCTCCACCTTGATGAAGGGCGCGTTGGCAAGCCGCGCCAGCCGGCGGGCGATTTCGGTTTTGCCGACGCCGGTGGGGCCGATCATGAGGATGTTCTTGGGCGTGATTTCGGAGCGCAGCGGCTCGGCAACCTGCGCCCGCCGCCAACGGTTCCTGAGCGCAATGGCCACGGCTTTCTTCGCTTCGGACTGGCCAACGATATGCTTGTCGAGTTCGGAGACAATCTCCGGCGGGGTCATGACGCTCATGCGGTAAGAGATTCCAGAGTGAAGTTCTTGTTGGTGTAGATACAGATGTCTCCCGCGATTTCCAGCGACTTTTGCACCACCTCCAAGGGCGGGAGTTCCGTGTTTTCAAGGAGCGCACGCGCCGCGCTCTGGGCATAAGCGCCACCGGAACCAATGGCGGCCACCCCGCCTTCCGGCTCCAGCACGTCGCCATTCCCGGTGATGACCAGCGTTTTTTCCACGTCGGCGACAATCAGCATGGCCTCCAGCCGCCGCAACATGCGGTCGGTACGCCATTCTTTTGCCAATTCCACGGCGCTGCGCGTCAGGTTGCCCTGGTGTTTGTCCAGCTTGGATTCAAAAAGATCAATGAGGGTGAAGGCATCCGCCGTCGCGCCCGCGAATCCGGCCAGGATACGATCCTGATAAAGACGGCGGATTTTTTTCGCCGTTTGCTTCACCACCATATTGCCCAGCGTCACCTGACCGTCACCGCCCAGCGCAACCGTCGCGCCACGCCGTGCCGCCACAATGGTGGTGCCGTGATACTGTTCCATGCCAAACCTCAATCCGGGAAATGGAGAAAAGACAGACTCAATGCTTGGAAAGTTCAACCTTGGCGACCTGATCCACGCCCGCCATTCTCAGGATTTCCGCCACCATCCGGTTGGGATGAAAAACCAGGACACTCGCGCGTGACCCCGCAACCAAGTTTTTCAGCGCCACGGCACTATCGAAATCCACACGGGGGATTTGCGAAAAATCCAGCCTGCATTCCGCGCCGGGTTTCAAGAGTGCCTTGACTGCATCGACCTTGCCTTCCAGCAGTTCCCCGGAAAGCACAGGCGCAGCCGGTTTGGGGGTATCCTGACGCAATGGCCCTCCCCCCTGCCTGACCGGCGCCGCTGCGCCAATTCCTTCCCAGGAAGGCGGCGAAACCTCAAAGGTAATCGCGTAATCCAGCGATTTTTCCTCGAACTCCGCAGCCTTGCCCAGATACTGGTAAAGCTCCAGCAAGAGCACCCACAGGCTTTCATTCTGGCGCATTCCGGCCACCGTGCGTTTTACCAGCCGGGTCGCCAAACCTTCCGCGCCTTCCAGCGTCCAGCCCAGCTTGCGCCGCCGCGCCTGATTGAGCAACTTGGCAAGCTTGACTGCCGCTTCACCATCCAGTCCCGCCAGACGCCCGAAATTGATCTGACAGATCCCGCCGCCGCTCATGGCCTCCAGAAGCCTGGTAAAGAGCGGATCATCCCCTACCAGCGCCCCCTGCACCATTACATAACCCGGATCGGCATCACCTACGTTTTCCGTATCGGCCACCTTGTTGTCGAACATATCCCAGGAAGGCGGTGAAAGCTCACAGGTCTGGGCAAATTCAAGCCCCAGCGCGTTGAAGGCGTCACGTTCCCCCATGAGGCGCAAAAGGTCAAAGAGCATCGCCCAGAGCTTCAACGCGGCAGGATCCGCATTGCCCTTGACGATGGATTGCAGGGTTCCTCGCGCCACACTGTCCTGTCCGGCGGCATAGGACATGGCGGCATGTTCGGCCATGTCCGTGTAAATGTCCGACTCTTCCTGAATTTCAATACCGTAACTGCCGCCGGAGTAGAAGGTATCGTCCAGATCAAGGGCGGCAGCAGCAGGCGTTGGTTCGGTTTTTTTCTCCGCTTCGCGGGCAAGGCTGACGCGCACGCCATCTGGGCGGACGGCTGCCCGTTCCGGCATTTTTTCAGGTTTTTTGAAAAATCCCAAGACCATTACGTCTAATACCCCCCAGAGGAAAGTCACTTTTTAACATGTTTCCTCACAGGGTACAACCGCGTGAGGCAATCATTCCGTACCCGGAAACCAGCCAGAAAAGCCTGCTTTCCGGGGGACAAAAATGCCTTTATAAAACAATGTTCATTATCAGGGGCTTAAAATCCAGCCGCCGGTTTGTCTGCTTAAGCTTCGTGTCGTCGCGCAAAAACCGACCCATGAGGCCGGTTTTTGCATGGGAACAAATTCATTTCAGGGAGAGAATCCACTTCACGAGCTTGGTGGCTTCATCCTTGGTGACGTTGTTCGGCGCCATCGGCACCGCGCCCCAGACGCCGGAGCCGCCCTTGATAACCTTGTCCGCCAGCGACCCCACATCCTTGTCCGTGTATTTCTTCGCAACGTCCTTGTAGGCGGGACCGATCAGCTTGGCGTCGGTTTTGTGGCAGGTCATGCAGTTCTTGGACTTCGCCAGCGCCTCGTCAGCCTGGGCGGGAACCGCCAGTACAAGACCAGCGGCAGCCATGACGGCGGCAATGTACATTTTCTTCATATGCTCACTCCTGAGTGTTGTTGTGAAAAGCCTTTTGATATTACTCCAGAAAAACCCCTTTGGAAATGGTCACGTACAGTTACGCAGTGATCGGCTATTCCAGCGCAGACCGTACACGTCTAGAATGCGGTTTCTTTCCAGAACGGAGCTTCCCTCCATGTGTGGCATCGTAGCGGCAACCTCGGCAACGGCGAATGTTGTGCCCCTCCTGATTCACGGCCTGCAAAAACTCGAATATCGGGGGTACGATTCTGCGGGTCTCGCACTATTGAAAGGCGGAGTCCTGGAACGCCGCCGTACCGTCGGGCGTGTTGCGCAACTGGTACGCCAGACGGAAGACCTCGCCGCCACAACCGGCATCGCCCACACCCGTTGGGCAACACACGGCGCACCTGCCGAAAAAAATGCCCATCCGCATCTTTCGCATGGTCTTGCCGTGGTGCATAACGGCATCATTGAAAACTACGTGCAACTGAAGGCCGAACTGACGGCGGAAGGCTATGTCTTCACTTCCGACACCGACACGGAAACCATCGCCCACCTGATTGCCGCCGAACTGAAACACCATCCCGATCTCGCCGAAGCGACCCGCCATGCCTGCCTGCGGCTTCAGGGCGCTTACGCCATCGCGGTCATCGCCGAAGCCGCGCCGGAGCGTGTCGTCGTGGCGCGGGAAGGCTCCCCCCTGCTCCTGGGCGTGGGCGAAGACGGACATTATGCCGCCTCGGACCCTTCCGCTCTCCTGAAAACCACCCGGCGGATGATTTACCTTGAAAACGGCGATCTCGCCGATCTGACGCCGCACACCTGTGTCATCCGCCGTCTGGACGGTACGATCGTCGCGCGCCCGGAAACACGTTCCCAACTCGCCGCCGACGCGGTGGAACTGGGCAGCTATCGCCACTACATGCAGAAGGAAATCTTCGAGCAACCCACGGCACTCGCCAACACGCTGGAAATGGTGACCGCCAACGCCAGCCTGCAACCCGGACTTTTTGGCGCGAACGCGGAGGAGGTCTTCGCGCAGGCGGATTCCGTCCTGGTGCTCGCCTGTGGCACCAGTTCCCACGCCGGCATGGTGGCGCGCAACTGGATCGAGGAACTCGCCAGATTGCCGACGACGGTGGAAATCGCCAGCGAATACCGCTATCGCGCTTCCGTGGCGAATCCGCGGCAACTGGTCGTCGCCATCTCGCAATCGGGCGAAACAGCGGATACCCAGGCGGCGCTGCGGCACGCGAAGGCGCTGGGGCAACCGCTGACGCTGGCCATCTGCAACGTCGCGGAATCCGCCATCGTGCGCGAATCGGCGCTGCGCTTCATTACCCGCGCGGGACCGGAAATCGGCGTTGCTTCCACCAAGGCGTTCACCACACAACTGGCGACGCTTTTCCTGCTCGCCCTGTTGCTGGCCAAGGCCAAGGGACGGCTGACCGCCGAAGAGGAAGCCCGACACCTCACGGCGCTGCGGCATCTGCCGCTCGCGGTGCAAAAGGTGCTGGCGCTGGAGCCGGAAATCGCCGTCTGGGCGCGGCGCTTTGCCGACAAGCAACACGCCCTTTTCCTCGGTCGGGGCCGCCATTATCCGGTCGCGCTGGAAGGTGCGCTGAAACTCAAGGAAATTTCCTACATCCACGCCGAAGCCTATCCGGCGGGCGAGCTGAAACACGGCCCGCTGGCGCTGGTCGACAAGGATATGCCGGTGATTGCCGTCGCCCCCAACGACAAGCTGCTGGAAAAGCTGAAAAGCAATTTGCAGGAAGTGCGCGCGCGCGGCGGTGAACTGTATGTCTTCGCCGATCAGGGCTGCCAGATGCTGGAAGCGGATGACGCCACCCACGTCCTCGCCCTGCCCGAACACTACGGCCTTACCTCGCCCATCCTGCATGTCATGCCGCTGCAATTGCTCGCCTACCACGCGGCGCTCATCAAGGGCACGGACGTAGACAAACCGCGCAACCTCGCCAAATCCGTGACGGTAGAATGATCCCCTGGAAAAACGATACACAAGGAAAACACCAATGAAACAGTGGTCTGATGTTTACCAGAACAACCACCTGCGTCTGGCGCGAATTCACCGTATTCTGGCGCTCACCTATGGCCTTTACGCCTTCCTTGGCGCGAGTTTGTTCCCCTGGCTGGGAATGCCGGAACTTCTCCCTTTCCTGCTGCCTTTGTTGCCGCTCCTGCTGATTCACGCCTGGCTCATTTCCGGCTGCCGCAGAAAAAGCGAGCAGGCGCGCAAGCTTTCGCAGGGACTGTTCGTGTTCTCGCTTGCCTTGTTCGCGGCGGGTGTCAATTTTTCGGCGCTCCTCTTCCCCGCGCTTGTCGCCTTCGTAACGGCCTTCTTCGGACTGCCCGCGACAAGCTGGGAAACGCCCGATGACCGCGTGGATGCTTCCCTGCCATGAGTGCCGTCCTGCCGTCGCTGGATGCCGCAACGCTTGCCGGACGTTTTCCGCAAATCGACGTGCGCGTCATTCCCGAATGCGGCTCGACCAACGCCCTGTTGCTGGCAGAACGCGCCCTGCCGTCCCGGCCGCAGGCACTCATCGCCCAATGCCAGACTGCCGGACGCGGACGGCGCGGACGAAGCTGGATCTCCGCTCCGGAAACCAGCCTCACCTTTTCCCTCCGCTGGCGCTGGCAGGCAGAAGCGAAGCGGCTTTCGGGTCTGAGTCTTGCCCTGGGTCTGGCGCTGGCCGAGGCGCTGGAATCCTTGGGGTTTCCAGATTTGAAGCTGAAATGGCCGAACGATCTGGTGACGCGGGAAGGCGCCAAGCTGGCGGGAATCCTGGTGGAACTCGACACGCGCCCGGAAGGGCTGGCGGTGGTGATGGGGTTTGGTCTCAATCTTGCCGCGCCGGAAATTCCCGACCGCGCCGTTGCCGGACTGGCGGATTGTGACGCGCCCCTGCCTCCCCGGCAAGAAATCCTCACGGCCTTGCTGCGCCATATCCTCGCCCATGTACAACGGATGGAGGCGGAAGGCTTTGCCGTCCTGCGTCCGGCCTGGCTCGCGCGCCACCTCTGGCAAGACCGGCAGGTGCGCCTGCTCGATGCCGGCAGTCTCGTCGCCGAAGGCTGCTGCCGGGGTGTAGACAACAACGGCGCCCTGTTGCTGGAATCCGCCGATGGCAGACAAAAAACGTTCATGGCAGGCGACCTGAGTTTGCGCCCAGCGGAACCGGCATGACCGCCCCCCCCTGTGTACTCTATCTGGACGCGGGCAACACGCGCCTAAAATGGGGTGTGGCGGATGCTTCCGGCTGGCAATGCCAGGAGGCGCTCCCCTGGGAGCAGCTTGCGGAATTGCCGCCTCGCCTCCGCGCGCTTTCGTCCCTGCCGACACAGGCCGTGCTGGCCAGCGTGGTCGATGACGCGCGGGAGGCCACCCTGCGCTCTACCCTTGCCCTGCCGGAAGTCCGCAAAATCCGGGTTGTGCGACAGGCGGCGGGCATTACAACGGATTACGATCCGGCCCGGCTGGGCGTGGATCGCTGGTGCGCCCTGATTGGCGCGCGGGCGCAAACACGGCAGGCGGCACTTGTGGTCACGGCGGGAACGGCAACCACGATAGACCGCCTCAACGCCGACGGCCACTTTTCCGGCGGCCTGATCCTGCCGGGCCTCGATTTGATGCGAACCGCGCTCAACCAGGGCGCCGCGCGTCTGCCGCTGCTGGAAGGCGCTTACACCCCGTGCCCAACCAATACGGCAGACGCCATCCTCAGCGGCTGTCTGGAAGCCCAGATCGGCGCGATTGAACGCGCCTTCCGCCGTCTGCCCGCGAATGCGCACTGTCTGCTTTCCGGCGGCGCCGCCGAACACCTTGCCCCCCACCTCAACCTGCCCATGTGCCTTGTCCCCAATCTCACGCTGGAAGGGATGCGCGTCTGGCAACAGCACACCCAGGGTCAGGGCGTGTAGACAGGCCGTCGAACCTTGCCCAGAACCCGGTTTTGTTCAGACTTCACTTTCCAAATCTTCCGTGGCCACTCCATAGGGATCGTTTGTCATCCCTTTCAGTGCGGGGGCGTCACCCGCTTCTGGCGCAGGCGCTGAGGCTACCGGCAAATCGTCGTCGATCCCATCCAGATCGTCGCAGTAGGACAAGCGTTTCACATTTCTGGCGATAATGCCTCTTTCGCCATATACGGCGATGAAGCTCACCCTGTCGTCATAGTGGCATTCCTCGATGTTGGCGTTTTCCAGATCGCTCGCATGGAAGAAGCAGTTTTCGCCACCGCTGTCGGGACGGATGAAGCCATACCCCTTGTCGGTGCGGAGGTTGATGATGACGCCGTGCTGTTCACCACTTTCTGGAGAAGAAGGCGGCACAGGGTTGACGACAGGATGGCGGTATTCCACCGAATCCTGCACGCGCGGCATGAAGAGGGCGTTGATGAGCGGATCCTGCCTGCGGGCGCGGTCGTCGATCAGTGGTTTCATCATGATGGGATAATTGACCCGGTCGATGAGGCCGGTGGAAACTTGGGTGCGCATGAAGCGGCCATCGTCGCGCTCGTATTCAAAGTCCCAGCCCAGCAGCATGACGCGCGCGCCCAGCGTGTTGAGTTTCTTGACCAGCGGCACGAAATCGCCGTCGCCGGTAATCAGCACCACCACGTCGTACTGCTTGAGGCTGGTCATTTCATAGGCTTCCAGCGCCAGTTGCACGTCGATGCGCTTTTCCTCGTAGGTGCCGTCGAAGCGGGTGGAGAGGTGCTGCTGGTACATGGAGATGTCGGCGCGCATCAGGGCGTCTTCAAAAATGCGGTCGGAAAAGAGCTTGTCCTGGTCGGCAGCCTGCTGCGCGGTCAGGCGTCCCCGAAAATAGGCAGCATCCACAATCTGGCAGTGATGCACATCCGTCCCTTCGCGGTGCGCGACTTCGGCGAGAATGAAATCATGCACTCCTTTGAAGGAAAGGCGTGCCCGCCGTTCGTGTTGATACAGGTAGTAATTGCTGACCTTGAAAAAATAAGTGCCGTCATAAAAAACGGCAACACGACAAATATTGCTTTTCATCGCTTTCCCTGAATATAAGTTATTGAATAAGACAACGCACGCCGAAAAAAATCTGCCGACGTCACGAAGGCAAAAAAGTATACCACTGTCGTTCTTCCAGATTTTTCGCGTTGAGTAAGACTGTGTGCCAGAAAGTTGTCATTTTGCGCGGCCTTGACCGAAGCAGCGGGAGCAATCCAAAGTGCCGGCTGAGGGGGTAGTTCGTCCCCCTGTTTTCGCTATTGCGAGGGGCGAGAGGCCCGTGGGTGGCAATCCATGCCATGCGTTTTTCTGGATGGCTTTGCCGCTGAAGCGCCTCGCAATGACGAAATTTCCGCTACTTCATCCCCTCGCGCGAAAAAACTGGATGAGCGCGTGTTCATCCGGCCGGTGGCGGGCATTGGCGGGTTGCGTGCTTTTCCAGCCGTGGCCGTAGAGCAGTTCGCAGGTGGCGGGCAGGCGTCCTTTCTGGCGGAAGGTTTCGTAATGTGCGGCCAGCGCCGTTTTTTGCGCGCGCCCCATGAGTCCGCGCCGCCGGTTTTGCATCGCGCAGCGTGCGCCTGCCGCGCGCAGGTCGCGCAGCAGGGTTTCCAGATCTGGGTAGGTCAGGGTCAGGCGTTCGCTGTCCATGACCGGATCGGCAAACCCCGTCGCCGCGAGCAGGTCGCCCAGATCCTGTACGCCGGGGAAGCTCTGGGTGTGGGCGTAGCCATCCGTAAAACCACCGCGCAATTCGGCAAGCGTCGCCCGTCCCAGCGCGGAAAACATGAAAAGCCCTTCCGGCGCAAGGCAGCGCAAGGCTTCCGCGAACAGCGGCGCCGCCTCCGCCCAGGGCAAAAGCAGATTCGCCCAGACGAGATCAAATACGCCGTCGCGCAACGGGAGAAATTCCGCGTCCGCGGTGAGCGCCCATGTCCCTGCCGCGCCCGCCTGGCACGCCAGCGCCTCTACCGCATCCAGCGCCAGATAATCGGCTTCCGGGTAGCGCGCCCGCAAGCCGGGATATGACCCTCCCGCGCCACAGCCCAGATCCAGAATGCGGGCAGGCGCGATGCGAATGTAGTCCAGACGCTCCTGCATTCGGCTATCCGCCTCGCGGGCGAGAAAATCGGCTTCGCCCAGAGTGGCGGCAACACGGCGGAAATGGGCGCGGACAGCGCGTTTGTCGATGGCGGCAAAGGAAGCGGACATGAAGCCAATAAACCCGAAAGACGGCAAGCGCGGTAATATAACCGCTTTTTTCCACGTCCCGCCATTCCCATGAGCTACCGCTTCGATACCCTGTCCCTGCACGCCGGCCAGCAGCCGGATGCGCAATTCGGCGCGCGCGCGCAGCCGATTTATCTTTCCACCTCCTTCGTTTTCAAGGATGCCGATCAGGCGGCCTCGCGTTTCGACATGGAACGCGGCGGTCACGTCTATTCCCGCATTTCCAATCCGACCTGCGCGACGCTGGAAGAGCGGGTTGCGGCGCTGGAAGGCGGAGTGGGGAGCATCGCCGTGGCGTCCGGTCAGGCCGCGTTGCATCTGGCCATTGCGACCCTGATGGGCGCTGGCGGGCACATTGTCGCCAGCCGCTCGCTCTATGGCGGTTCACACAACCTGCTGGAATACACGCTTGCCCGTTTCGGCATTGCCACGACCTTTGTCGATCCCACGGATCTGGATGCCTGGAAATCCGCGCTGCGTCCCGAAACCCGCCTGTTCTTTGGGGAAACTCTGGGCAATCCCGGCCTGGATGTGCTCAACATTCCCGCCGTCGCCGGACTCGCGCACGAAAACGGCCTGCCGCTGCTGGTGGATTCCACCTTTACCACGCCTTACCTGATTCAGCCTTTCACGCAGGGCGCGGATCTGGTGTTTCATTCCGCCACCAAATTTCTCTCCGGGCACGGTACCGTGGTGGGGGGGGTGCTGGTGGATTCCGGCGCGTTCGACTGGGAGGCAAGCGGCAAATTCCCGACGCTGACCGAACCCTACGCGGGTTTCCACGACATGGTTTTTACCGAGGAATCCACGGTTGCCGCCTTCCTGTTCCGCGCGCGGCGCGAGGGATTGCGTGATTTCGGCGCTTGCATGAGTCCCTTCAATGCCTTCCAGATTTTGCAGGGACTGGAAACCCTGCCGCTGCGCATGGCGCGTCACATTGAAAATACGAAGAAAACCGTTGCGCATCTGGCGAATCAGATTGGCGTGACGGTGGCGGCGGTCAACCACCCCGATCTGCCGACGCATCCGGGGCATGAACTCGCGCAAACCCTCCTGCCGCGCGGCGCCAGCTCGGTGTTCACCTTCAGCCTCGCGGGGGGACGCCGCGCCGGGGAAAAATTCATCGAGGCGCTACAGGTTTTTTCCCACCTCGCCAACGTGGGCGACGCCAAGTCGCTGGTGATTCACCCGGCCTCCACCACCCACTACCGCATGTCGGACGAGGCGCTGATCGCCGCCGGCATTCACCCCGGCACCATCCGCCTCTCCATTGGCCTGGAAGACCCGGATGACCTGATCGAAGACCTGAATCGTGGCCTCTTTGCCGCGAAGAAAGCGTAAGGGGCGCACGATGAAAATAGACGTCAACGGCAAGGCTGTTTTTCTTTACACCGGCGGCAAGGCGATGGACGCCGGGGCGCTGAAGGCCGCCGTCGCGGCGGACACGCCGGTCGTGCTCTTCCTGCACGGAGCGCAACTGGATCATTCCTGCTGGCTCCTGCAAAGCCGCTGGTTCGGGCATCACGGTTTTCTCGCGCTGGCGCCCGATCTGCCCGGACACGGCAAGAGCGCGGGCGAGGCGCTGTCTTCCATCGAGGCGCTCGCGGACTGGGTTGTCGCCCTGCTGGAGGCGCTGGAAATTCCACAGGCCAACGTCGTCGGCCACAGCATGGGTTCGCTCATCACCCTGGAATGCGCGGCCCGCCACCCGCAACATTTCAAACGCGCGGTCTTCGTCGGCACGGCAATTCCCATGCCGGTTGCGCCGGTGCTGCTCAATGCCGCCCGCGACGACGAGGCCAAGGCGGCTCAAATGATCAATGCCTGGTCTTACGGCTATGGTCAGATCGGCGGTTCGCCCGTGCCCGGCATGTGGTTGCTGGGACAGAATCTGCGCCTGATGGCGCGCCAGCCCAGGGGCACGTTCCACCGTGACCTCTCCGCCTGCAACGCTTACGCCCGCACGGTGGAAAGCCTGGCCGACATCCGCCTCCCCACGCTCTTTGTCACCGGCGGTCAGGACCGGATGACCGCGCCCAAAATCGCCCGCGCCATGCGCGAAACGATCCCCGGCGCGCGTGAAATCATCCTCCCCGGCA
Source organism: Zoogloeaceae bacterium (assembly GCA_031271025.1). GTDB lineage: Bacteria > Pseudomonadota > Gammaproteobacteria > Burkholderiales > Rhodocyclaceae > Azovibrio. Next base: position 4,598 of record JAISWQ010000001.1, on the reverse strand, counting down.
GTGGTCATGCCCTGATGGCCGAATACCCGGATGCCGTGCTGGACGCACTGCGGGAATTTTTCTCGGAACCCTGAGGTGTGGAATTCAACGACGGTTGGAGGCCGGCGTGAAAATTCGCGCGGGCTGTGGGTAAAGAAATGCAGGGGTAATCGGGGAGACTTGCCCGCATGGTTTCAATGCGAACCGGAATGTCCGGGAGGCGTGGCCGCCTTGCGGGCAGATTCTTCCGCGATTTGTTGGGCGCGCCATGCGCCCCAGGGGGCTTCCTCGTAGGCGGCGGTGGAGATATAGCGTCCCAGCGCCAGCAGTTCGGCAACATCCGCGATCCCGCCCAGATGGCGGTAGCGCGTTTTGCCGCCGGAATCGAAAAAGATAAAGGCCGGGGCGCCGAACACGTCCAGACGGTTTGCCCATTGGCGGCGGGAAACACGTTCTCCATCCGGCAGGGTGAGCGCGGCATCGGAATCCAGACGCAGGGCGACGGTGTGGAAATCACGCCCGAAATCGCGCCGCGCTTCCGGGGTTTCCAGCACCCTGGCGCGCAGACTGCGGCAGTTGTCGCAGTCTTCCAGTTCGAGAAGGGCAACCAGCATCTTCTTTTCCACCCGTGCGGTCTGGGCAGCGGCAAGGAGAGAATCCTCCGCCAGAGGAAAAAGCGGGGACGCGGCTTCCGCCGCCCATGGGGAAGTGGCGGCAAAAGCGAGGGTGAGGCAGAAAAGACGCAAGGCGCGACGCGGCATCCGGGTTCCCCTAACGTTGCCAGAACAACATGCGATGTTTGAGCTTGTCCAGCAGGGTCATGGCAAACCAGGTGACGAAGCCGGTATAGAGAATGCCCGCCACCATGCGCGGATAGTCGGCGAAATCGGCGTAATACTGGACGAAACGTCCCAACCCCGCGCTGGCGCCAAAGGTTTCCGCCACGGTCAACAGGATGAAGGCGAAAGCCAGCCCCACCCCCATGCCGGAAAAGACATGGGACAGCGAAGCGGGCAGAACGACGCGGAAGGCGTATTCAAGACCCCGCATTCTCAGGATGCTGGCATTGTCGCGGTAGCGTGCGTCCAGCGCCGCCGCGCCTGCCGCCGTGTTCTGGAAAATCGGCCAGAAAGCGCCAATCCACACCACGAAAATGGCGGAAAGCTGGAAGGTGGGCAAAATGGCGATGGCATAGGGCACATAGACCGTGGGCGGCACCGGCCCCGCGACGCGGGCGAAGGGGAAGAAAATCCGTTGCAGCCGGGGCGAAATGCCCACGACCAGCCCCGAAGCCACGCCCAGCGTCACGGCAAGCGCAAACCCCGGCACGAGAATGCCGAGGGAGGCAAGCGTGCCTTTCCACAATTCCGGCAACGATTGCCAAAGCGCCAAGGCGGTGGCCTGCGGCGAGGGGATCAGCGGATTTTCACCCAGCGGCAACCAGTGCGCCACCGCGAACCAGAGGGCAAGCAGGATGAGCCAGAGGACAAAAGGTTCCAGTTTGCGCAGAATGCGGCTGCTTGCGGGGAGGGGAGATTTTGCCGTTTGCCCGGAGGGTACGGCGGCTGGAGAGGATTCTGGAGCGCGACGCGGCACGCTTTCCGGGGGGACGCTGGCGGCAAGGGCAGCGGATGGAAGCGCGAGGGTTTCGGCAATCGTGGTCATGGCGGAGCTTCCTTCAGGTTCAGGCGGCGATGAGACGTTTCAGGGTGTCGGCGGCCAGGGTTTCGGCAACGGATTCCCGCAGCGACTGAAAGGCGGCATCGTTATAAAGGCTTTGCCGGTCGGCACGCCGGTTGGCGTGACGCGCAAAAGACACGCCAAGGTCGGCCAGCACGCGCCCGGGCGCAGCGCCCAGAATCACGCAGCGTTCGCTCAGATAGAGCGCCTCGTCGATGTCATGGGTGACAAAGACGATGGTGGGACGTACCGGGGCGGCTTCCCGCAATTCCAGCAGCAAATCCTGCAAGCGGGCGCGGTTGACCGGGTCCAGCGCGCCAAAGGGTTCATCCATGAGCAGAAGCGGCGATTCCAGCGCCAGCGCGCGGGCAATCGCGCCGCGCTGGCGCATTCCGCCGGAAAGCTCGAACGGATACTTGCCGATGGCGGATTCCAGCCCGACCTGACGCAGATAATGGCGTGCCGCTTCGCGCCGCTCGGCCTTCCTTGTCTTGGGATGCGCCTTGCCCACGGCGATGGCGATGTTGTCGACCACGGAAAGCCAGGGAAAGAGGGCGTAATCCTGAAAGACGAGGCCGCGTTCCAGACTGGTGCCGGTAATGGCCGCGCCATTCCAGAGGAGCCGCCCCCGGTCAGGCGTCTGCAAACCCGCGATCAGGCGTAGCAGGGTGGATTTGCCGCAACCGCTGGAACCCAGCAGGGTCACAAATTGTCCGGCAGGAATGGAAAGCGAAATGTTTTCCAGAACCGGCGTGCGCTCGTAGGCGAATTCCACGCCTTCCAGAACCAGTCCAGGCGCGGGACGGTGGGCTGTCATGTCAGCGATATTCCAAAGGAGAAAAGTGCACTTTAGCGATTTTTCAGGCGCAAGGGAAAGCACGAATGATTTGATGCTTATGCGTTTGGGCGATATGCTGCCCCCTGAAAATTCACGTATCCGGCTGATTTTTGCTGGCGCTTTCAGGTTGTTTTCAATCAATATTGCCCGGTTTTGCCGTCCACGTCGCGTGCCCAGGCGTTGGAGCCGTCCTTGAGATTCAGCATGCGTCCCGTGTAACCGGCGTTGCGCAGGGCGCGGATGGCGTAGATGCTGCGCTGGCCAACCTTGCAGATGAAAACAGCGTCAAGCGCGGGATCGAATTCGTTTTTGCGGCGGATGAGTTGTCCGAAGGGAATGGCTCTGGCGCCCTCGAATCTGAAAATGGCGCGCTCGTGCGGTTCGCGCACGTCGATCAACTGAAGCGGCTCGTCCCGGTCGAGACGGGCTTTCAGTTCCAGGGCGCTGATGGTTTCCACCGGCACTTCCGCCGCGCCCCGCGTGAGGCCGCAAAATTCTTCGTAATCAGTAAGGGCTGTGAGCGTGGGCTGTGCGCCGCAGATCGGACAGGCCGGATCTTTTTCCAGCGCCAGTTCACGGAATTTCAGGTTCCAGGCATCGAAAAGCAGCAGGCGTCCGATGAGGCTGGAGCCTTCTTTTTCATCCGCGCCAACGATGAGTTTGAGGACTTCGTTGGCCTGAATCGAGCCGATGATGCCGGGCAGCACGCCCAGCACGCCGCCTTCGCCGCAGGAAGGCACGAGACCCGGCGGCGGCGGCGCGGGATAAAGGCAGCGGTAGCAAGGCCCTTGTTTCGCGTAAAAAACGCTCGCCTGTCCCTCGAACTGGAAAATGGAGCCATAGACAGCGGGAATGCCCAGCAACACGCAGGCGTCATTGACCAGATAGCGGGTGGGAAAATTGTCGGTGCCATCCGCCACCAGATCGTATTGCCCCAGAATTTCCAGCGCGTTGTCGCGAGTGAGCTTGACGTTGTGGGGGATAACCTTGATTTCCGGGTTGATGCCGAGGATGCGGTCACGCGCGGAGGCTACCTTGGGGCGATCCAGATCGCGGTTGGAATGGATGATCTGGCGTTGCAGGTTGGAGGTTTCCACCACGTCGAAATCCACCAGACCCAGGGTGCCAACACCAGCAGCGGCGAGGTAGAGCGCGAGCGGCGCACCCAGCCCGCCGGTGCCGACGATCAGCACGCGCGCGGCCTTGAGCCGCTGCTGGCCTTCCAACCCCACTTCCGGCAGGATCAGGTGGCGGCTGTAGCGCGCGAAATCGCGTTCGGAAAGCTCCGGGAGGCGGTCGTCGGGAATGAGGCTCATGCTGCACAGCCCCCGGCGATGGCGGGCACCAGCGTCAGCGTCTCGCCTTCGGGAATGGCGGCCTCCAGTCCTCCAGCGTTGCGCACGTTTTTGCCGCCGACATAGACATTGATGAAGGGGCGCAGTTTTCCGGCTTCATCGAAGAGGTGGGCGCGAATGTCCGGGTAGAGATCCGCCAGCGCGGCGACGGCTTCTCCCGCCGTGCGCCCCTCAACGGTAACTTCCGGTTTGCGTTCGGTGAAGGCGCGCAGGGCGGTAGGGATTTGCAGGGTGATGGACATGGTGACTCTCCTTTCGAATCGAAAGCGAAAATGATAAAGGAAGCCTTGCCGCAAGGTTAGAACGAATGCTTCCAAGGATATGACTGCAGGAGGTCAGGGCAGCAGGGTTGCCGCCCGGATTTTCCGAATCCGATCCATTGGTCGATGCGCCTGCACAGGTGGGCGCAATTGAAAGTGGCGGATAAACCTCCTCCTTTCGCTCTCGCAACGACGGAATTTCTCTGCTTTTGACCCCGCCGCATTGGCCGGAATGCAAAACCCCGTTCTGGTGCGCGTCATGAATCGGGAGGATGTGACAGCAGATATTGGCGACGTTTCCAACACCACGAGCAATCTTGACCTCTCTCCCGTGGAACGGGCGAAGAACGACGCCAACCGGATTGAGCTGGAGGCGCTTTCCTTCAATGAGAATGGTTCCATCTCGCCGCAAACGGTGCGGGACTTCGTGGTTTCCATGCCGCAATCCGAGCAGGGCGGACTTCTGGACGCCAAGGGACAACCAAC
>JAISWQ010000195.1 GCA_031271025.1 Zoogloeaceae bacterium | reverse complement strand
TCATGGGCGGCGATGCCGCGCTCGTGACGACTCCGGCAGCGGCGGCGCGCTACAGGAAGATTGGCGACCTGAAAGGCGCGAAAGTCGCCACGGTGCGTCTGGCCACCGGCGATGCCGTGCTGCGCGGCGCGCTTGCCGATGCGGGACTGAACTGGAAGCGGGATCTGGAACTCTTCGACCTGAAAAGTCCGGCGGCCGTGATCGAGGCGGTGAAATCCGGTCAGGCCGATGTTGGCGTAATCTGGGGGCCGCACGACCTGCGCGCCGAGGATCAGGGGCTGAAAGTGATTTTCCGCTCCACCGACCTTCAGCCGGGACATCCCTGCTGCCGCATTCTGGCGATGGAAACGAGCCTGAACGACAAGCCGGAAGTTCTGGAAAAGTTCATCCGCGCCATTCTGAAAGCGCAAAAATACGGCGTGGAGCACACGGCGGAAACGGTCAAGGCCATCTCGAAATACGTGAAGCTGGATCCGGAACTCCTGAACCGCGCTTACACCTCGCCCTATCTGGATCAATCTTCCGACCCCAACACCCAGGGCGTGAAGAAGTTTGCCGACATCATGCTGGAAAGCGAGTTCATCCCCCAGGCGCCTGATTTGAAATCGGGCATCCACCTGAAAATCTACGAAAAGGCGTTGAACAGCCTCGCGCGGGAAAACCCGAAAGACCCGTTCTGGGAAAAGCTCCAGACCGAATTCAAGAAGAATAACGGTTGAAAGCGGTTGCGTGTGAGGGGCGACCCGGCCACCAGGATCGCCCCCGATTTTTCCTCTATTCACATTCACCCCTTGTGCGACAATCCCCCGCCTTTTGCCCCCCCCAAGAGGATGACCATGACAACCGACCGTCAATATTGGGCTGAAAAACTCGAAACCCAGTCCCGCGCCGAGTGGCGGGCGCTGAAGCTCGACCTGTTGCAAAAACATCTGCAACACGCCTACCAGCAATCCCCTTTCTACAAAAGAAGTTTTGATGAAACAGGCGTGCATCCGGCGCAGGTCAAGACGCTGGATGACATCCGCCGTTTCCCCTTCATCGACAAGAAAATCATGCGCGACCGGCAAATTGCCGTGCCGCCTTTTGGCGATCTGGTGGCCGTGCCGGAACGGGACATCGTTTATATTTCCGCCTCTTCCGGTTCTACCGGCGTCCCCACGGCCTCGCCCTTCACCACGCAGGATTTTGACGCCTGGATGGATTACGAAGCGCGTCAGTTCTGGTCTTCCGGCTTGCGTCCGAACGATCGCTACTGTCACTCGCTCAATTTTTCGCTCTTCATCGGCGGTCCTTGCGTGCTGGGTGCGCAAAAACTGGGCGCGCTCTGCATTCACGCGGGGACGGTGCCTTCCGACCGGCTGCTCACCATCATCCGCCAGTTTCAGGCCACCGCGATCTGGACGACGCCCTCCTACGCCTGGTATCTGGGCGAAACCGCGACCAAGGAAGGCGTAGACCTCAAGAAGGATTTGAACATCAAGCGGATTTTCGTCGCGGGTGAACCCGGCGGTTCCATTCCCGAAACGCGGCAACGCATCGAAGGTTTGTGGGGCGCTTCGGTCTACGATTACTATGGTCTTTCCGACATCTTTGGCTCCTGCGCCGGCATGTGCGAGGAAAAACACGGCCTGCACTGGGCGGAAGATCACATCCTCGTCGAAGTGCTGAATCCCGAAACCCAGGAACCGGTCAGGGAAGGCGAACGCGGCGAACTGGTGCTCACGACCCTGAAAAAATCGGCGCGTCCGCTGATCCGCTTCCGCACCGGCGACATCGTGAGCTTCACCGAAGCCCCCTGCGCCTGTGGCCGCACCTCGCAACGAATGCTGGGCACGCACGGACGGCTGGACGACATGCTCATCATCAAGGGCGTCAACATCTTCCCCTCCGACGTGGAAGCCATCGCCCGCAAGGATCACGCCCTGACCGGCGAATACCGCCTGATCGTCGAGCGCGACGAAAGCCATCTGGATCGGCTTACCATCGAAGTCGAACGGGTTTCCACCGATCCCGCGGCGGACGCCGAACTTGCGCGCCGTTTCTCTGCCCACCTGAAAGGCGTCACCGGCGTTTCCGCCAAGGTCACCATTCTCCCGCCCGACACCTTGCCGCGCGCCACGCACAAGGCCAAACGCATCGAGGACAGACGCCAGCACCTGTGGAGCTAGTGTAGAGTTTCGTTCTTGACATATCTTAATATTCACCATAATATTGTTCTGGTTTGAGCAAGCAAGGGGGAATCATGCGTATAGCGCCCAAGGTGGAATTGTCGGATAAGGAAAGAAGCAAGCTGGCGGGTTCGAGGTTGAGCAGCGTGAGGCTTTCACAACGGGCGCGGATCATTCTTCTCGCGGCGGAAGGACTGCAGAACAAGGAAATCGCGTTGCGTGTGGGGATAGGTCGCGCGGTAGTGTCCTGCTGGCGTCGGCGCTATCTGGAGTCGGGTCTGGAGGGGATCGAGCGGGATTTGCCACGAGGCGCGCCGCCCGTCGAGGTGGATGTGGCCCGGCTGGTGGAATTGACCACCCAGGAAAATCCTCCGGGAGCCACGCGCTGGAGTACCCGCAAGATGGGCAAGGTACTGGGCGTTTCGGCCAGTACGGTGATGCGTCACTGGCAGGCCAACGGCTTGAAGCCGCATCAGGTGTGTGGTTTCAAGGTCTCG
>JAISWQ010000117.1 GCA_031271025.1 Zoogloeaceae bacterium | reverse complement strand
CCATCGTCAAATATTCGGTCTTGCGGGAAAGCCGGCAGATTTTCGCCTCCAAATATCAGACCGTGCTGCCGACCGAGGAAGAATTCGCGGCGATGATCGAGCGGGAAAACGCGATGCACACAACGCGAAGTCTGGCCGTTGAAAAAGAAACGTTTTAGACCACGGCCCATGAACACGAACGCCCCGCGCATCTTGCAGTTTTGCCACGGCTATGATGGCCCGTTCCTGGACTGCGCCCGGCAATACGCGAGCCTTTTTCAGGGGACGCCATACCGGGTGACGACGGTTTTCCTGACCGGCACGCCCAGCGAAGAGGCAAGACAGGGTTGCGCTTCCGACGAGGTCATCTTTCTGGGGTTTTCCAGCAAAGAGGTTCGCGGCCTCAAGTTGCGCGCCATGCTTGACCTTCGCCGGATCTGCGCGACGCGGCCTTTTGCGTTTTGCATTGCGCACCGTTTCAAGCCCATCTACGTTGCGCTTCTGGCTACCCGTTTGCCGGTCATTGGCGTACACCACGCCTTTGACGACTATCAACGCTTCTCCCGGCGCGTGTTTGCGCGGGTTTTTCGCCATCGCCTGGCCTTGCTGGGCGTCTCCAACGCCGTGCGCGACAACCTCCGCGCCGCCTTGTCCGCCTGGCCGCAAACGCGCATCGAGACCTTGTACAACCGTATCGACATCGAAGCGGTGCAAGCCGGGCAAATTCCCCGCGATGCCGCGCGCGCCGCGCTCGATCTGCCGATGGACGCCTGGATCGTGGGCAACGTGGGACGTCTGCATCCCGATAAAGATCAGTCTACGTTGATTCGCGCCTTCGCCCGCGCCCTGCCGAGGCTGCCTTTGGGAAGTCTCTTGGCGATCTTGGGCAGCGGCCGGTTGGAAGCCGAGCTGAAGACTTTGGCGTGTGACCTGAATGTAGAAAAGTCGGTGCGTTTTTTGGGCCAGATCCCCAACGCCCGGCGTTATTTCAAGGCGTTCGACGTTTTTGCCCTCTCTTCCGATCATGAACCGTTCGGTATGGTGTTGCTGGAAGCGATGGCGGCGGGCTTGCCGGTGATTTGCAGCGATTGCGGCGGCGGGCGCGAGGTGGTGGAGGGCATTGGCGCGCTTTTCCCTTTCCAGGATGAGATTGCTCTGGCACAATGCCTCGTTGATGCGGTCTTGCGCGAGCTGCCGGAAAACTATCCGGCACGCGCGGAGCAATACTTGCAGGAACATTTTTCCGATCAGGCAGGACATGAGATATTCTGGCATCTCGATTCTGTCATGAAATTTCTCAAATAATGGATTGAACGCAGGATGATTCAAAACTCATCATTCAAAGATCTGAAAGTGGCGATAATTCCCCACCCGAGATTGGGAGACACCACGATAGGTTTGCGTCTGGCCTGGATTTTCAGTCATGCGGGATCATGTGTCTGCTTTTATTCCAATTCAATGTGCTCCACGCATGAATACTTTCCGTGGCTGGATATCCTGCCCAATGAAAATCTGAGCCTTCTGGATATATCCCCACGATATGATTTAGTGATCTGCCACGTCAAAAATTTTCCGCAATCCAATGAATTGGCAATTGACTGTTTGCAATTGGATAACATTGCCTACCTGAAGAGCAAGAATTCCAAGGACGGCTTTGAATTGGGGCGGCAGAAAACTCTTGTTCGGGGGCATTTGTATCCTGGCGCCAACAGAATAATTTGTCCAGATTCAAAGTCAGGACTATCCATGGTGCAGTGGATTGACCAGTATGCGCATGAGGTGTTTGGTCTGAGCTGCCCCGATCCTGTGCCTGTACAATTTGGCGTAAACCAAAAATCAACAGGAACGAAAGTCGTCATTTTCCCTACTTCGGCTAAGGCAGAAAAGGATTACCCATTACGCGCCTGGATGTGGTTAGCCAATCGTCTGACAAAAGACGGTTGGATGGTTGATTTTGTCTGCCTGCCCAAAGAACAAGCCACGATTCAGAAAATTTGTGCGAATTTCGCGGTACGCAGTTTTCCAAGCATCAAGGAACTGATGGATTATTTGTCAGACTGCACTGCAGTCATCAGTAATGATTCTGGCGGCGGACACCTGGCTTCATTGATGGGGAAAAAGACGTTTACGATTACGCGCAGGAAGAAGAACTTTTCCTGGCGTCCGGATTTCAATGATCTTGGTTATGTTTTGTCTCCATTGATTACATTCAGACTGTTTGGTTGCCGTCGCATCTGGTGGCCATTCATCCCGATCTGGCGCATTCCAGAAAAACTTGAAAAGCCGCTGGAACTCCCATCCATGTACCGGCAACAACGGACTTGAAATGCTCATGGAACTGGTGGACTCCAGCAACCCATGGAAAACAAAATCCAGGGCTTTGGATCGTTATCGTTGGCTGTTGTTGCGTGAGCGTCACGGCTGGATTGGAAGCCTCCTGCGTTTTGTGCGCGATGCCATTCGGGACTGGTGTTTCGGCGTGTGTGCCCGATGCTGTCAAGCCAAGGCGATGACCGAAGAACCCTGCGATATTTTGCTCTTGCAATCCGCGCCCAAGGTCATTCTCCTGCAACGGAAAAAACTGTTGAAGGAGGCTTTGCGTTGCCGTGGATACACATTGACCGAAATTGCATTGCAACCTCCTCAAGTCATTCTCCGGCAACGCTTGCTCAAAGCGCCTTCTTTCCCTGTTTCAACGCGTTATTTTGGCATTGCGGCACATGCGGAATGGTTGGTGGCGCGGCATCAACCCAAAATCTTGTTGAATGATCGCAACGGCAGCCTCTATAGTCCGTTTTTGCGCCTGTCACTACAACAACGACGGCGCGGCAGTCTTTTGGTGCAATTGGCGCATGCCGCCACACTGGAGCGTTCGCCCCGGCTTTCCATGAATGACTACGATTATTATTTTCTATTTGGACAAAGCTCGCTGGACGCCTTACGACAACGTGCTCTTTTGTTCGGCGATTCGCAAGCCGTGTTGGCGGGATCGCATATGGTCGACGACGCTTACGATTTACCGCCAGCAAAAGCGCAGCGCGATACGCTCCTGATCCTCGGCGTGGGGCCGGACAAGGAAAAGGAAACAGGCTATCAACAGAGTTACCAACTCCTGCGAGATTGGCTGGCCGTTCATCCGGAAAGACGGGCACTCGTCAAGGCGCACCCCCGCAGTATCGTCCCTTTTTGGACAGAAGCGGCAAAAACGCTGAAGAACCTTTCCGTCTTGCCGTGCGAGACGACGCTGGCGCAGGCGCTGGAACAATCCGGCATTGTCATCAATATCATGTCCAATGCCATCATCGAGGCAACGTTGGCACAACGTCCTGTTCTGGTCGTCAATCTTTCCGGGGAGGCCGATATATTCCAGCAAGGCCGTTTCTTCGGTTTGGAAATCCATGACCTGGATACGCTGGAACGAGAATTTCTGCGCATCCGTCAGGATTATGCCAAATGCCTTGACCAAAGCCGGGCGTTTGCCCGCTTCCATCTGGAATCGGGCGCGGAAGGTTTGCAGCGAAATGTGGAATTGCTGGAGAGCCTCTTGCGCGGCAATGAAATTCCATTTCAGTTGCTTCCTAGAAACGTGAATTACAGAGATAAAGCATGAGCGCCATTCCAAAAAAAATTCATTATTGCTGGTTTGGCGGTAAACCATTGCCATTGCAGGCTCAGCGTTGCTTGGCTTCCTGGACATACTGGCTGCCAGACTATGATATTGTGCGCTGGGACGAAAAACTTTTCGATCCGCAAAGCCATCCTTTTACTCACGCGGCGTATCAAGCAGGCACGTTCGCCTTCGTTTCGGATTATGTTCGGATGATAGCTTTATACCGGGACGGCGGGATTTATCTCGATACGGACGTGGAGGCGCTTGCTTCTCTGGATACCTTGCTGGAACATGACTTTTTTATCGGTCTCGAAGCGCCCCAACGCTTTGCGACCTCTGTCATTGGCGCAAAACCTGGACACTGGCTCCCAAAAGCCATGTTGGATTGGTATGATCGAACACCCTTCGAGTCAAATGCCGCCAAAACCCTGGTCAACGTAAACGAGGTTTCTCGCCTCCTGCTGGCACACGGGTTTTCGGGCAAAGGCGGCGATGAATGCTTGGGCGGCGAACATGTGCTGGAAATTGGACGCCTGTCGTCTGTGAAAAGCACATCTTGTATCTGGCAACCAATGACCCGCCATTGGTATGCTGGAAGCTGGCGCAACCATGCGGGGAAGGGAATAGGAAGCCGCACCTGGCGTAAAATCAGAAAGCTGCCCGGGGTATGCAACACCTGGCTCGCTTTACAAGGTTACAGGATAAGGCGATGGATGATGCGTTGAATCCAAGCCGCTGGCGAGCATGGTTGATGTTGCCCGCCTGCATCGCTTTATTCCTGCTGATTTCAAGTATTTTCTGGTGGCCAGGATCGGACAATTCCAGACTTGCTTTCATTCGCATATTTGTTTTTCTGGGCGCGGTTTACGCTCTTTTCTCCAAGCGGCGACCATCGTTTGACACAAGCCATGTCCTGTTTGCCGTTTTCTGGGGGTATCTGTTCCTGAACGCCAGTGGTTTTGGAGAAATGCAGAGTATGCGGCGGCTATCTATGATCCTGCTTTTCATCCTCATGGGTAGCGCAACGCTGAACCGATCTGTCGTTTTCCGCCCAATTGCCGCATGCGCCATGGTACCAGTACTGGTCGTCACGTTCTGGACGGTCGGCGCTCTGGCAGTACAGGATGCCATTCATTTCTCATATCGCAAGATGCCCTTCGAGGCCAATTTTGGTAATACGGTGGATGCAGGCACACATTATGTGCCAATATTGGTTTTTGTCACATGGCTTGCCTTGACGGCAAAACAACGGCTGATCGCCTGTGCCTGGGGCGCATGTGCGTTGATGCTGGTTGTCCTGATTTACCTCACATGGTCACGCACAGCATGGCTGTCTGGAACAATATCCGTCGCCCTTTTGTTGATGTTTTTAGCGTCACGGAAGATCAGGAAAATCGCGTTGTTGAGCTTTGCCGCCGTTACCCTACTGATAGCGATCTATGGACGCCAGGTAATTTTGCTCGAAACTGTTGGGCGCGGTCTGTCGCAGCGTGATGACATCTGGACGAATATTCTGGAGCGAATGTCGGGACACTGGATTTTTGGACACGGAGCAGGAGCGAATCTGGGTATTTTCGTGCTATCGCCCGAAATATCAGTTGCGCACGCACATAATCTATATCTCGAACTTCTGTTTCAATACGGAGTGTGCGGCGTCTTTTTGATGGTTTTGGCATCATTGGCATGTCTTTTGAAACTTTTTCGGCTACGGCGAAATCCGCTTGCCGTTTTATGGCTCGCACTATTGGTGGGCGGCATGTTGGCAATGGGGTTTGCCATGAGCAACTTTATCGGCACACCTAACAGGATCTGGATTTTTTACTGGCTGCCGCTGGCGGGTGCGCTGGCGATACCGGCACAATTTCCGGTTCAGTCAGTCCATGATCGTGACTAAAACGTCACCATGAATGCGGCACGCCAGAAAACAGACGGAGCATCTCCCCGTCACGCATCAGAGCGTGACCTGCTCGCCTGTTACCTGAGCCTGGTCTGGGTTGTCCTCACCGTTTATGGCAGCCTCTATCCTTTTTCCGGCTGGCGCGGCGACGCGGTGGATGCCTTTGTCTGGCTCAATCTCCAGTGGCCCTATTACTGGACAGGGTTTGATCTCGTCCTCAACGTGCTGGTCTATCTGCCGTTGGGGCTGTTCGTCACGCTTGCCCTGCGCCGACTGCCGGCCCTCAGGGCACTGTACCTGGCTGTGCTCGTCGGCGCGGCCTTGAGTTTTTCGCTGGAAACCCTGCAAAACTGGTTGCCCAGCCGGGTGGCTTCCAATCTCGATCTGGCCTGCAATACCCTGGGCACGCTCGCTGGCGGCTTGATCGCGTTGTGGATCGGGGCACATTTTGCCGCGATCTGGCGGCTCTGGCGGCAACGCCTGATCGCTCCCTTGCCGCATGTGGATCTGGGACTCACCTTGCTCGGCCTGTGGCTGTTGATTCAACTCTCCCCGGAAATCCTGCTCTTCGGCGTCGGCGACCTGCGCCAGCATTTCGACCTTTTCGCGCTGGATTATGGCCCCCGCCGCTACCGCATTTCCGAAACAGCGGTGATTTTCTGCAACCTGATCGCCGTTGGTCTTTTCGTCAGTCTCCTGAGCCGCGGCCGCTGGCTTGCCCTTTTCACCGTCCCCCTGTTTTTCCTGTTGGCGGGGTTGATACGCGCGCTGGGCGCGGCGGTGCTGGCCGGACCGGAAAACTGGCTGGCCTGGCTGACGCTCGGCACGCGGCATGGCCTTGCGGCAGGTTCCATCGCGCTCCTCCTCGGTCTTTTCCTGCCGCCGCGCGGACGCCTGGGTCTCGCCGCGCTCTTTCTCTGCGCGGGAACGGCGCTGGTCAATCTCACCCCGCTCAATCCCTATTCCACCACGGCCTTTGAACTCTGGCAGCGTGGACACTTCCTCAACTTCAACGGCCTCACCCGCTGGCTGGCCATCGTCTGGCCTTTCGCCGTTCTGCCCTACCTGATCTGGCTGTTCCGGAAAATGACGCGCATTCCCCGCTGATTTCAGCCCTCGTGCTACCATCGCATTTTCGTGGCTCCCCCTGACAAAATCGCATGGAAAACCGTTCCCACGCCCTGATTGCTGGTCTCTTCACCCTGCTTCTGGGCATGGCGGCCATCGCCACCCTTTT
>JAISWQ010000135.1 GCA_031271025.1 Zoogloeaceae bacterium | reverse complement strand
GATCATGCTGTTGTCGCGCCGGGGGTTTGAATCCGATGAACTGGAAGACTTCCGGGGATTGAACCAGCGCAGCCGCTGGTTTGCGGCGATGATGCTGATCACGATGCTCTCCCTGGCCGGAATTCCCTTCTTCGTCGGCTTCGTCGCCAAGTTCGCCGTGCTGGAGTCGGTGGTGATTTCCGGGCATTACTGGCTGGCGGTGCTGGCGGTGCTCTTTTCGCTGGTCGGCGCGTTCTTTTATCTTCGCGTCATCTGGATCATGTACTTCGATACGGCGGACACGAACGCCGCGCCGATTGAAGCCTCGTTTGCCGATAGAACGCTGCTCTCGGTAAACAGCGTCCTGGTCGCCGCCATCGGAATTTTCCCGCAATTCCTGCTGAACACCTGCGGCTACGTGCTGGCGCGCTCGCTCTGACGGATGTCATGGGTTTTTCGTTTGAAAGGACATAAATCCCAGTGCGAACCGGGACGTTCTCAAGCGGTCTCGACTTCAAATCCCACCAGATTGCGTTCCTTCTTGCTGAATTCCACGCCAATCAGATGGATGGGCTGATCGAGCGCGCGATATTTGTCGGCGTAGTGTTTGTCTTTGATTTGCTGAAGCGCCTTGCCTTCGGCTTTGTCTTCTACCACTTTGAATTCAAAGAGATAAACCTGCCCATCGAACTTGACCGCCATATCCAGCCGTCCGGCATGGCTGCTGTCTTCCGGGAACACCTCCAGTCCCGTGGAAGCGAAAAAGGCGTAAAAGACGCTGGCGTAATAACCTTCGTATCGATCGATGTCGTTCTTGCGATACCAATCCGCAGGAATGCCCGCGAACAGCGCGTGAATCAAGGCTTCCATTCCGGAAAAATCCTGCTTGCGCAGCAGGTCGAACAAGCGAAAGGCATTTTCCGGCTCGGGACGCAAGCGCAACAGCATCGCTTCACTGAAACTGGCGCGGACTTCCTGATTGGGAAAGCGGAGCCGATACTGGATTTGCGCGCCATAGCGCTGGCTCCCGGCAATCGTGAGATACCCCGACTGAAAAAGCAATGCCTCCGTCGAAATATCCCCCACATCAAAGGAAGAGAGCAGGGCAGCGGAAGCCTCCAGATGCTCCAGGCGTGGCAAGAAGACATGGCGGGCGATGAGCATATCCACCAGAAAAGTCGGCGTGCCGGTCTCGAACCAGAAGGGACGGAATTCGCGGCAATCGAAAAGCAGCAGTAGATCAAAAGGGTTATGGACAGATTCGCCGCGCCAGTTGTAGCCGTTGTACCAATGACGGATTTCCTCCCGCTCCAAACCTTCGAGTTCGGGGGCGAAGACCGTATCGACATCGGCATCGGTATAACCGCAGAGACTGGAATACTCGGCATTCAGGGTGATGTCCGAAAGATTGTTGAGACCGGAGAAGATATTCACCTTGCTGAACTTGGAGACCCCCGCAAGCAGAGCAAATTTGATGTGCGCGTCCTGCCCCTTGATGACCGAATACAGGTTACGCAGACCATCACGCATCTCGCGGGCAAGATCGGGGGTCGTGATGTTGTCCAGTATGGGTTTGTCGTATTCATCGACGAGAACGGCGACGCGCTGGCCGAATCGGACTTCTGTCGCCTGGATCAGGGCGATGAAGCGATCCGGGATACCGCCTTCGCCTTTTGGCACACCCAGGCGGCGCTCATTCTCGGCCAGAATATTGCCGATACGCACATCCAACTCCGCCCGGCTCGCCATCACACCTTCGGCGAAGCTGATGCGAATCACCGGGTATTTGATGGCCCAATCCCATTTGTCGTGACAATACAAGCCGCGAAACAGCGGTTCATTGCCCGCGAACAGCTCCGCTAGCGTATCCAGGAACAAACTCTTGCCGAAGCGGCGCGGGCGGGAGAGGAAGTAGGCGGTTCCCTCTTCGATCATCTTCAGGGCGAAGGCAGTCTTGTCGACATAGTAGTAGTTATCTTCGCGAATCTTGGCGAAGGTCTGGATGCCGATGGGGAGTTTCTTGCGGTTCATGGCGGGCTCACGAACTTGGGTGGGAATGCGGGCATTATACTGCGAGGACGCACCCTGCCTTGCGCATCGCAGGGTTTTTGGGCTAGCACAAAGCGAAGAGGGCGCGAAGGAGTGGGGGAGAAGGATTGCGCGTATTCTGCTGGAAAGAAAAGCGCCACCCCCGGCGGAGGCGGAGGTGGCGCGGCCCTGAAATGCGGTTTACTTGAAGGGCGTCGGACGCGGTGTCGCGTCGGAGGAAGGCGGCAGGATGGGCAACTGGAACTTCGGCTGATCCCCCGTCAGGGTTTTCAGGAAGGCGACCACCTTGGCGTTCTCTGCGCGGGTGAACTTCTTGCCCAGTTGGATGCGTCCCATTGTATCCACTGCTTCAGGCAGGGTATTTGCCGCGCCATCGTGGAAGTACGGATAGGTAAGCTCCACATTTCGCAATGTCGGCACCTTGAAGTTGAAGCGGTCGGCGTCTTCACCGGTCACGGCTACGCGGCCTTCGGCGGGGTTGTCCGTATTGTAGGGTTCCATGAGGCCAAGTTTCTGGAAGGAGTTGCCGCCCACGGCTTCCCCATTGTGACAGGCAACACAACCGCTTTCCTTGAAGATACGGTAGCCTTCCGCCTCGTTGGCGGAAAGCGCGGTCTTGTCGCCGGAAAGCCACTTGTCGAAGCGGGAATTGGGCGTCACCAGCGTTTTTTCGAATTCGGCGATGGCTTGCGTGATGCCATCGATGCTGACTTTCGCTTTGCCAAAAACCGCCTTGAACTCATTGACGTAGCCCGGAATGGAGGCCACAACATCTACCGCCAGCGCGTGCGAAGAACCCATTTCATTAGGATTGGCGATGGGGCCGCCCGCCTGCGCTTGCAGATCCGCCGCGCGACCATCCCAGAATTGCGCCACGTTGAGGCTGGAATTGAGCACCGTGGGCGCATTGATCGGCCCTTGTTGCCATTTGTCACCAATTGATGTGGAAAGGTTATCCGTGCCGCCCATCGAGAGATTGTGGCAGGAATTACAGGAGATGAAGCCGGATTTGGAAAGGCGCGGATCGAAATACAGCTTCTTGCCCAGTTCCGCGAGACTCGCGTTGAGATTGCTTGGCGCCTGGATAACCGAAATGGGTTCCTCTGCCTGAACACTGGCGCTACCCAGTCCACCTGCTGCGAGGAAAAGCGTCAGGGCAATACATTTTTTCTCATGATATTTTTTCATGATTTGACTCCATGTTGTTGATTGGGGAGCACAAATCATGACGATTATTTTGGGGGCGAAGTTGATTCAGATCAATGAAACGGAAGTCTGGCAAAATGCCCCACAGATCCGGAAAACACGGCGCGCCAGCGCGCTGTCTTCCATCCTTTATCTCAGATTTTCCACGGCATGATCACGAAGAACTTGAGATCGCGTTCGTCCTGGAACAGGTTCTTGTAGCCGACCCAACTGGGTTGGTCGGTTTTGTTGTTGTAGTGGGTGTAGTGCAGGCTGATGCGGGCGTCTTTCAGCGCGCCGGAGAAAGGGCGCCAGGCCAGATCGAGGGACCAGGCGGATTCCCTCAGGGTTTGCCGGACGCCGTGCACCTTGCCGCCCCAGCCGCGCGCGGCGGAAAGG
>JAISWQ010000165.1 GCA_031271025.1 Zoogloeaceae bacterium | reverse complement strand
CCTTTCGACCGCCTGAATCTCCTCCGGCGTCACGCCCGGAATATCGCGGAAGTTTTTGGGAAAGGCGCTGTCTTGCGCCTCCGGCTGGGCGGCTGTGGCACAAAAACACGCAGCCGCCAACAACAAAAACGCCAGCAGAAAACGCGCCGCCCAACTGCCCCGCCCTGATGCCGGGCGGTCGTCCATGCGTTCGCTTGCGTTCATTAATGCACCTCCCGAAAGGGAAGAACGTCCATGCGCGCCCAACCAGCGGGAAATCCGGGCGGCCATGCCAGACGGAAAACGTGATTGTATCAATGGTGAGCATGGTCAGTTCAAGAATTTTTGGATCGGACGCCTGGAGAAGCGGCCTATCGGAAATCATGAACCGCTTCTCAAATCCGGCCTTCCAACTGTGTCAGCGCCCAGGCCAGATGTTCCGCGAGCAGGGGGGACGCCATTGTGGCCCGTTCTCGCAAGGCCAGGATGGCGTGGGCGCGTGTTTCTGCCGCCACGGTCTCCGGCAGGTTGCCGAGGGCAACGGCGAGATTGCGCTGCCAGCGTTCAAAGCCGATGCGCCGGATTGGGCTGCCTTCCAGCCGCGCTCCAAATTCCGCTTCCGTCCAGGCAAAGAGTTCGAGCAATGACGCCGTATCCAGCCCTGCCCGTGGCGCGAACGTGGCGTCACCGGCAGGGGCGAAACGGTTCCAGGGACAGACAAGCTGGCAATCGTCGCAACCGTAGATGCGGTTGCCAATCAGCGGACGCAACGCCAGCGGAATCGCGCCCGCGTGCTCTATCGTCAGATAGGAAATGCAGCGCCGCGCATCCAGCCGGTAGGGCGCGACAATGGCACGGGTCGGACAAGCCTCCAGACAGGCGCGGCAACGGCCACAATGTCCCGCTTCCGCGGTTGCGGCGGACGCAAGCGGCAGATCCGTGTACAACTCGCCGAGAAATCGCAGCGACCCCTGACGGGAAAGCACGAGCGTATGCTTGCCGCGCCAGCCCAGCGCCGCCTTGCGCGCCAGTTCCGTTTCCATTACCGGCGCGGAATCGGAAAAGACGCGATAGCGGAAAGCGCCAAAGGCTTCCGTCATGCGTTCCGCCAGTTTTTGCAGACGCTGGCGCATCGGCTTGTGATAATCGCGTCCCAGCGCATAACGGGAAACATAGGCGCGATCGGGTGCGGCCAGTGTCGCGCGGGCGGCGGCAAGCCCTGCTTCCGGGGCGTAATCCAGCGCCACCGAGACGATGCTGCACGTACCGGGCAAAAGCGCCGTCGGCGCTACGCGCAGCGCCGCATGACGCGCCATATAATCCATCGTTCCGTGTTCGCCCCGCGCCAGCCATGCCATCAGGTTCTGCGCGGATTCCGGGGCGATTTCGGCGCGGCTGACGCCGAGCGCGGCAAAGCCCAGTTCTGCCGCCCAGGCTTTCAGGGCATGCAAACTTTCAATGGAGGAGGCATCACGATGCGGCATGAGGAAACCTGTTGCTGGCAAGGCACGTTGTCCGGCGAAGTCGCCACCCGAAAACTGGGCGCGGCATTGGCGTCCGCCCTCTCTCCCGGCCTCGTCGTTTATCTGGAAGGCGACTTGGGTGTGGGCAAAACCACGCTGACCCGCGCCCTGCTGAACGCCCTGGGACACGCCGGCGCCGTCAAAAGTCCGACTTACGCACTGGTTGAAGTTTATGTAGTTTCGAGATTATACTTGTATCACTTTGATTTTTATCGTTTCGTCTCGCCAGAGGAATTCGAGGAGTCCGGGCTTGAAGCGTATTTTCACCGGAATGCGGTCTGTCTTGTGGAATGGCCGGAAAAAGCGGCAGGTCATGTGCCGCCCGCTGATGTGCGCCTTGCGCTCCAGCATGTGCCGGAAGATACGGACAAACGTCACTGCGAACTCCGGGCGTGCAGCGCGGAGGGCAGGCAATGTCTGAATCATCTGCTCACCCTCTGGCCGCGAACACAGGCAACCGCGGTCTGACGCGGCGCGGTTTTCTCCGTTCCACCGGCGCGGCACTGCTCATTTCCGTCCTCCCCCGGGTGCTACGCGCGGAAGAAACGGCGGGCGGCAAACGCCCCACCCTTCTGGCGGTGCGGGTCTGGCCGGCTCAGGAGTACACCCGCGTGACGCTGGAGCACGATCTGCCGCTCCAGTTTTCCCACTTCATCCTGGAAAATCCAGACCGGCTGGTGGTCGACATCACAGGGATCGAATTCGGCAAGGTACTGGAGAGCCTCGCGGACAAGATCACCGAAAACGATCCTTACATCAAACGCCTGCGCGCCGGACGCTATCAACCGGACGTGGTGCGCCTCGTCATGGAACTGAAGACGCAGGTTGCGCCGCAGGTGTTTACCCTGAAACCCATTGGCGAATATGGTCATCGGCTGGTGCTGGATGTCTACCCGAAAGTGCCGGTAGACCCTCTGCTCGTGCTTTTGCAGGAACAGGGAAGCGGCACGCGCCCACCGCCTGAAGCAGACTCCCTGGCGCTGGACGAAGCGCCCGCAACGCCACCGGAGGTCATCGCTGCCGCGCCCAGATCCGATCCAGGCGGCAGGACAGAAAAAGCGGAAAGCAAGCCGAAGCACACGCCGCAACGGGTAGACCGGCTGGTCACCATCGCGCTGGATGCCGGTCATGGCGGGGAAGACCCTGGCGCAGTCGGCAAGGGCGGCACCCGCGAAAAAGTGGTGACGCTCGCCATTGCCAGACGCCTGAAAGCCCGGCTGGAACGCTATCCCAACGTGCGTGTGGCCCTGACCCGTGACGGTGATTTTTTCGTGCCGTTGAGCGCCCGTGTGCAGAAGGCGCGGCGGGTACGCTCGGATTTGTTCGTTTCCATTCACGCCGATGCCTGGATCAAGCCGGAAGCGCGCGGTTCCTCGGTTTTCGTGCTTTCCGAAAAAGGCGCTTCCAGTTCCGCCGCGCGCTGGCTTGCGCAAAAGGAAAACGATGCCGATCTGGTTGGCGGCGTCAATCTCAAGATCAAGGACCCTTTCCTGGCCAAAACCCTGCTCGATCTTTCGCAGACCGCCACTAAGACCGACAGCCTGCGCCTTGCCAATTCCGTGCTGGGCGAACTGGGCGGCATCAATCGCCTGCATAAACCCGCCGTGGAACAGGCCGGATTCGCGGTGCTGAAAGCGCCGGACATTCCTTCCATCCTCGTGGAAACCGCCTTCATTTCCAATCCGGAAGAGGAAAAGAAACTCGCCGACAGCCGTTATCAGGACAAAATGGCGGAAGCCCTCGCGCGCGGCATTCTCCGTTATCTGGAACACACCCCGGCTTCGCCCCACGCCACCGTGGCGAGCCTCTGAGAAACTGTTTTGGCGCAAAAAATGGCTACGGTCGAAACCCCGGCCTCCGCACCTTTCTTGCGGGCGGGGTTTCAAACCAGAGTTGGTTTTACGATGAAAGCAGCGGATAACCCAGCGGAACCGAGGTATATTGATATTGTGTGATTACCCTGCCTCTGCCCAGGGTAATCGCACGATGTTGCCTCCCTCAACGGGCGACGGGCACATGGGGCCTCCGGGGAAAACCGAATCGAGGCATGAAAACATGCCAGAAAATGGGGGGAAACAGTGCAATTGCCCTGCGGCAAGCCGGTGTATCATCCGCCCCTGATCGTACCAATCTGTTTCTGTTGCACATGCCCATTCCCATTCGTTACATTGAACCCGTTTACCGTCCGCCCAGTGAAGCAAGATCGCTGATCTTGCCGCTCACCGACGGTTGTTCCTGGAACCGTTGCACCTTCTGCGAGATGTATACCGATCCGCAGAAAAAATTTCGGGCACGGGACGAGGCGGAAACGCTGGAAAGTATCCGCCGCATTGGAGAAACCCCCTGGGGACAGGCGACGCGGCGCGTTTTTCTCGCCGACGGCGATGCGCTGGTGTTGCCCACACGGCGGCTGCTGACGACATTGCGCGCGATCCGCACATATCTGCCCCATGTGCATCGGGTTTCCTCTTATTGCCTGCCACGCAATCTGCGCAAAAAGAGCGTGACCGAACTCTCGGAACTGGCCGACGCCGGCCTGAAACTCGCCTACGTCGGGGCGGAATCGGGCGATGACGAAATATTGGAGATCATCGGCAAGGGCGAGACCTTTGCGAGTACGGAAGACGCCCTTTCCAAACTGGGCATGGCAGGCATCAGCCGCTCGGTGATGATTCTGAACGGGCTGGGCGGCACCCTGCTTTCTGAACAGCACGCCCGCCGTTCCGCCGAGCTTGCCAACGCGACACAGCCAGAATTTCTGGCAACACTGGTGCTGAGTTTCCCCAGAGGCGAGGCGCGTTTTCGCGCGAACTTCCCGGGCTGGCAAGCCCCCGGCGTACCGGAACTGTTGGTGGAGATGGAGATTTTTTTGAGCCATCTGGAATTGTGCCGCACAGTATTCAGAAGCGACCACGCATCCAACTGGCTTTCCCTGCGCGGCAATCTGCCACAGGACAAGCCCGCTTTGCTTGCCCAGTTGCGCGCTGCCCTCGCCGCGCCGGAATCCGCGCCCCTGCGTCCGGCCTGGGCTCGGGGGTTGTAGCGCCTTTGCGGGAACAATTCAAAGTGGCGGGAATTCGTCATTGCGAAACGCAGAGTAACGAAGCCATCCAGAAAAACGCATGGATTGCCACGAGGCCAAAGTCCCTCGCAATGACGATTTTTCCTTGCCCGACACGTGTAAGATACGGATTTTTTCCCACTGTTCTTCCCGCATTTTCCATGAGTCAAGAAGATCTCATTCTGCAAGGCAATGCCATTCCCACCCACCTGCTGGAACGTTTGCGGGAAGCCACCGGCGCGACCCGGATCGCGCCGCGTCCGCCGCAAGTCACCCGTCTTGTCGCCGCCCGGCGCTCTGCCGCTTTCGACAGGCTGATTCCTGCCGTGGAAGCGGAACGGCTGGATTGGGCCTTCATGCCGCAAAAGGCGCGTCTGGCGGATTACGGCCTCATCGCCTTCGATATGGATTCGACGCTGATTACCATCGAATGTATCGACGAACTCGCCGATTTTGCGGGAAAGAAGGCAGAGGTTGCCGCCGTGACCGCTGCCGCCATGCGCGGTGAAATCGACTACCCGGAAAGTCTGCGCCGTCGCCTTGCCCTGCTGGAAGGACTGGATGCCCGTGTGCTGGCGCGGGTCTATGGTGAGCGTCTGCGGCTTTCGCCCGGCACGCGCGAACTGCTGGAGGCTGCGCGGGCGGCAGGGTTGCGTACTGCCATTCTCTCCGGCGGCTTCACCTATTTCACCGAGCGCCTGCGCATCGAATTGGGTTTTGATTTTGCCACGTCCAATGAACTGGAAATCAGCGGCGGCAAACTGACCGGGCGAGTGATCGGCACGATTGTCGACGCCCAGGCCAAGGCACGGCACCTGCGGATGCTGCGGGAAAAACTGGGGTTGAAACGGGAAGCCGTGATTGCGGTGGGGGATGGCGCGAACGATCTCCTCATGATGGCCGAGGCGGGACTTTCCGTTGCCTATCACGCCAAGCCTGCCACACGCGCAGGGGCATGTACCGCATTGTCATTCTCAAATCTGGATGGCATTGTCAACTTTTTCGCATGAGTTCCCATTTTCCTTTGATTGCTGCTATGATTGCGCTTGCCAAGCATTTGTAACGGGTTTGTAACCTCTCTCTGTCATCCCTGAAGGAAGTCCAATATGAGCACTGAAAAATCCAAGCAAGTTGCCGCTACCCAAAAAGCCAATGCGGAAGCCTTGGTCGCGCTGATGCGCAGCACGCTGGATAATATCGAAAAGCTGGCGAATCTCAACCTGAGCGCCATCCGTTCCAATATCCAGACTGGCGCGGAAAACGCGAATGTCATTATCGAGTCGAAGTCTCCGAAACAGGCGCTTGCGGCTCGCTATGCCCAGGTCGAGCCGGGTCTTGAGCGTACCCGCGAGTATTATCACAACCTCTATGAACTGATCCTCAACATGCAGAAAGACATCACCGGCGTGATGGAGGAACACTACAAGGCACTGACCGAAAACGCCGAATCGGCCATCGAGGAAACCAGGAACAAGCTGCCAGCCGGCGGCGATGTGTTTGCCAGCACCATGAAATCCGTGCTGCAAGCCAGTTCCCAAACCTTTGACCGCATCAATTTCATGGCGCAGCAGGTGGCCCAGATCGCTGACAGCAACATCAAGGCGTTCTCCAGCATCGGCAACACAACCGCACCCAAGGCGACCTCCAAAAAAGCCAGCGGTTCTGCCAGCAAGGCGGCTTCCGAAGCCGCAAAGGCAGCCAAGTAAGCCTGAACCCCTGTTTCCGTTGTTGTGACGGCATGAAATCGCCCCCCTTGGGGGTGATTTTTTTCGTAACGCGCCCAGCAGCGCCCTCCTGCGAGTAAAAGCCCCGCAGTGAGCAGATCACAGCGAACGAAGTAAAGCGCAACGGCATATCCTGCTGCGTTTTCGCTTGAGTTTCCCCAGTCCTGAATTCATGAATTCCACGCCTGCACCTGACCGCCGTCTCGTCCGTTTGCGCTTGATGGCCAGCGCCAGCCTCATCATCCTGATTTTCTATTGCCTGGCCTGGGAATTGCGCCTCGCCCCCATTCAACCGGGAGGTTCCTGGCTGGCCTTGAAGGCGCTGCCTTTGCTTCTGCCACTCACCGGCATCCTGAACGGTCGACGTTACACCTATCAGGTAGCTACCCTGTTGATTCTGCTCTACCTCATGGAAGGTCTGGTTCGTGTTTCCAGCGATACGGGCGCAAGCCGCTGGTTCGCGCTGGGAGAAGTGTTGCTTTCCCTGGTTTTCTTCATGAGCGCCGCCTTTTTTGCCCGTTTTTCCAGGCAGCGTCGCCAAGTGCTGCGCAAGGACCAGCGCCTCACTTGTGACGAGGATGGAGAAAAAAACCTCAGGGGAAATCAGAAACCATGAACAGCCCCCTCAAATCGCCCCGCCGCGTTTCAGTTCCCAGTAGCGGTTGACCAGCGCGATGGGGAGTTGTTGCGGGGAAGTTTCCAGCAGACGCGCGCCTTGCGCGCGCAGGCGGACAAGCTGGCGGCGGCGGGCTTCGCGGTAATTCAGGGCGGCGGCGTAGCCCAGGGCGTCGTCGAAACGCTCGATGCGGCCTTCCAGACGTTTGTCCAGCCCGGTTTCGCGCAGGCTGGCCAAGAGCACCAGATGGCGCGCGCGCAACTGCGCGATTGCGGGCGACAGGGTGGTTTCGTCCTCGTCGCGCAGGTTGGTGAGCAGCACCACCAGCGCGCGTTTGCGAATGTTACGCGCGACAAGATCGCTGGCGGCGAGATAGTCGGAGGTTTGCGTCGAGGGTTGCAGATCGTAGGCGGCTTCCAGCAATTTTTGCAGGGTGGCCGTCGACTTCTGCGGCGGAAAAAAACGTGGCCGCGCGTGTGCGAAAGTGGCAAAGCCCACCGCGTCGCCCTGCCGCAGCGCCACATAGGCGAGCAGCAGCATGGCGTTCAGGGTGTGGTCGAAGTGCGACAGGGCGTCGTCGCGGCTGCGCATCCGCTGGCCGCAGTCGATCAGAAAAATGATCTGCTGGTCGCGCTCATCCTGATATTCGCGCGCGATCAGCTTTCTCATGCGCGCGCTGGCTTTCCAGTCGATGCTGCGCGGCGGATCGTCGCGGCGGTATTCGCGCAACTGATGGAAATCCAGCCCCGCGCCGCGCCGCGAACGGCGCAGAACGCCCATCTGCGCCAGACGGTCGTCAGTCGCCAGCAGCGCGTATTGCGCCACGCGCGCGAAATTCGGGAACACCCGCACCGTTTGCGCCTCGCCAAACCAACGCTGCAAATGCCAGAAACCCAAGGGAGAGGCGAGGCGCAGGTGCGTTCGGCCAAACGTCTGTTCGCCGCGCAGATTGGGCGTCACCCGGTAGATGAGTTCCTGCCACTGCCCCGCGCCGATCACAAAGGTCAAAGGCAGATCCGGGGATTCCAGCGCGTCGGGATGCTGGTCGAAAAGCTGGCCCAAAAGACGTCCGCCGCGCCAACCGGTCTCCGGCGCCAGATGCAGACGGATTTTCTGCTCCACGCCCACCGGCCAGATCAGGTTCATCCGCCGCGCAATGGTGAGCGGATTGCCGCGCCGCCAGACAAGCCAGGCATCGCCCAGCGCCAGCGCCAGCAGGAGAATGCCCAGCCCTTGCCAGAACAAGGTGAGCGCGGCAAGGAACAGGGCGGCAATGGCCATCCCCAGCCAGAGGGCGGCGGCAACGACGAGGTTTGCGCGAGGAAGCAACATGATTAGTGTCCGGCAAAAAGTAAAAACCTGCTTTTTGCCGGATTGATTTGGGTTTGAAAGCAGGCAAAGCCTGCCTTCAAACCGTGTAAAAACGACAAAAAACCAGGCTGTCCCGACAAAAAGCAGGTTTTCACTTTTTGTCGCCCTAAACGCGCGGCGCGGCCACTTCGTCGAACAGGACGCGCAGGAGCGCGTCCGTGGTGTTGCCTTCGATTTCCGCTTCTGGCGACAGGGCAACGCGATGGCGCAGCGCGGGCAGGGCGACGCGCCGCACATCGTCGGGCGTGACGAAGACTTCGCCGCGCAACAGTGCCGCCGCGCGCGCGG
>JAISWQ010000154.1 GCA_031271025.1 Zoogloeaceae bacterium | reverse complement strand
CGCTGATCGAATACGTCGCGCTTTTTCAGGAAGGCGACGCCAGCGCCGAAGCGCGCAAACAGATCCTCATCGAACAACGCGCCCAGATCGCCGCGCGCGTGATCGACATGCAAAAAATGATCGACCATCTGGATTGGAAGATCGCGCAATACGAGAAGCACATGATGCCCGTGGAGAGGAAATTGCAAGAAAACCCGGCATGATCGATATCGGCAATGCCGGACGCACCGCAGGCGTCGTCCGGGATGCGACAGAAAGACTGAACCGCCGCATGGATGGCCACGGTCTGCGGCCTCGCTTTTGGCGATGGACTTGAGCGCGATGTTTTCCATAATCCACGTAAAAGGAGCCTTCAAATGAAATCCTCGCAAAAACTGGTTTTGGGCGCGGCGCTCACCGCGCTGCTCGCTTCCGGTGCGGCAATGGGGCAGGCGGCATGTACCGGCGCCTCTACCGTTGCCTGCGGTATCGACAACACCGCCGGCGGCGTCGGTCTGGGATGGGATCTGTAGTATTTACGGCTGGTCATGTGGCGGCCCCGCGTGCAGTCCTGCCTGCTTGAGTCTGAACCTTTCTGAACAGACGCGGGTTTGCTGTTGGCTTCCTACGTCGCCGCTGTCTTGCGGCAGTGGCCAGAGCCTTTTTCTCCACAGGCTGACACTGTGGAACTCACGGCGTTGTTTCTCGAATTGATCGCGGCATTCACGTCGCGGTCGTGCTGCGTTCCACATTGCGGGTAGCAATCCCACATCCGCGCGGACAGGGGCAGTTCGGCCAGCTTGTGTCCGCAGGACGGACACGTCTTGCGGCTCGGAAAGAACCTGTCCGCCACCACGATCTGCCCGCCGCATCGTTCTTGCGGGCGGGGTTTCAAATCGGAGTTTGTTTTACGATGAATGACCGCTTGCACCGTTTAATCGGCCATTTGTCTGAAAATCCTGCACATACAGCGTTCAGAATGGATAATGCGGGTGAAGGCGGAGCGCGTTCAGTGTTCAGAATTGCGACGGGTTCAGAACCTGTTCGTGGTTTCCGAGAGTGAACGGGTTCCCGGAAAAGGTTCGGAAACAACATGGCCAATGAGGTGAATGGTATGGCAACTCAAGGGGGTTTGTGCATGTGTTCAAGGCGCTTTGCTGCCGGTTTTACGCTGGTGGAATTGATGGTGGCGATCACCATTGTGGCCATTCTGGCTGTGTTCATGGTGCCCAGCATCCGGGAGATGATCCAGAGGAACCGGGTCAGCAGCTACAGCAATGAGCTGATCACGGCGTTGGCGCTGGCGCGGAGCGAGGCGATCCGGCGCGGCACGCCTGCGGCGGTGGTGCGCAGCGATGTGGACAATAGTGATCTGGCGCAGGGCTGGCGGGTGGAAGCCGCGCTGTTCAAGAGTCCGAACACGCCGTTTGTTGTACAAAAACGTGATTTGTCGCTGAAGGGCGTGGAGTTCCACAGCGCGGACATCAAGATACCTGTGCCATTTGCCATCGGCTTCAACCCGCGCGGCGGGCTGGACGAGGTGAACGGCGCGAAAATGACGGCGTTTTCCATGAACCTGATTCCCATCGATTGTGCCAGCGGCAAGGAAGTGGGGCGGACGATCGTCATCAACGCGGTGGGACGCATTGGCAGCACGTCGTTTGCCTGTCCCTGAAAGGAAAGGAAAAGATCATGCGAGAAACGAGCATACAGAAGCCGGGCGGGTTTTCCCTGCTGGAAGTCCTGATTGCCATCGTGGTGCTTTCCATTGGACTGCTGGGTCTGGTGGGGTTGCAGACTTCGGCGCTGAAGCTCAACAGCAGCGCGACGTCGCGTTCGGTGGCGCTGGATTATGCCAACGCGATGCTGGACAAGGTGCGCACCAACCAGCGTGGCGCGGAAGCAGGTTTCTACAGCGTGAACCATGAGAACGGCGCCAACGTGCAGGTGGCGACCTCTGGAGATTCTGCCTGGAAGGACACGAACAACTGGCTGAGGAATCTGGAGAAGTCCGTTCCTGCCGCCAAGGTGCAGAGTTGCCGCACGACAGATGGCAAGAAATGCAGTGTCGGCAAGGGCAATTACTACATGGTCTGTATCAAGTGGGATCAGGGGCGTGCCGAGGACGCGGATGGCAAATCGAAGAAGGGTAATCTCTTTGAAAAGGGTTCGCAGCAGGTCTTTCTTCTGGGGGAATTGTGAATCATGAAAACCAGGATGAAAAAAACAGCGGGTTTTTCGCTGATCGAGCTGATGGTGGCGATGGTCATCGGCCTGATTGTGCTGGTGGGTGTCACCTGGGCCTACTTGGGCAACCGGGAAACCTATGTCATCAATGAGGAGATGGCGCGTATGCACGAATCGGCGCGCATTGCGCTGGATGTATTGCGCAACCGTCTGCGGTTGGCGGGCAGTTTTGGCTGTCTGCGGTTCAAGAGTGTGGACGGGAAGAGTTATTCCCCGGAGGCCGATAACCTGAAGGTGTTGAAGGAAACGGATCTGGTGCTGAAGGGTATTCAGGATCGGATCGTGAATTTTCCGCCGTTTGTCTTCAATAGTAACGGTTTCGGCATTTACGGCGCGCTGGCCGAAGGTATGGGGCAGGTGGATGGGGAGGAAGTCACTGCGAACAAAATCAAGGTAGCGGGCGGAATTTCCGGGCACAAGCTGGAAGCCTTTGCCAAAGGCAGCAGCGCGACGGATTTGGAGAATCCCTATCTGGTGATTGGCGATTGCGACAAGGCGGTGCTGTTCAAGGCGACAGCGGTTGAGATTCCTGAAGATTTCACAAAGCTGGGGGATATTGTGGCGGACGGCGATTTCAGCAATGTGGGGGTGGTGTTTGGGCGAGGCGCGCAGATCTGGGGCATCAACGTATCCGATCCGGCTGCTGGCACCAGCACGGATTTGATCGCAGGGGAGTCATTCAAGCGCAAGGATTCCGGGCGCAAGGATTTGATAGGCAACCCGATTTACTCACTCTTCTACAACGGTCAGGAACTGGTGGAAGGGGTGGATGATTTCCGCGTCTGCGTGGGCGGTGGCGACAATGTGGCGTTGCAGAATATCGAGAGCCTGAGTGACGATGCACTCAAGAAGCTTCAGGTCACGCAGGTGGAAGTCGATCTGGTGCTGAGTTCCATCCGTCCGCGCGTGCTTCCGGAGAACACGAAGGTGGACATCCGTCTGTGCGATGCCCCGGATACGCCGTGGATACAGCCGGAGCTGAAGAGTGGGGGCGCGACGGAACAGCCTGCGGATCGCCGTCTGCGCAGGCTTTTCACGGCGAGTGTGGCGCTGCGCAGCAAGCTCGACCAGGTTGGCAAGGAAAAGGAGAATTGAGATGAATGCGGAACAACGCGGAGCGACATGCTCTTTTCTCGAAACCGGGCTGGGCGGGCGTGCGGATTGCCACGGCGTTGCGTATTTTGCAATGACGGGGCGTGGTGCTTCGTACTGCGCAATGACGATGAAATCGCGCCAGCGCGGCGCGGTGTTGATCATGGGCTTGTTCATGCTGGTGGTGCTGACCCTGCTGGCGCTGGCGGCCTTGCAGAGTGTGCGCTTGCAGGAACGTATCGCGGGCAATGCCTATTTTTCCTCTGAGACCTTCAGCAAGGCTGAACATGCGCTGCGCGGGGTGGAGCGTTGCCTCAATGCGAGGAAGGACAACGCCTATCGCCCCAAGCGCCTGAGCGAGGATTTTTCCGAGGAGCAGGTGATCGTCGAGCCTCCCGGCTATTCGGGTGTCAAGACGCTGTTCGATCCCGAGCGTCTGGCAAGCTGGACGGAATGGGGTTATGAGTCCTTTGTGGAAACCTGCAAGAACGCGGATAAAACGGAAGATTTTTTCCGGCGTGTCGGTTTGCCACCGTGGGTGGTGGTGGAGCAGTTGCCTGCCGTGCGGCAGGATGAATCCCTGGAAGCGAGCGCAAAGCGGGATACGGAAGTCTTCCGCATCACGACGCTGGGCGCGAACGCGGCTCCGGATAGTGACGAAGCAACCAGCATCGTCATCCTGCAATCCATTTTGTGGCGGAATTGACGCGCTGTTGCGTCTGCCTGTTGTCCTTTTTGAAAAAACCTGTAGTGAGGCCGAACCATGAACCAAGCGAATGAATCGACGAAACCGGTGATGCATTCCCATTTTCATTTTGTTTCCCGGCGGGCCCTGCTGTTTGCGGCGGTGCTGGCTGTCTCCGCCACCCGCGCGGAAACGCTGAATATTTCCCAGACTCCGCTGATCGTGGGCGGCGGCTTGCCCCCGAATGTGACCTTTCTCTTCGATACCTCGTTCGGGATGAACGCGGCGATTCTGCCTTCGAGCGCGGCGCTCTTCGGGCGGCATTCCTCGCAACGGCGGGCCACCTACCAGAATCTGGCGGTGCGCTCGGTGGCTGTGAACAAGCTGGCCTACAACCCTGCCAAAACCTACACGCCGCCCATCGGGATAAATGGCGATCTCCATCCCCCCGCGGTCTTCACTGCGGCCTGGCGGGATGGTTTCCAGGCGGCGGCTCCGGATCCTCATGAGACAGTGAATCTGGCGACACAATATCGGGACCGCAACCTGGGTACCAGTTCTTTCAGTTTTTCCCAGCCGGCGAACAATGGCAACTGTGTGGATAACGGCAGTGTGGCGCATCCGAGTTATTGTGGGTATAGCTATACCGATGAAGCGCCGCGCAGCGCCTATTACACCTGGCTCAATACGGCGCGGGCGGGTTCGTACATGGATGGCTATGCCGAGGACGTCAAGGAAAAATGGGAGTTTGCGATTACAGAGAAGGTCAGTACGACGGCCTATAACGCGAATGCGGAGATCACGGTGGCCGGAGTCGCAGTGCCAACGGGCAAAAATACGAGTGACACCTGCGAAAAAATGACCACCAATACCCTTGCGAACCTCAGGCTGAGGATAAAATGCAAGTTGCAGGAGGCGTTGGGGCCGGACGGATGGTCTGTGGGAGGAACCGGCACCAGTGCTTCACCGGTGACGGTCACAAAAAACGCTTATGGTGACATGCCGGATTTTTCACCTGCGCTCAGCGCGAATGGAACAGGTGCGGAGTTGTCCCTGAAATCGCATGTCAATGGTTCGGAAGCTTCGGCGGCGACCAAGGGCTGTATCCATCAGGTGAAGAAATTCCCGAGTACGGCGACGACGGAAGCGACCCGGAAGGGGGTGGATCCGGCGGCCGCCAAGGTGTTCAACGTCGCTGACCTGGACCCGACGAGTTCGACACGCAATCTCTACCCGGCCTGGTGTGAGCACATTGTTTCCAATGATGGCGCGCCGTATGAATGCCGGGCGCAGGGCTACAGCATGAAGAGTCTGGTGGGCGAGGAGAGCACGGATCTTGTCACCCTCAAGAACCACGATACATATAACGCCTATCTCACGGACGTGAATGGCGGGGAACGGTATTACAAATATCCGTTCCAGGCTTGCTTTGAGATCGTCGAGGTTGGTTCGGAGCGGGATCAGGTCCTGACCGCCAAGAACGAGGCCGATGCCAAAACGAATTTCGCCAACTGGTATTCCTACTACAACACCCGGATGAACGTGATCAAATCCGCTGCTGCGCAGGCCATACATGGCATGGATGAATCCGTCCGCGTGGCGTTTGGCGTGACGGGAGGCAGAGGGGATGACGAGACGGAGGCGTGCGATAGCGATACGGAGGAGAGCATAAAGGATGACTGCCGGAGCGGGAGAGCGTTTGGGAGTCGGTACAATGTGTGGGATAGCGGCTCCTACAGGGCTGGCCTGAAACAGAAGAAGATCGACGGTCTGGCGCCAGACCTGAGTGGCGCGACAGGGTTTTATGCGCTGGAGCGCGGTTTGCGCCCCTTCAGGGACATTGGCGCTGATGACCTTACAGTGCCGGAAAAGTACCGGAAGAAGAGATTCAAGTCCGAGGTGCTGGATTACCTCTACAGTCTCGATACGGCAGCGATAGCTCAGTCTGAGGCGAAAAAGGAATATAGCGCCCATAAAACCGACCACAGCAATGCCGCGCAGAAAAATAATCTTGCGAGTCTGCGCCGTGCTCTGGGGGAAGCGGGCGAATACTATCGCCTGAAAGACATGAAGGGACCCTGGTCACTCTATCCCGGCCTTTCGGAAGCGGAAGGAACGCCTAAGTGGGACGACGATCTGTTCGCCAAGCAACGCATTCAGGCTTGCCGCAAGAGTTACACCGTGTTGCTGACGGCAGGAATCTATCATCTGAATAACGATGACAGGCCAAGGAATACATGCGCGCGGAACGATCAGGACAGCACGTCGGGACAGAGTTTTCTCTCGACGGCGGATGGATGCCTGGGAGACCAGACAAAAGACTACACCGATGCCCACACCGAAAATTATGTCAAGCTGGCTGGCGCGCGCATGGGGCCGATGCGTGGCGTGAACAACATGCAGTATCTTTATGAGCCGCGCTATCCCTTTGCGGATGCCCGCAAGACAACGGTCACGGAACTGCCGGACACCCAAACCGGAATTTCAGTTTCAACCCTGCTGAAAGGCCAGGATACCATCCCTGTGAAAGACATCCGCAAGTTCTACCTGGGCGAAAGGATCGTGTTCGGGGACGCCGATCCTCCCGCAGTCTATCGCGTGATCCAGATCGAGAAAAACTCGAGTGGCAACGGTGGTGTTCTGACCCTGGACCGGGGGCTTGAACAGGATGCGATTACCGACAGCACCAAAATCCGGCGTCACGATTACACGCGCTACAGCGATACCCTGGCGGATGTGGCGATGGCCTACTGGAAGAACGACCTTCTGCCTGGGAAAAACTACGATCCGACCGACCCCGACACGGACAAACAGGATGACGAATTCGCCAACAACGTACCCATGAGCACGAGCGACATGGCTTTCTGGCAGCATATGAACACCATCGTGCTGCACATGGGGGATGGCGCGAGCATACGCAGCAGCGATCCCGAAGACCCCGGCAAGGTGGCGCCGCTGATCGAAAGTATCAGCCAGGGCGAAAAGAGCGAAGAGTGGCTGATCGCCAAAGACCCCAACTGGGGTTACCGGACGGAAGCAACGGATCAGAAAGACTGGTGTGACGGTACCCATTCCGGCGACGGCACGGGCGGCGTGGAATGGTGCAACCCGTTGAAGTCCACGGGTGGCGCTGATGTCTTTGAATCCCCGCAGCGTTACCTTTATGGCAACGACCTGCTGCACGCGGCCATCAATTCCTTTGGCGCCTATGTCTCGGTGCAGTCGCCGGAAGAACTGACCCGGGCGCTGAATCAGGCGGTCAGCGCGATGAAAACGCCGGATGCCACCTTTGCCCCCATGGAAACCAACAGCACCGGGCGCGGACGGGCGCTGATCTATCAATCGCGTTTTGCTTCCGACGGCTGGTATGGCCGGCTGGAAGCCTATCGCCTCTGCACGGAAGCCGACGTGTTCCGGGATTCGTTCTTTGACCGAACCCCGACCGTGATGAAACAGGTTTTGCGCGATGAGTACAACAAGCGCGCGCAATGCCTGGAGGAAGGCAATCTCTGGGTGTCCCCGGATTGGGATGCGTCCGATCGCCTTGCCCAGCAGATTTGCGGCAGTTCCGATCCGGCAAAATGCAAGAGTTTCAACACGGGCGACCGCAAGATTCTGTTCGGTTCGGGAACCCTGCTGACTTCGGTAGGCGCCTGGGCGGGACTTACGGCAGAGCAACAAGCCGCGTTTGGCGATGAGACCACCTTCAAATGGTTTTTGGGAGACCCCAGCACGGAACAAGACCAGATAAACGGCACATTGCGTGTGCGCAAGGCCAATATCCTGAAGGACGACGAAATAAAGAGCGCGCGCACGCCCTTGGGCGACATCGTGAATTCTGCGCCGCTGTTTGTGGGTTCGGATGATTTCGGCTTCGCCAATGCCTTCGGGTTGTCGCCTGACATGCGCACCAAATACCGGCAGCGCAAACGTTCATCCGCTTTCCTGACGCGCCCGGAAGTGCTCTACGTGGGTGCGAACGACGGCATGTTGCACGCTTTTGCGGCGCAGGCGAATGTGACGCTTCCGCCTGAGCCGAACGAGATATATAACTACAAGGATGGCACGCCCGACAGCAGTGATGCCACCGTCGGGCTTCCTGCCGGATCCCGGGATTCCGCCAATGATTTCACCGAAGATGGCGGCAAGGAATACTTCGCCTATGTGCCGGGCAGCCTCCTGGATAGATTGCGCGATCTGTCCAGTCCGGCCTATTCCCACCAATATTATGTGGATGGGACGCCCACTGTCAGCGATGCCTGGATCGGTAACAAGTGGAATACCGTTCTGGTCGGCTCCACCGGCGCGGGCGGCAGCGCCTACTACGCGCTGAACGTGGAAGACCCGTTGAATCCCAGCGTGATCTGGGAAAAGAAGGCAGGTGACAACCAGTTCGAGCGTCTGGGTGTGGCGATCGGGCAGGCAAGCGTTGTCATCATCGCAAAGCACCCCACCGAAGGAGGGGGCATCAAGAGCGTCGCCATTTTCAGCAACGGCTACAACAGTGAATCGAAAACCCTGGCAGCCGTCATACGCGAGGCGATTCTCTATATTGTCGAGCTGGACGGGAACGCGGTCGCGAAAATGACAGTGCCAGAAACCACTGGCTGCATGAACAATGGACTTTCCACGCCACTGGTGGCGGATCTGGACAAGGACGGTGTTGCGGATGCGGCCTATGCGGGCGATCTCTGCGGCAACCTCTGGAAGTTCGACCTGAAGAATCTGAGTTCCACGCCCGTGCGTTTGCTGCAAGCCAAGGATGACAATGGAAACCGGCAGCCGATTACCGCGTCGCCGGAAGTCGCCGTAACACGCAGCCGCTCCGGCAAGAGCCACAGAATGGTCTACGTCGGCACGGGCAAGTTCATCGAAGCGAGCGACAAGAACAACGTTTCGCCGCAAACCTTCTATGCCGTGCTGGATGATCTGGTGGATAAGGATGGCAATCCCACCACCGTAACCCGTACCGACCTGTTGCAGCAGGAAATCACGGAACAGGTCACGAACAACTATACGGGTCTCCAGGGCGAAGGGCTGCGCATCATTTCGGAAAATACCCTCAGCACCAACGTCGAGTACAAAGGGTTTTACCTCGATCTGGTTGTGAAAGGAGAAGAGAAAAAGGGCGAGCGCGTCATCGCAAGACCCAAAATCTGGAGTGACCGGCTGATCCTCAGCACCATCGAACCGGGAACGGATGAATGTATGCCGGAAGGAACAGGCTGGCTCTACGAGATCGATCCCTATCTCGGCGGCAGATTGTCATTTACCGCCTTCGACGTGGATGGCAACGGCGAATTCGGCAATCCCACCGACAAGGTGAATGGCAATAACGTGAGTGGCCGCGAAGTCGGCATGGGCGGCGGTGTGATGTCGCGTGGCGCGAACAAATACACGGCCAACCACCAGGGGCAGGTGACGAAAACCAGCAACAATGCCCAAGGATTGGTGCTGGGGCGGCGCTCCTGGAGACAGATCCGCTGAACCCATCGCGCGCCACTACTGATTGACTTGCGGTCGCCGGAGGAGAGAGAGAGGTGTATCCCCCTCCCTGCCAGGGAGGGGAGTACGCCCGGATGTTCCGGGGGCAACAGGTTTTTGTTTCAAACCACGCCCGTGACCGGGCGGCAACGCACGGAAGAGGTCATGCCGCTCCTGTGCTTGATTTATCCCCCAAGGGGGAGGTTTCCAACTGGAGTTCTTTCGATGAAACAATCTCTTGTCGCCCGCAAAACAGCAGGCTTTACCCTCGTCGAACTGATGGTGGTGGTAGTCATCATCGGCGTTCTGGCGGCGATTGCACTACCATCCTATGAAAACCATATCCGCAAGGCGAAGCGCGCGGAATGCGAAGGTGTGCTGATGAAGGTTGCCGGAATCGCCGAACGGCGCAAGTCGGCAACGATGACGTATAAACCCCCACCCCCGCCAGCCGAGGACATCCTCGCCAATGGCAATCTCTATTGCCCGATGGAAGGTGGCTCGGCAGGCGGAGGCGACAGGGATTACACCGTGACCTATGAGGCGACTTCGGACACCGCCTTCCTCGTTACAGCCACCCCGATCGGCAGACAGTCTGCCGACAGATGCGGGACGCTGACTCTGGATAATCTGGGCGAAAAAACAGCCAGCGGCGTTCCGCCGCTGACACTGGAAGATTGCTGGTAAAGCCGCGTGTTGTGTACCGTCGGTAAACAATGCGCGCGCTTGTGACGAGGAGGAAGGGAGGATTGCCGCTTCGTTTCCTCCCTGGAACTTTCAATTGACGATGAAGCACCACACAGGGGGATGACCGGCAGGGCGAGGGAAAGGCATTGTGCGCTCCCTCGCCTGTTGGCGTGCGCTTCAGAAACGGCTTCGTACCGCGATATTGAAGCTGCGTCCGGGTTCCTGCAACGGGTTGAAGGCATTGGAGGGATAGTTGATATTCGATGCGCTTGCGCCGCTGCGATAGGCTTTGTCGAACAGGTTGCTGATGCCGAGTGTCAGCTTGGTGTTGTTCCCCGCTTTCAAGCCAAGGCGGTCGAGTTGCAGTTCGGCGTAAAGGTTGAAAACACCATAACCGCTGGTTGGGTATTCCGCCGGACTGGTACGGGATTTTCTGCGGGCCAGTTCCAGCTCTCCGGTGATGGAATAGCCGCCGCCTGGCGCTACATATTGCAGGCCGGTCAGCGCGGAGAACGGGACGATGGAAATCAGCGGAGCGCCCGTGGTGAGATTCGTGCCGCGCAACAGGGTGGCGTTGCCGAACCAGTTGAATTCCCGGTTGATCTGCCAGCGCCATTGAGCTTCAAGGCCGGAAACGCGCGCGCGCCCGACATTCTGCCGTTGCGTTGCGGGCAAGCCTTCATAGGTTGTGGTCACCGTTTGCAGGAAATTCCTGAAACGGCTCTGAAAGGCCGTCAACTCGAAGTTGGCCTTGTCGAAATGGAGCCTGAACCCGGCTTCGACATTGACGCCGCGTTCCGGTTTCAGGCCGGGGTTGGGAATGGTGTAGCTCGTGCCGGTAAAACCGCTGTTGAACATCTCCTGACTCCAGGGCATGCGGAACGCGGAACCAACGCTGCCAACCCATTCAAACACCGGCGTCGGACGGAAGCTGAAACCAAGGCTGCCGGTCACGGCGCTTTCCGTCTGATCCTGAACCTTGCGGAAAATGGGCACCAAATCTGCGGAAGGCATCGGGGAAAGTTTGACGTCGGTGAAAAACCAGTCGTAACGGCCTGCCGCGGAAATCAGCCACTGCGGGGAAGGATTCCAGTCGATGTTGGCAAATGCGCCCGCGTTGGCCCATGTCGTATTGGGGACATTCTGCCTCCAGCGCCCGCGCGTGACACTGGTGACGTTGCCATTCGCGTCGAGAAGGGTGGTCGTGGTACGGGTTTTCGTTCCGGGGAAATGTTCGTGCATGAAATCCATGCCAACCGTGGTGACGGTCTTTTCCCAGGGGATGACCCCCCGGAATGCGCCGCCAATCGTGACCGGCCCCTGGACGTGGTTGCAGGAATCCGTAATTCTGTCTGCCCGGGTGGTATTGTGGGAACAGATAATCGTGTCGAATTCGTTGACGTACAGACTGGCGTTGATCTTGCGGAACAATCCGCTATCCGAATCGCCGGCGTAGGCAATGCGCGCCTGCCTGACTTCGAGCGGATCGCGCCGCGATTGCAGCGTATAGGTGGGCAGCGTGCTGGCGGAACCGTCTTCCACCGAGGTGGCGCGCAAACTCAATTCGACACGCCGACGGGCGTCAAGGCTGTATCCCAGCACCAGACCGCCAGAGCGGCTTTCGTAATCGCTATTGGGGATTTTGCGCTCGCCGCTGCGATAGTCGTCGGCGTGTCGTCCGGAAACGTAGGCGCGCAGATCGAAACCGTTTCCGGCCATTTCAACGGCGGCATCCGTCTGGAAAGCATTGTTGTTGGAGCGCCAGGACAAACCGAATTCGCCGCCGGAAAAACCGAAGGGCTGGTCAAGCGTGGCCGGGGATGGGCGCCGCGTCACGATGTTGATCAATCCGGCCAATCCGTCGCTGCCGTAGATCGATGACGCTGGCCCTCGCAGCACTTCTATCCGCTCGATTTCGCCGGGACTGAGCAGCATGAATTGCAGCGTGTTGCGCCCCCGGAAACGGTCGCCGTCGATGAACAGCGGCACACGCATGTCGTTGGTGTTCATGCCGCGGACAAAGGCGGTACCGGCAATGCCGCCGCTGCGGTTCATGCTGACGCCAGGGGTGCGCGCCAGCAGTTCCAGTGTGCTGCTGCTGTTGATGCGCTCGATTTCCTGGCGGTCGACAACGCTGGCCGGTTGCGCAACCTGGCGCAGAATGCCCGGCTCGGGCAATTTCGGACCGATCGGTCGGACGCGATTGGCTTTCGTCTCCTGGCTGTCCTGTCCGGAAGTGACGGAGACCTCAGGCAAGGTGATCTCGCCAGCACTTTGCCCGTATGTCACAGGCGAAGCGCAAAGCATGGCGACAGCGGCAACGACAGGCGCTGTTCTGGTGAAAAGTCGTCTCAGTTTCATGGTGCGTCTTTTCCTTTTCTGCAAGGGGTTGCGTGGGGTTGAAAAAAGTTGGATGGAGGCGGAAATCAGACCGTGATGTTTTATACGCCCGCCGTACCCTCAGGCTGGAGCGACGCCTGCAACCACGACAGAAACCCGCGTAAAAAGCGCGTCGTGGCGGGCATGAAATAACTGCCGTGGTGGTACGCGGGATCCAGGGAAGTGACGATCAGGCGTCCGGCGCCCGGACGGATTTCTTCGTAAAGAATCGAGCCGGTATCGGCAATATCCACGAGGGATTGCGCGCAAGGGGGAAGACGAAAGGTCGCGTGTTGGTGCCATGTGGCGTCGGCGAGCGTGATGTATCTGAACAGCGGGTGTTCCGGCGCAGCCAGCCGCAAACCGGAATCCGCGCCCGGCGTGAGCCACCACCAGAAATTGGTCGGGCAGGGGGTGCTCTCCACGCCATCGAGCCACAATTCCGGGTTGCTTTCGCCCAGAACAACCAGCGTCTTGTCCGCCGCGAGAAAATCGGCGAAAAGCTGGCGATGCCGCATCAGCAATTCCGGGTTGGTGCGATCGAGCACGATCAGCGCGTCACAGTCCGCCAACGCGGCGGCGTCGAGCTCGCGCGCGTAAATGACACGGTTGAAATACGGCGCGAATTCAGGCGTATGCAACGTGCGGTGATGAAAATATGTGCCGTTATCCAGTACAGCGATCAAGGGCTGGGTGCTCATACGGCCTCCTGTAACCAGTTCATCAATTGCGGCGTGATGCGCGAAGCGGAGTTATCGTCATTGGCGTGCATCCAGATATCGTTGCCGGAATGCACCAGCAATCGTCCGCCGCCGGGCAGATTCAGCAGCCAATCGACTGGCAGGCGCTGCGGACTGATCGTGCTCAGTACCTCCGCGCCCTCCGGCACCGGGTTGCTGCCCCGGGAATAAAACCCGGCAACGCCACGGCGGAAGGTCAAATCTTCGTAATCGACGCCGGCGAAGATGGGGTGGGGCATGGCAGGATGAATCCTGAGTGTTTCCACGTTCTGGTACGGCGCGACTTCATAGAGGCGCAGAAAACGCAGAAAAGGCCGGACGATGTGACCATTGCAAACCATCTGCCCGCCCGCCTCCAGGTAGGCTTCGAGCCTGTCACGCTGAGTGACCGCATAACGCTGGTCGAGATTGGAAGAAAAGAGCAGCGCCCGATAACCGGAGAGATCCGTCTTCTCCAGGTCATAGAGCGGGATGACGCGAACCAGGTCGCTGAAAGGGCCAGAGGCAAACAGCGCGGGGCCGTTGCCAATCCAGTTTTTGAAATACGCGATTTTTTGGGACATGGGATGTTTCTTTCTCAGGAAAAAACAGGGATGGCGTAATCAATCCGCCGGTTGTCCTGCGGCAGACTGGCAACCCGCACAGGCAATCCGTACAGACGGGTCAGATGCGCGTCGGTACACACGTTTTGTGTGCGGTCAAAAGCGTTTTCGGCTTGCGGGAACAGCAGCAGCGTGTAGTCGGCAATGTGCTGCGCATGTTGCGGGTGATGCGTCGTGAAAATGATGGTGATGTTTCGTTCCCGCGCCAACCGTCGCAATGCCGACAGCACAATGTTCTGGTTGCTCAGATCGAGTGCCGAGGCAGGTTCGTCGAGAATCAGGATGGGCGAATCGCTGGCAATGGCCTGCGCAATCGTGACCAGTTGCTTCTCGCCACCGCTCAAGGCATTGAACGGCTGCTTTGCCAGATGCGCGAGCTGAAAAATCTCCAGGCAACTGCGCGCCACATCGATGTCATGCTCGCCCGGAGACTGATACCAGCGCAGATGCCGCGAGCGTCCCAGCGTTACCATCGTCAGTACGTCGTAGCTGAATATCGTGGCGCTGTGCTGCGGCACGCAGGCCGCATGTGCAGCGAAGCACACACGGCCGGCGCTGGCGCGATGCGCGCCCAGCAGCGTGCGCAGGAGTGTGGTTTTGCCGCGTCCGTTCGGACCCAGCACTGCCATGATGTTGCCGCGCGACAGACTGAAACTCAGGCGGCTGCACAGCGTTTTACCGCCTGCCGCAAATTCCAGGTTCGAGACTTCAACCATGACTCCATCCCTTGTCGTGCGCCCGTCGCAGCAACCACGCGAATACCGGCGCACCAATCAGCGCGGTAATGACGCTCAACGGCATTTCCGCCGATGTGGCGCTGCGCGCGATGGTGTCGATGATGACCAGATAGATTGCGCCGATGAATGCCGAAGCGGGCAGCAGGGTACGGTGATCCGGCCCGAAAAGTATGCGCGCCGCATGTGGAATGACGAGGCCGACCCAGCCGACTGCACCCGATACTGCAACGCCAGACGAAACGATGAGCGTCACCGCCGTCAACAGCAACCAGCGTTGCCGCTCGACGCTCAATCCCAGCGCGGCAGCGTGTTCGTCGCCCAGCGACAGGGCATTGATGCGAAAACGCTGCGCCATCAGAATCGCCATGCCGAGCAACGT
Organism: Zoogloeaceae bacterium; assembly: GCA_031271025.1. GTDB lineage: Bacteria > Pseudomonadota > Gammaproteobacteria > Burkholderiales > Rhodocyclaceae > Azovibrio. The sequence continues at coordinate 492 of JAISWQ010000154.1, read as the reverse complement.
CGGCGTCAGAATGGCGGCAAGCTTGAAGTACGAAGCCGTCGCAAAGCTGCCCATCAGCCAGAACACGATCGCGGGCAGCGTGTCATCCGGATCGGCCATGTAGGTGACCATGGAAATCATGGCGCCGAAAAACGCGCCGGTAATGATGCCCGCCAGAATGAGAATCAGGGTCGTCGATCGCTGGTTCGTCCATGTCAGCGCATAGACCGCGATGATTGCCAGCGCGCCGCCGATGAAGGAAAAACCGAGAATGGCCGCCAGGGATGTCAACATCAGGATCGCCAGGCACCCGCCGAGCGCCGCCCCCGAAGAGATGCCAAGGATCTGCGGCCCGACTAGCGGATTTCGGAAAGCCCCCTGCAAAGCCGCGCCGGACATTGCCAGTCCAGCGCCAACAAGCGCCGCAAGCAGGATACGCGGCGCGCGCACATTGTGGACAACACGCCATTCAGCGGCCGGGCGCGGGGGGGGGGGGGGCGGCGCGCGGGGGGG
>JAISWQ010000144.1 GCA_031271025.1 Zoogloeaceae bacterium | reverse complement strand
AAACCAGTTCTTGCCGCCAGTTCTATCGCTGAAAACCTCTTTTGCCTCCCCCTTGCCAGAAGCCTTTCCGTTCTGCAATGCTCACCTTTATTGCATATGGCATTCATGCGATTGCCCTGCTCTGGCGCGAGAAAAATTACGCCAACACACGCATTCCGGCATAGAATCGCGCGTTTTTCCCCTATTGCTGGCGGAATTTTGTCTTTTTTGAGGAAAAAGCAATGCGCTTCCATTTTCCCATCATCGTGATCGACGAGGATTTTCGTACCGAAAACGCCTCTGGTCTGGGTATCCGGGTGCTGATAGATGCCATTGTGAAGGAAGGCATGGAAGTGCTGGCGGTCACCAGCTATGGCGACATCCATTCCTTCGCGCAGCAGCAAAGCCGGGCTTCGGCCTTCATCCTCTCGCTGGACGATGACGAGCTGGAGCAAAAGCCGGAAGAAACCATTGCCAAACTGCGTGCCTTCGTGGAGGAGATTCGTTACAAGAATCTCGACATTCCCATTTTTCTGCACGGTGAAACCCGCACCTCGCGTCATATTCCGCATGATGTGCTGCGCGAGCTGCACGGCTTTATCCACATGCACGAAGACACGCCGGAATTCAACGCCCGCTGCGTGGTGCGCGAGGCCAAAGCCTATCTCGAAACCCTGCCGCCGCCCTTTTTCCGCGCCCTCACCCATTACGCGGCGGATGGTTCCTATTCCTGGCATTGCCCAGGACATTCCGGCGGCGTCGCCTTTCTGAAAAGCCCGGTGGGACAGATGTTCCACCAGTTTTTCGGCGAAAACATGCTGCGTGCCGACGTCTGCAACGCCGTGGAAGAACTGGGACAACTCCTGGATCACACGGGGCCGGTGGCTGCCTCCGAGCGCAACGCGGCGCGGATTTTCAACTGCGACCATCTTTTCTTCGTGACCAACGGCACTTCGACTTCCAACAAGATCGTCTGGAATTCCGCCGTGGCGCCGGGCGACATCGTGATCGTCGACCGCAACTGCCACAAGTCCATTCTCCACGCCATCATCATGACCGGCGCAATCCCGGTCTTCCTCATGCCGACGCGCAACCATTACGGCATCATCGGCCCGATTCAAAAAGAGGAATTCCGCTGGGAAAACATCGAAAAGAAAATCGCCGCCCACCCCTTCGCCCGCGAAGCCAGGGGCAAGCCGCGCGTACTCACCATCACCCAATCCACCTACGACGGCATTCTCTACAACGTGGAGGCCATCAAGGCGGAACTGGATGGCAAGGTGGATAACCTGCATTTTGACGAAGCCTGGTTGCCACATGCCGCCTTCCACGATTTTTACGGCGATTACCACGCCATCGGCGCCGACCGTCCGCGGTGCAGGGAGTCCGTTGTCTTTGCCACCCAATCCACGCACAAGCTGCTGGCGGGACTTTCGCAAGCCTCGCAGATTCTGGTGCAGGACGCGGAAGAAACCAGACTGGATCGCAATGTCTTCAACGAAGCCTATCTGATGCACACCTCAACCTCGCCGCAATATTCGATCATTGCTTCCTGCGATGTGGCGGCCGCCATGATGGAAGCGCCCGGCGGCGCGGCGCTGGTGGAAGAATCCATCACCGAGGCGCTGGATTTCCGCCGCGCCATGCGCAAGGTGGGGCGTGACTGGGGCGAGGACTGGTGGTTCTCCGTCTGGGGGCCGGACGATCTTTCCGAAGAAGGCATCGAAGAGCGCGAAGCCTGGATGCTGAAGCCCGGTGATCGCTGGCACGGCTTTGGCGATCTTGCGTCCGGTTTCAACATGCTGGACCCGATCAAGGCGACGGTCATCACGCCGGGGCTGGATGTTTCCGGCGAGTTCGCCGAGCGCGGCATTCCCGCCGCCATCGTCACCAAATACCTCGCCGAACACGGCGTCATCGTGGAAAAATGCGGGCTGTATTCCTTCTTCATCATGTTTACCATCGGCATCACCAAGGGACGCTGGAACACGCTCGTCACCGCCCTGCAACAGTTCAAGGATGATTACGATCGCAACCTGCCGCTCTGGAAAGTGCTGCCGGAATTCGTCGCCAAACATCCGCACTATGAGCGCACCGGCTTCAAGGATCTGTGCCAGGAAATCCACGCCGTTTACAAGGAAAACGATGTGGCGCGGCTCACCACCGAGATGTACCTGTCCGACATGGAACCGGCCATGCGTCCAACCGACGCCTACGCCAAAATGGCGCACCGGGAAATCGAGCGGGTGCAGATCAACGATCTGGAAAACCGTGTCACGGCGGTGCTGCTCACCCCCTATCCGCCAGGGATTCCGCTCCTGATTCCGGGCGAACGCTTCAACCACGCCATCGTGCGCTACCTGCAATTCGCCCGCGATTTCAACAAACGTTTCCCCGGCTTTGAAACCGATGTGCATGGCCTCGTCAAATATGAGGACGGCAAGTATTACGTGGATTGCGTGGCATGACGGAAATACAGCGGACACCCAACAAGGCATGGCGGGGGATTCCAATTCATTCCGGGGGATGATCAGGTGAGGCTTGACATCACTCTTGTTTCCGCCACTTTCGATTATGCCCTGTGGCAACCGCGGTTGCGCCTTCCCGTTGGCGGTAGAGGCGATACGCTGGCCAGATGAGAAGCGCCGCGCAGGCGGCGAAGAGCGCCAGCGGCCAGCGCCGGGGGGGATTCCAGTCGCGGATTTGGCGGGCGCGCAGGGCGGCGTCCAGGCGCAGGTATTTGAGAGTGTTGTTGCCGACTTCGCTGGGCTTGCGGTTTTTCAGCCAGCCGTGGGTCAGGGTATAGGCCTTGGGGTGAAACATCGCAATCCAGGGCGCGTCATGTTGCAGGAGGCGGGTCATTTCGGCAATCAGCGCCTGCCGTTCCGGGGTGTTGTCCATCGCTTTCATCCGCTGGAAAAGGCGGTCGAAGGCCGGATTTTGGTAATTCACCTTGTTTTCGCCGCCGTTCTGCTGATTTTCCGGGCCGTGGAGCAGGAAGAAGAAGTTTTCCGGATCGGGATAATCCGCATTCCAGCCCAGGTAAAAAAGCTGTGCCGCGCTCTTGCGGATTTTGTCCTGAAAGCGGTTGAAGTCGGTGGCGGAAACAACCAGTTGCACGTCGATCTTGCGGAACTGGCGGGCGAGCCAATCCATGTTGGCCTTGCTGCCCATGCCGCCCGCCGTGGTTTCCAGAGTGAGAATCAGGGGCGCGCCGGTTTGCGCGTGGCGTCCGTGCGGCCAGCCTGCTTCGGCAAGCAGACGTTTGGCCTCCGCGATGGATTTGCGCCGGGGTTTTTCGTCTGCCCAGTCATAGACGTAAGGATTCATGCCCGCCTTGCCCGTGTCGAAACCGAAGATGCCCGGCGGCAAGGGTCCCATGCCGGGAATGCCGCGCCCGTTGAGGAAAATGGAAATGAATTCTTCCTGATCCAGCGCGATGCCCAACGCCTGTCGCAGTTTCGCGGCGGATTCGGAGAGACCGCCCAGGACGGGATCGTCCAGGTTCGCGCCCAGATAGAACGTGCTGGGGCGGACGGAAGTCAGGAGGCGGATGCCTTTTTCCCGCATGGCGGCGCTCAGGGCGGCGTTGCCGCTCGCCCCCAGGGAGACGGCCTGATCGAAATTTTCCGAAGCAATGCCGGAGAAGTCGTAATAGCCTTGCAGAAATTTGTTCCAGAAGGGCAGGCTTTCCTTTTCGCGGGTATAGACCGCGCGCTCGATCAGGGGCAGCGGCTTGCCGCAATCGGCGAGCAGACCGGCTTCGGCGTCGCCCGCCTCGCCTTCGCAAGGGTAGGTTTCGCCCTGATAGTAGGGATTGCGGACGAGGGTCATGCGCCGGTTCGGATCGTTTTCCGCCAGCAGATAAGGGCCGCTGCCCACTGGCCACCAATCCAGGCTCAGGTTTTTTTCCGCCATGCCGGGCTGGCTGAAAAAGCGATCCGCTTCGCGCGGCATGGGCGCGAAGAAGGGCATGGCGAGCCAGTAGGCAAACTGGGGATAGCGTCCCTTGACGCGAATGGTGAGCGTTTGCGCGTCAGACACGGTCACGCCTTCGAGCGGGAAGGCGTCGAGATCCAGCCAGACCTCCGGGTTTTCCCGCTGCGCTGCCGCAAGCGCGTTGCCCAGTTCCTTCAGTCCCACGATTTTCTCCGCCATCATGCCGAAAATGGGCGAATGCACGGCGGGATGCGCGAGGCGCTTGATCTGGTAACGATAATCCTCCGCCCGCACTTCGCGCGTGCCTGTTTCCGGGAAATCGCTGATGCGGAATTTGCTGGCGAGCGCCGCGCGGTCAAGCGCGAGATAACGCGGCGCTCCCGCCGCATCCAGGGCAAAGGCGGGATGCGGCTGGTAACGCTGGCCGGGTTTCAGGGTGAGCGTATAGACACTTTCCGCGATGACTTCGGCGGGCGCGTCATCGGGCAGACGCTTGCCGTTTGCGTCGTGGAAGACCGGACGCGGAACCGCAACGGCGGCGTCCGGGATGAGTTCGTAGGGGCGTTTCAGGTAGTGGTATTGCAGCGGCGGACGGTAGATTTGCGTGATGAAGGCAAATTCGTCTTCGGTATAGGAACGCGCCGGATCAAGGTGTTTGGGACGCTCGGTGAAGGCGGAATGGAGGACGTTTTCTCCGTTTTCCGCCGTGGGATAAGGGTTGTTCCAGATTTCGCCGCAGCCGCCGGAAGCCATCAGGCAGCCGCAGAGAACGAGGCGGCGGAGGGAATGCGGCATGATTTACGCGGCGGGAGGCAGCGTTTTCGCCGCTTCCGGGGAAGGGGCGATGACCACCCGGTTCTTGCCGCTTTGCTTGGCTTCGTACATGGCGGCGTCGGCGCGATGGATCAGGGCGTCACGCGCCTCGCCAGGTTGACGCAGGGCGATGCCCGCGCTGAAGGTAATCAATACCTTCTGGTTGTGGTGGAGGAAAATGTGCCGGGTCAGTTCACGCTGGATGCGGGTCATGGCAACGGCGGCCTGTTGCAGCGTGCTTTCCGGGAAGAGAAGAATGAATTCCTCGCCGCCGAAGCGGGCGAAGGAATCCTGGGGGCGCAGGGTGCCGCGCACGACCTGGGTCAGATGCACGAGCGCCTCGTCGCCCGCCGAATGCCCCAGTGCATCGTTGAGGGACTTGAAGTTGTCGATGTCGAGCAACGCAAGGCAAATCGGGGTCCGCCGCCGCTCGGAACGTTTCGCTTCCTTCTCGTAACATTCTTCCAGTCCGCGCCGGTTCAGGGCGCCGGTGAGCTGGTCATGCCGCACAAGTTTGCTGGTTTGCGCCAGTTCCCGCTCCAGTTCCCGGACGCGCGCTTCGGTTTCCCGCACCCGTGCCTGGGTGGCGCGCAGTTCGTCGCGGGATTTGCGGGTGCTGGTCTGGATCACGCGGGTTTCGCGCATGACTTCCGGGAGCAGGGATTCCAGATCGGCGAGCTTGTCGGCATGGCTGATGCGGTCGGCGATGGCGCTGATCTTGTCGTGATAATCGGTGGTTGCGCCGGTGAAATGGTTGAGGTGATCGACAAAGCCGGCAAGCATGGCCTTCAGCGCGTTCTGCGCTTCCTGAAGCCCCAGCTTCAACTGGCTTTGCTTGAAGATGACTTCCCGGATGCGCGCTTCCGCGTCGTCCAGACTTTTCTGGGACAAGGGCTGGTTGACGATGTCGCGCACGACTTCGATCTGTCCGTGGAGCCACTGGTCGTCCAGCACCAGTTCGCCCACGTTTTCCAGCAGGAGCCGCAGGAGTTTCAGAAGACTGTCGCGCAGTTCCCGGTGATCTTCATCCAGCAGTTCCAGCCGGAAGACAAAGCCTTTCAGCTTGCGTTCCAGCGCCTGAAACTGTTTGCCGGTGTTGGCGTAACGCACTTCCTCGACGAGATCATGACATTCCCTGGCCAGACGTTCGTCTTCGTTCAGAAAGGCGTGCAGGCAGTTTTCCAGCGCGTAGGCAAAAATTTCGCGCAGTTCAGGGAGAAGTTCGTTGGCCGGAGCCTCCAGCGTCGCGGGTTCGCTGGCGGGAAAAAAGGGGTCTGACAGTTCCAGATTCCGCGCCGCGGCCTCGTCCCGCGACTGCGCCCAGCTTTTGTTCAGATTTTCCAGCCGCGCAAACAGGGTCGCGGGATTGCCGCCCGCGCTTTGCAGCACATGTTCCAGGGCTTCACGTTTTTGAGCCGTGCTGAGGTGCGACGCCGTATTTTCCCATTGCCGGAAAAGGTCGCGGATCAAGGTATTCCAGGTCAGCCGCTGCTGGGCGGCGAAATCATCCAGCGGCGCGGCCAGCGCCTTGCTGAATTGCGCCCAATCCTTTTGCGCCACCGCGAGCGCGAGCGCGCGCTCCAGTCCCGGTTGGGCGGCAACGTGCGCGAGTTCCACCGCCATCTGTTTCATCGCCCGTTCGGGAAAGGCTTCCACATTGGCGCTCCCCGCAATTTCCGCGTAGATTTCCTGATAATGGTCCGGCGTTGGCGGGAGGTGACGCACCGCCAACCGGCGAATGGTTTCGCGGGCGATGTCAGCCGGATTGCGGGGGGAGGCGTTCATGCGGAGCGATGCTGCAAAGAGCCTGTGGAAAGGCGCTTATTGTAGCTGCTTCGCCATATTTTCGGGCATTCAGGGCAAGCAGCGTGCAATCCAAAGTGGCGGAAAACCTCGTCATTACGAGGAACGTAGCGGCGCGGCAACACATGGAACGTTCAGTCATCTGGAACACCAGGGCAAGCTGAAAGGGATTGCCACGAGCCTGCGGCTCTCGCAATGATGAAGGTAAGCGCATGGACCTTGCGTCTGTACTTCGCCAGGAACAAAAATCGCCACTTTGGATTGCACTCGGACTTTTCCTGGTTTTCCGCCCTTTGTTGTTCCGCTGTATAATGCTTTTTTGTGATTGGAACAAAGGTCATGCGACTTCTGCAAAAAGCCCTGACGTTCGACGACGTGTTGCTCGTTCCCGCGCACTCGCAAATCCTGCCGCGCGACGTTTCCCTCCAGACTGCTTTTACCCGCAACATCACCCTCAGTGTGCCGCTCATTTCCGCCGCCATGGATACCGTGACGGAAGCGCGGCTGGCGATTGTATTGGCGCAGGAAGGCGGCATCGGCATGATCCACAAGAACATGTCCGCCGCCCAGCAGGCCGCCGAAGTAGCGAAGGTCAAACGCTACGAATCCGGGGTGCTGAAAGATCCCATTACCGTGACGCCCGATATGCGCGTGGATGAGGTATTGACCCTTTCCCGTCAGCACCGTATTTCCGGTTTCCCCGTGATCGACGCGGCAGGCAGGGTTGCGGGCATCGTCACCAACCGTGACCTGCGTTTCGAGACCCAACTGGATCAGCCGGTCAAGGCGATCATGACGCCACGGGAAAAACTCGTGACGGTGAAGGAAGGCACGAGCGTGGAGGAAGCCAAGGCGTTGCTGCGCGCGCATCGGCTGGAGCGGGTGCTGGTGGTCGATGGCGCGTTTCGCCTCGCCGGACTCATCACGGTAAAGGACATCACCAAGGCCACCGAACATCCGCTGGCTTCCAAGGATGAGCAGGGGCGTCTGCGCGTGGGCGCGGCAGTGGGCGTGGGTGAGGGAACTGAGGAACGGGTGGAAAAACTCGTCGAGGCGGGTGTCGATGTGATCGTGGTGGATACCGCGCATGGTCATTCGCAAGGGGTGCTGGAGCGCGTGCGCTGGGTGAAGCGCAATTTTTCCAGAGTGGAAGTCGTGGGCGGCAACATTGCCACGGCGGAAGCGGCGCTGGCGCTGGCGGACATGGGCGCGGACGCGGTCAAGGTCGGCATCGGCCCCGGTTCCATCTGCACGACGCGGATTGTCGCGGGTGTGGGCGTGCCCCAGATCACCGCCATCCAGAACGTTTCCGAAGCCCTGAAAGGAACTGGCGTGCCGATGATTGCCGACGGCGGCATCCGCTATTCCGGCGACATTGCCAAGGCCATCGCGGCGGGGGCGAACACCGTCATGCTGGGCGGTCTTTTTGCCGGGACGGAAGAAGCGCCGGGCGAGGTGGAGCTTTATCAGGGACGTTCCTACAAATCCTATCGCGGCATGGGGTCGCTGGGCGCGATGCAGGCCGGTTCTTCTGACCGCTATTTTCAGGATGGCGCGGCGAACGTGGACAAATACGTGCCCGAAGGCATCGAGGGGCGCGTGCCCTACAAGGGGTCGGTGCTTGCGGTGATCTACCAGTTGATCGGCGGTTTACGCGCTTCGATGGGCTATCTGGGCTGCGCCACCGTCACCGACATGCACGAAAAATCCGCCTTCGTGGAAATCACCTCCGCCGGGGTGCGCGAATCGCATGTGCATGACGTGCAGATCACCAAGGAAGCGCCGAATTACCACGTAGAGTGAAACCCGGAAAAGCCACAGGCATCAAGCTTTGCCGAATCACAGCGCAGGACAATCGCACAATGTTGCGTTGGCGGCATGCGCAGGTGCTTGTGCCGGGTTTCGTGCGATCACACCTCTACGTCGCTGGCTCTTGTTTTGCGCCCAGAACATCTTGCGCGCGTTCGTCGCCATTGTCCTGAATGCCGGTAAATTCCCATGCCCGAACTCTCCTTCACTCCGGACGGCACACCCTATTCGTCCCGTTATGACGACGTTTACCACACCTGTCACGGTGGGCTGGGGCAGGCGCGGCATGTGTTTCTGGGCGGCAACGGTCTGCCGGAGCGTTGGCGCGGACGGGAACGCTTTGTCATTCTGGAAACCGGCTTCGGGCTGGGACTGAATTTTCTGGCGACCTGGGCGGCGTGGCGTGAGGATGCCCAGGCGGCGGAACGGCTCCATTTCGTCAGCGTGGAAAAACATCCGCTCGCCCGCAGTGAACTGGAAAAAGCACATGCGGCCTTGCGGACGGATGCGCCGGAGCTTGCGCCGCTGGCCGCAGGATTGCGGGAACACTGGCCGTTGGCGACACCCGGCATCCACCGTCTTTTTTTCGCGCGGGGGCGGCTTGTCTTGACGCTCGTGTTCGGCGACGCGGCAACGACACTGAAAAAACTCGTTCTGGCGGCGGACGCCCTTTATCTGGATGGTTTTTCACCCGCAAAAAATCCAGACCTCTGGACACCGGAAATTTGTTGGGCGCTGGCGCGTCTTGCCGCGCCGGGCGCGACACTTGCCACCTGGTCGGTTTCCGGCACGTTGCGCGCGGCGCTGGCGGCCAATGCGTTCGATGTGGAAAAGCGTCCCGGTTTTTCCGGCAAGCGGCAGATGCTGGTTGGACGCTATCGCTCGCGCAAACCCGATCGTTTTCCCTTGCCGCCCAGGGAAGAGCGGCGGGCACTGGTGTTGGGCGCGGGCGTGGCGGGCACTTCCGCTGCCGCCGCACTGGCCGCGCGCGGCTGGCAGGTGGAAGTGCTGGAACGGATGGCGGAAGCGGGGCAGGGCGCTTCCGGCAATCTGGCGGGCGTGCTGCGGCCTTTGCCTTCGGCGGACGACAATTTTCTCTCGCGCCTGACCCGCGCCGGATTCGGCGCGACCGTGCGCCATTTGCGCACGCTGGAAGCGGCGGATTTGCCGGTACGCTGGGGTGCAACCGGCGCGCTGCACCTTGCCCGCGACGCGGCGCAGGAAGCCTTGCAGCGCCGCGCTGTCGAACGGCTTGCCGCGCCCGCCGGATACGTGACCTTTCTGGATGCGGCGGCGGCTTCCCGCCTGCTGGGGCGCAACGTGCCGCGCGGCGGCTGGTGGTTCCCGCAGGGAGGCTGGGCGCAGCCCTTTGCGCTGTGCCGCGCCAATCTGCTTTGTGACCCGGAACGTATCCGCTTTCGCCCCGGTCTCACGGTTGCCCGCGTCGAACGGGTGGGCGGATTGTGGCGGGCGCTGGACGCGGCGGGCGTGGAACTTTCCAGCGCGCCGCATCTTGTCATGGCGGCGGGCGTGGCCGCGCCGGGATTCGCGCCCTTCGCGTGGCTGCCGCAAAAATCCGCACGCGGACAGGTCACGTGGCTGGCGCGGGGACAGGGCATGGTCCCCATGCCGTTCCTGGTGTGCGGCAAGGGCTATGTGACCCCGGCAGTGGACGGGGTGATGGTGGCGGGCGCGAGTTTTCATCTGGAAGATGCGTCCCCCGGTTTGCGGGCGGCAGATCATGCGGAAAATCTGGCGAAGCTCGCGCAGTTGCTGCCGGGTTTCGTGCCGCCGCTGGCGGAAGAAAGCATTGCCGCCCTGCCGGGAAGGGTGGGGTTTCGCCCCATGTCGCCGGATCGCCTGCCCATCGTCGGCGCTGTGCCGGTTCCAGACCGTCCTTTCCGCCGCCACATGCCGACACAACCTGGTTTGTGGTGCGTGCAGGGGTTTGGCTCGCGCGGTATCGTCTGGGCGGCGCTGATGGCCGACCTCCTCGCCAGCCGCATGAACGGCGACCCGCTGCCGCTGGAAACTGACCTCGC
>JAISWQ010000095.1 GCA_031271025.1 Zoogloeaceae bacterium | reverse complement strand
GGGCGTTGTCCTGTCCGGGGACGATTTCCTCCTCAATGCGGAGCGTGAAGATGAGCGGCGCAGGGAGCGCTGACGAGCGCCTGGAACGCTGGCGTTCCCTCGTGGAACAGGCGAAGGTCGTCGTGGAGCAGGCGCAGCCGATTCTGGCGCGTGGGCATCTGACCCGCATCAATGGTCTCGTGATGGAAGCCTCCGGCCTCAAGCTGCCGCTGGGCAGCACATGCAGAATCACGCCGCAGGGCGGTGCGCCGGTGGAAGCCGAGGTGGTCGGCTTCGCGGGGGAAAAGCTCTATCTGATGCCTTCGGATGACGTCTATGGCCTGTCGCCCGGAGCCGCCGTGCAGGTGGTGGAAACGCCGGTTGCGCCGCTTCAGGTTGGGCGCAAGGCGCCCCGGCGGCGGCGGATGACGGATCGCGCGAAAAAGGTGCCGGTCGGCGAATCCCTGCTGGGGCGGGTGCTGGATGGCGTCGGGCGGCCGCTGGACGGCAAGGGCGCGCTGGCGCCGGAAGCGCAGCGTTCCCTGCAAAGCCGTCCCTATAATCCGATGCACCGCGCGCCGATCGAGCGCGTGCTGGATGTGGGCGTGCGCGCCATCAACGCGATGCTCGCCGTCGGGCAGGGACAGCGGATGGGGTTGTTCGCCGGTTCCGGCGTGGGCAAATCCATGCTGCTGGGCATGATGGCGCGCTATACCAGCGCGGAAATCATCGTCGTCGGCCTGATCGGCGAGCGGGGGCGCGAGGTCAAGGAATTCATCGAGCAGATTCTGGGGGAGGAGGGTCTGGCGCGCTCGGTCGTTGTCGCCGCGCCCGCCGATACAGGGCCGCTGATGCGTTTGCAGGGCGCGGCCTATGCCACCACGCTGGCCGAATATTTTCGGGATCAGGGTAAACAGGTGCTGCTCATCATGGATTCGCTCACCCGTTATGCGATGGCGCAGCGGGAAATCGCGCTGGCCATTGGCGAGCCGCCCGCGACGCGCGGCTATCCGCCTTCCGTTTTTGCGCGGATACCGCAACTGGTGGAACGGGCGGGCAACGGCCCGGCAGGCGGCGGTTCCATCACGGCCTTCTATACGGTGCTGGTCGAAGGCGATGACCAGCAGGACCCGATTGCCGATTCCGCGCGCGCCATTCTGGACGGACATATCGTGCTCACTCGCGCGCTGGGCGATGCCGGTCACTATCCGGCCATTGACATCGAGCAATCCATCAGCAGGGCCATGGTCAACCTCGTCGATCCGTCGCACCTTGAGCTGATCCGGCGCTTCAAGGTGCTGTTTTCCCGCTACCAGCGCGCCCGCGATTTGATTACGGTGGGCGCGTATGTCGCGGGTTCGGATCCGGTTCTGGATGAAGCGGTGCGGCTTTATCCCGGCATGGAGCGATTTTTGCAACAGAATTTCAACGAACGCGCCGGATTCGGGGAAAGTGTCGCCAGTCTGCGCCAGCTCTTTGAAGCAACGGAACCCCGCCCGCCGCCCGCGTGAGACAGCGTGAGGGGGGCACAGAGTCCCTTTCAGGTGGCTTCGCCGTGCCAGCAGACCAAACCGCCGCATCGCGGCGCGAAATAGCCGGAATCCCCTGTGAGTCATCGCATACGTACAGGTCGTCGACGAAACACGCGACATTCGGGATGCTAGAATAGCCGCCCCTTTTCCCGGCGGTGCGTCATGCTCGACGAAATCCAACAAAACGAACAGGACAATTTGCAGGATCACCTTTTCGAGGTGGAAACCCTGCTTGCCTGGTTGAAGCCGATGGAAACGGAGGGCGAGGAAGCGCCTGCGCCGCCGGACGCCACGGCGGTGGAAAACCACGAGGCGCTGCTGCATCGCCTGCGGCAAAAGCTGGACAGAATGCACCCGGCGGATGTGGCCTATGTGCTGGAGGCATTGCCGCTGGAAGAGCGGCTCATCGTCTGGGATCTGGTCAAGGCCGAGCGGGATGGGGAAATCCTGCTCGAAGTCTCGGACGCGGTGCGGGAAACCCTGATCGAATCCATGGCGCGGCACGAACTCGTCGCCGCCGCCGAAACCCTGGATACCGACGAACTCGCCGACCTCGTGCCCGATCTGCCGCAGGAAGTGGTGGAGGACGTCTTCCAGGCGCTGCCCTCGGAAGAGCGCGAACAATTGCGCGCCGCCATTTCCTATCCTGAAAATTCCGTCGGCGCGCTGATGGATTTCGACATGGTGACGGTGCGCGGCGATGTGACGCTGGAAGTCGTGCTGCGCTATCTGCGCCGCTTTACCGAACTCCCCGAACATACCGACAAGATTCTCGTCATCGACCGGGAAGATCGCCTGGTTGGCGTGCTGCCGCTGGAAGACCTGCTCATCAACGATCCCGACACCGCTGTCGCGGCGGCGATGAAAACCGATGTGGTGCGCTTTCATCCCGAAGACGCCGCCGAGGATGCCGCCCAGGCGTTTGGCCGTTATGACCTCAATTCCGCGCCGGTCACGGATGCGGAAGGCAAGGTGATCGGGCGGCTCACCCTGATGGCGGTCACGGACTTTATCCGCGAGGCTTCGGAAGCTGAACAACTGGCGCATGCGGGTCTGAAGGAAGAAGAAGACCTTTTCGCCCCGGTCTGGGATTCGGTGAAAAACCGCTGGGCCTGGCTGGCGCTCAATCTGGTCACGGCCTTTGTCGCCTCGCGCGTCATCGGCGCGTTTGAAGGCGCGATTGCGCAACTGGTGGCGCTCGCCGCGCTGATGCCCATCGTCGCGGGCATAGGTGGCAATTCCGGCAACCAGACCATCACCATGATCGTGCGCGCCATCGCCATGGGACAGGTCAAACCGGATGCCACCCGCCGCCTGCTGCGCAAGGAAATGGGCGTGGCGCTCGCCAACGGTCTCATCTGGGGCGGTCTTCTGGGGCTGCTCGCCTTCTGGCTCTATGGCAATCCCAAGCTGGGCGTGGTCATGACCGCCGCCATGACGCTCAACCTGTTGCTCGCGGCCATCGCGGGCGTCGGCATTCCCATGCTGCGCCAGCGCCTGGGCTTCGATCCCGCCGTCGGCGGCTCGATCATGATTACCGCGTTGACCGATTCCGGCGGTTTCTTCATTTTCCTGGGATTGGCCTCGCTGTTCCTGCTCCCATGACCCCCCCCCCTCTTCGCGCCCTCGTCACTGGCGCGGGCGGTTTCATCGGACGCGCGCTCTGCCGTCATCTGCTGCACGCCGGCTGGCAGGTGCGCGGCAGTGCCGCTCATGAGACCAGCGCCGCCGTCTTGCGGCAGGTGTTGCCTGAACTGGAAATTGTTTCTGTCCCGCGCTTTGGCGAATCCCCGGATGTTTGGCGCGAAGCCTGCCGGGGGCGCGACGTGGTGTTTCACCTGGCGGGCATCGCGCACCGGGACGACAAGGACAAAACCAGCGCCGAGGTCGAAGCGTGTTACCAGTGCGCCAATGTGGGCGTGACGCTGGCCGTGGCGCAGGCGGCGGAAGACGCGCGGGTTGCGCGCCTCGTCTTTGCCAGTTCCGCCACGGTTTACGGCAAGGCTTCGCCCCCCGGAATGCCATTCACGGAAGCCAGCCCGGTGGCTCCCGGCGATGCCTACGCGCGTTCCAAGCGGGAAGCGGAAGTTCGCCTGCTGACGAATTTCCCCCGTCTGGAAATTGCCATCGCGCGCCTGCCGCTGGTCTATGGCGCAGGGGTCAGGGGCAATATGCGCGCGCTTCTGAAACTTGCCGCTTCCGGCTTGCCGCTTCCCTTCGCCGCCATTACGGCGCGGCGCAGCTATGTCGGCCTTGACAACCTCACGGATTTTCTCACTGTCGCCGCCGTCCACCCTGCCGCCGCCCGGCGCATCCTGCTGGTTTCCGACCGCGATGACGCACGCCTGCCGGAATTTCTCCGCGCGCTTGCGGCGGCACAGGGGCGGGTTGCGCGACTGTTTCCCCTGCCGCCCGCGCTGCTCCGGCGTGCCTGCGCGCTGCTGGGGCAGGGTGCGCGTTACGCCAGATTGACTTCCGCCTTCCAGCTTGACCCGGCGCTTTCCTGCGCGGCGCTCGACTGGCAGCCGCGGCACACGCTGGCCCAGGGCATCCAGCGGATGTGCGCAGCCGGGCAACCTGTTTCAGGAGCCTGATGTGCTGCGTGTCCTTGACGTGATGTTCGCTTTTTTCGGCCTGCTCTTCGTCTCGCCTCTGCTGCTTGTCCTGTGGGGAATCGGCCTGTTTCGCATGGGTTCCCCCCTCTTTTTGCAAACGCGGGCAGGGCGCTGGCAGCGCCCGTTTACGCTGATCAAATTCCGCACCATGCGGCCAGATACGGCTTCTGTCGCCACCCATCTGGCGGACGCCAGCGCCATTCCGCCTTGGGGCGCTTTTTTGCGCCGGACGAAGCTCGACGAGTTGCCGCAACTGTGGAATGTGCTCACCGGCGACATGAGCCTGGTGGGGCCGCGTCCCTGCCTTTTCAACCAACAGGAGCTGATCGCGGCGCGGGCGCGGCACGGGGTTTTCGCGGCGCGTCCCGGCATCACCGGCCTTGCGCAAATCGCGGGCATCGACATGTCGACCCCCGAACTGCTCGCCCTGGCCGACGCCAAGATGCTGGCGACACTGAATGTAAAAAACTATGTTCGCTATATCCTGCTGACCCTCGTCGGACACGGTTCCGGCGACCGCGTGCGCCCTCATGACAACCCGCCTTCCCCCTGACGACATGCGTTCTCCCATGATTTCCACTTTCCCCCGCATCGAGCTTTACACCGACACCGACGGTCACGCGCGTTTCCGCGAAACGGCGTTGCCGCTCGCCGAAGGCACGCCACAGGCGCGGCTTTCCGCTGTTTTTCCCGCCACGGGTTATCAGTTCCGGGAAAGTCCCGTCGGCTTTCGCAGCGACTATCACTGCACTACCCGCCCACAGTGGACGATCATCCTCGCTGGAATGATGGAAATTGGCCTGCGTGACGGCAGCTCCCGCGTTTTCCACGCCGGGGAAGGTTTTTTTTCCAACGATCTCCTGCCCGAAGGCGAAATTTTCGACCCTGCCCGGCATGGCCACTGGAGCCGCCAGATCGGTGATACACCATTACGCACCCTCTTTCTCGCGGTTGCGGGATAGCGGGGCGCTTTTCGCAGCGAGAAACGGACAACAGAAACAGTGTACAATTTACACAAGGAAACACTGCACCGTGCCACTGCACCGTGCTTCTCTTTGCTCCAATAGACCATGACCAGAATAAAAAAATTGCCTTCTTTTTCTGCTAGAACCGTGTTCGCCCCGGCCGGTTCCCGGCATTCCATCCACATCCTGCCGGTTTCCGCCCTGCGTCCCGGCATGTTTGTCACTGAACTGGATCGTCCCTGGCTGGGTACGCCCTTTCCCTTGCAGGGCATCCTGATCCATCACCAGAGCCAGATCGATCTGCTGTCCTCCCTGTGCGCCACCGTGACGGTGGATTTGCGGTTTTCCGTCTGCGATTGCTGTGAGGCGCTGTTGAATGACAGCAAGCCCGTTCAGCTCTCCTTTACGGAAGTTGCGCGGCAAGTGAAAAACGGCGAAGTCAGGCAGCCGGGGAAAGAACCTGCAGTTCACCATGGAACCCAAGGCAGCGCGCTGGAAGAGGAAATTCTTTACGCGCATGCTTTTTTCACGGAATTGCGTGAAACCATGCAATATCTGGGTGAAACGTTGCAACAGGATGATCCGCTGGATCTCAAACCCATCGAGGGTCTGCTCTGCAAGCTCACGGCCAGCGTCCGGCGCAACTCCGACGCCATTCTCTGGCTCAACCGCCTGCATCGCGTCGATGGCTACACCTACACGCACGCGCTGGATGTTTCCGTGCATCTCATGGTGTTTGCGAATTTCCTGAGCCTGCCGCAAAAGGACGTGGAGCGGCTGGGCATGATTGGTCTGATGCAGGATATCGGCAAGGTGCTTCTGCCGCCGGATCTGCTCTGCAAGAAAGAAAGCCTGACCGACGAAGAATATGCCCTGATGCGCTCCCATGTGGATGCCTCGCTCACCATTCTCGCGCGTTTGCCTGAAACCGACCGGCTGGTATTCGAAACGGTGGAGCGTCATCACGAACGCATCGACGGCAGCGGCTATCCAAGCCAGCTCAAGGGCGACGTCATCGATCTCTACGCCGAGCTTGCGGGCTTCGTCGATACCTATTGCGCCATCATCCGCCAGCGCCCTTACGCGCCGCCGCTGTCGACCCGGAAAGCCATCGCCGAACTGGTCAAATTGCGCGGCAGCAAGTTCCGGGAAACCGTGGTCGACCAGTTCATCCAGTGCATGGGAATTTATCCAATCGGTTCGCTGGTGGAACTCAATACCGGTGAGGTTGGCGTGGTCATCCAGCAAAACATAACGCGGCGTTTGAGTCCGCGTGTGCTCATCATCCTGGACACGGACAAGCGCCTGGAAAAGCGGCCACGCAGCATAGACCTCCTGATGGAGCCGCTGGTGCCCACCGGCGAAGACTGTTATCGTATCGCCCATTCCCTGCCGGAAGACGCCTACGGCATCAACCCCATGGATTTTTATCTTGCCTGAGTTTGCCGATCACGACGCCCAAACCGGCCTGCGCGGCAGCCGGCAGGCCATGGCCGACCTTGCCGCCTTGCTGGCGCAAGACGCGCATGGCACGGGGGAGGTTGCGCATCATGGCGTTGTCACCATTGCCCTGCGCCAGGACGCGGGTCTCCTGCGGCTTTCCCCAGAGCACACAAACACCCTGCGGCAACACGTGACCCTGCGTCTGGCAAGCGCCCTGCGCCCGCAGGATCAGATTTACGCCCTCACCGAACGGGAATGGCTGGTGCTCTTGCCGACGCTCCCCAGCCCGGCCTCGGTGCAGCTTGCCATGCTGCGGATGCAGCGCGCCTTGCACGTGGAGGCTCCCCAGTTTCCGGGCGACCCCTTCGAGTTTCTGGCAACCTGCGGCGGTGCTTTCGCGCCCGATCACGGCGATGATCCCGACCATCTCCTCCAGTCCGCCCGTATCGCGCTCTGGTACGCGGACAGGATGCGTGAACCCACTGCGCTTTACCACCCCGGCATGGAGCAGGACAACGTCCGCCGCAGCCGCCTGTTGCAGCATTTGCAAGAGGCGTTGCACAAAAACGAATTGCAGCTTTTTCTGCAACCGCAACTGACGCTGACCGATCTTTCCTGCCGCCACGCTGAAGCCCTGCTGCGCTGGTCTCCGCCAGGGGAAAGCAACGAAATCGAGCCTCAGCAAATCATTACCCTTCTGGAAGAAATCGGGCAGCGCGCGCGCTTCAACCGCTGGCTTTTTCAGCGCACAGCGCAATATTTTGCCCAATTGACCGACAGTGGATACCCTGATGTCCGTCTTGCCGTCAATCTGACCGCAAGAGATTTGCTGGATCTGGAGTTGCCCGATCTCGTCGGCCAGTCGCTCGCGCTCTGGCGCGTGCCGCCGGAGCGCCTGACCCTGGAAATCACGGAAACCGCCGCCGTACAGGAAACACGGGAAACCTGCATCGTGATGCAGCGCCTGCGCACACTGGGCTGTCGCCTTTCCATAGATGATTTCGGCTCCGGTTATGCCAACATGGCCTGGCTGCAACGTATGCCGGTACAGGAAATCAAGATCGACAAACGCTTCATCCAGTCCACCAGACCGCGCGACCAGAAAATCACCCGCGCCATCGCCGACCTTGCCCATACACTGGGCGTCGACGTGATCGCCGAAGGCGTGGAAACCCCGGAAACCCTGGAATTTGTCCGCAGCATCGGCTGTACCCGCCTGCAAGGCTTTCTCTATGGTCAGGCGATGGATCTGGAACGCTTTCGGGCGTTTCTGCAGCAGGAACAGCCGACGTAACACCGGAATGGCGGCAAACCTCGCCGCCATTTTGCACGCGCCTTCCCTCAGCCCTTACATCTGCGACAGCCGCGACAGCATCTGGTCGGAGGTGGTGACCACCTTGGCGTTGAGTTCGTAGGCGCGTTGCGCCGTGATCATGGTCACCAGTTCTTCCGCCACATCGACATTGGAGGTTTCGATGTATTGGTGTTCCAGTTGTCCCGCGCCGTTTTGTCCCGGGGTGTTGGGGGTGGCCGCGCCGGAAGAGCCGGTTTCCAGAAAGAGATTGCTGCCGATGGATTGCAGACCGCCCGAATTGATGAAGGTGGCGACCTGAATCTGCCCGATCTGCTGCGGCTGCGGGTTGCCCTGTTCGGTGACGGTAACGGTGCCGTCCTGCCCTATGGTGAGCGCAATGGCGTTTTCCGGGATATTGATGTTGGGTTGCAGCGGATGCCCGTCCGGGGTCACGATGTTGCCCTGGCTATCCTTCTGGAAGGAGCCGCTGCGGGTGTAGGCAGTGGTGCCATCCGGCAGCAGAATCTGGAAAAAACCGTGTCCGTTGATCGCCACATCCAGCGCGTTTTCCGTCAATTGCAGATTGCCCTGGGTAAAAATCCGGGCGGTGGAAACCGGCTGCACGCCGACTCCCAGTTGCAGGCCATTGGAATACTGGGTCTGCTGCGAGGTCTGCGCTCCCGGCTGGCGGATGACCTGATAGAGCAAATCCTCGAACACCGCGCGCGACTTCTTGAAGCCGGTGGTGGAAACATTCGCCAGGTTGTTGGAAATGACGTCGATATTGGTCTGTTGCGCGTCCAGCCCGGTGCGGGCAATCCAGAGTGAGCGGATCATGGGAGTTTTCCTTTATTGAATCAGTCAGTTGTTCAGGCTCAGCAACTGGTCGGCCTGACGGGCATTCTGGTCGGCGTTGGAGAGCAGCTTGATCTGCATTTCAAACTGCCGGGAAAGGCTGATGAGACGCACCATCGCTTCTGCCGGATTGACATTGCTGCCCTCCAGATTGCCGGAACTCACCTGCACATTTTCATCCAGCGGCGCGATGCCGCCATCCTTCAGGCGAAAGAGGCCGTCGCCGGAACGTTCCAGATCGCTTTCCGGCGGATCGACAAGCTTGATGCGCCCGATCACATTGACCACATTCGGCGCACCGAAGGTGGGCACCAGCGATACCGTGCCATCCGCCCCGATGGTGATGTTGTTGTCCGGCGGAATGGCAATGGGGCCGCCGTCGCCCATGACGACAAAGCCGCTCTTGGTTTGCAGGATGCCATTGACGTCGATTTCCAGCGCCCCGGCGCGGGTATAGGCCTCGCCATTGCCGTCGGGCGAAGCCACCGCAATCCAGCCCGCGCCCTGTACCGCGATGTCCAGCGGATTGCTGGTGTGCAGAATGGGGCCTTCGTCGAAGATGTTCTGGATGGATTCATCGACGACAAAGGCGCGACTGGGCATGGCTTCGCTCAGAATGGGCACGGCCTGGAAGCGATGCATCTGCGCCTTGAACCCCAAGGTATTGGCGTTGGCCAGATTGTTGGCGACGCCCGCCTGCTGCATGAAGACGTGCTTGGCGCCCGTCATGGCGGTGTAAATCAGACGATCCATGATATTTCTCTGTTTGAACCCGTTTCCGCTTACCGCAGATTCACCAGGGTTTGCAGGATGGAATCCTGGGTCTTGATGGTCTGGGCGTTGGCCTGATAGTTGCGCTGATAGACGATCATGTCGACCAGTTCCTTGGTGAGATCGATATTGGAATCTTCCACCGAGCCGCCTTCCAGAATGCCGCGTGTGCCCGCCCCCGGTGCGCCTGTGGTGGGCTGACCGGATTCCCAGGATTCAATCCACATGTTGTCGCCAATGCTTTGCAACCGTTCCGGACACTGGAATTCCACCAGCGCAATCTGCCCCATCACCTTGGAGCGTCCATTACTGTAAGTCCCCAGCAAATAACCTTCCTCGGAAGTCGAAAGATTGGTGAGCGTGCCCGGCGCATAACCATCCTGTACGATGGAATCGGTATTGAACGTGATGCCGAACTGGGTGGTTTGTGCCAAATCCATGAAGAAGGCCGTACCGGCAGTCTGCGTGAACCATTTGTGATCCCCGACGCCAACATCGTCCGTGAGGTCGACGATCGTGCTGTCCTGCATGGTGACCGCGCTCAAATCCAGAGGCACGCGCGCGCTACCCGCCGGGGAAGAATTGGCCATGTCGATGGTACCGTCCGCATTGAAGGCAAGCGTGGCCGAACCGGGGTTGCTCGCCAGCGTGCCGGCGCCGGGGACAAGGTATTTGTCGTCGATCACCGTATAGACTTCCCATTTGCGCGAATCGGGGCCGGTATCGCTCCAGCGTGCGTAATAGTTGGTCAGGGTATGCGTCGCGCCGGTCTGGTCATAGATGGTGGCCGAGGTCGACCAGTTATACATGTCGGCATTGAAGGTGTTATCCCAGGTGAAGGGCTGCAAGACGTGCCAACTGGGGTCATCCGGCGGCGTGCTGGTGGTGGAAACGGATTTTTTGTCGCGTCCGTCCAGATTCGCGCCCACGATCAGCCCCGACTTTTCAGCATTGACGCTGGAACTCCAGCCGGTCTGCTGCGGCGGAATACCGCCGGTGCCGATGGTAAGCGGCACGATGGAAGCGTAGTTGACGCTTTCGCCATCTTCTCGTGGCGCATAGCCCGTGAGATAAGTGCCGTTGGAATTGACGATATAGCCGTCCTTGTTGATATGAAACTGGCCATTGCGGGTGTAATAACCGCTCATGTCATTCGGGCTTTTCTGCACTCGGAAAAAGCCGTTGCCGTTGATCGCAATATCCAGCGGATTGTTGGTGACGGAGATATTGCCCTGGGTAAAGGATTGCTGCGCCGCTATGAGCGTGGCGCCAATCCCGATCTGTTTGTTGGTCGCGCCGTAGAGTGCTCCCGCATAGAGGTCGGCAAAATGTGCCTGGGAAGTCTTGAAGCCTACCGTGCTCGCGTTGGCAATGTTGTTGCTCACCACATCCAGCGCCTTGGAATAGACGTTCAAACCACTCAAACCTTGTTGGAAACCCATGATGTTCTCCTTTTGTTTTCTACGAGGCATTTTCCTTGAAGACGGCGCGTCTGAACGGCTTCATCCGGCAAACGCGCCCTGCATGACGCTTTCAAAGCAGGGAGTGTGCCAGCCTGTGAAAACCCGGATATGGCGCGGATTTTCGTCTGCTTTTCCCTCTGTCTTGCCGGAATCGTCCGCAGTTTTTGCCGCCCCTGTTTGCCGCCTGCGCGTCTCGCTGGTGACGCAATCTGGATCTGGTTGCGTCTCCGGAGGATTCATCGTGAAACCAACTCCGGTTTGAAACCCCGCCCGCAAGAAAGGTGCGAAGGTTGGAACCCCGGTCTTCAGGCCGGGGTTTCGACCGTAGCCATTGGTAGTGAAAATCACAGGTTCCACGACGCGGACAAACGCCGTGCTGACGCCACTGGCGCATTGGCACAGGCTATCGATGAATTGCCATCCATGATTTCACGTCGGCACATGTAGTCAATGATTTTGCCTCCCGGAGCTTGCGGACGCAAGGTCAAAGACCATGTCTCCAACAGGCATTTCATCCGGCACAGCGCGCCGCACCATGTCCTCCGAGCTTCTTGCAAAACCAGAGGCCAACACCAATAAATTCATGAAAATCAACAACTTGATGGTGTATCAACAGCAAAAACACACCTTCGACATAGTTTTGCAAGAGGCTCAAGGTTCACGCCATTTTCCTTCCGGTTGTATGCTATCATCCTCCGGAATGCGGTAAAAACAGGGGGAATTACATGGCAACTACAGACAACTACGGGCAATCATGGTGAAACACAGGCATAGCATTTTTGCGAAATACCGTACCATCATTCTTGCGGTAATTTTGTTTGTGGTTGCGGATTCGCTGGTCATCAGCATCAATTTTTACGGTACTTTCAAGGCCAATGAATCCGCGGTGTCGATCAATCTGTCCGGACGGCAGCGGATGCTTTCGCAGCGCACGACCAAGGTGCTCTTGCTGTTGCAGCGCAGCCTGGAAACCGGGGATGAAGCAGAGGTGGCGCGTGATCTGAAAGAACTGGATCTGGTCGTCAACCTTTTCGATTCCACGCTGAAAGGTTTCCGCGATGGCGATACCGTCACGGGCGGCGATGGCAACAAGGTATTCCTGACGCAGGTCGATACGGATATTTCCCGGGATCTCGTGGCAAAAACCTATGTCATCTGGGAGCCCTATCTCGACAAGCTGCGGCCATTGCTGGGCGGCAACCGGAATTTCAGCCCGGCTCAGGTCGAAGCGGCGGTTTCCTTCGCGCGGGACAACAATCTCGAAATCCTGCGCCTCATGAATGACCTGACTTCCGATCTGGAACTGGTCGCCAACACCCGGGCGCATTTTCTGCGGGTCATCCTGATCCTGGGCGTTTTCGTGGCGCTGGGTAATTTTGCCTATACCGTTGTCGTTTCCATCCGGGATTTGATGCGCAGCGATGAACAAATCACCAAGGCGCAGGAAGAAACCACTGAAATTCTCTCGACGGTGCATGAAGGGCTTTTCCTGCTGAACAAGGATGGAACGCTGGGAACGCAGTTTTCCGCATCGCTGCCGAAAATGCTGCGCAGGAATATATCTCCCGGCATGAATTTCATCGCGGTGCTCCGGGAAATGGTTCCCCAAAATGTTTTTGATGCCGCGACGGATTATATTGAGCTGTTGCTCGGCGACCGGGTGAAGGAATCGCTGGTCACCAGTCTCAACCCCCTGACCAATGTCCCGATCACGACAACGGATCAGGCAGGCGCGACCCAGCAGAGTTACCTGACCTTCTTCTTCAACCGCGCCATCATGGACGGCCAGATCTCGCACCTGCTGGTGACGGTGCAGGATGTCACCGAGCAGGTATCGTTGATGCAGCGGCTCGAACAGGCCAAGAAACAGTCAAAGACCGAAGTCGAGGCGTTCTTGCGGCTTTTGGGCAACGATTTCGGCGCCTTGCAGCAATTCCTTGCCAATGTCGACCAGGAACTGGCGCAGATCAACAAGGAATTGAGTCAGGATGACCATCGTCATCAGCATACGCTCAACAACATTTTGCGCATCGTGCATGGCATCAAGGGCGAAGCGGCAGTGCTGGGCGTCGACGTGCTGGAAGCCTACGCGCATGAATGCGAGAAGGAAATGATCGCCATACGCGAAAGCGGGGACGAAGTGACAGGCGATCACATGCTGCGCATTACGGTACTGCTGGAAGGTTTTTACGAACGTTATTCCTCGCTGTCCGAGATCATCGCGCGCTTTGGCGAAGTCCTGGGGAACAAGGGCACGCAAATCGAACAGGCGGTAAAAACACCGCGCATTGCCAGTCAGATCGCCAGTCTGGCGCAGCGCATCGCAAAAGACCAGAACAAAGAGGTTGAAATCTTCTGCAAGCTGGAGATGCTTGAAACCCTGCCGGGACGCATATCGCAGGACTTGCAGGGCATTTCCATCCAACTGGTGCGCAATGCCCTGACGCATGGCATCGAAACGCCCGCTGAACGGGCGATGGCGCACAAGCCAGAGAAAGGAAAATTGCATCTGTGGTGCGAACGCCTGGACAATACGCATTACGATTTCGTCGTGCGTGACGATGGGCGTGGCATTGTTCCTGAGCGCCTGCGCGCACATTTTGTGAAAAACGGTCAGATGAGCCAAGAGGAAGCCGCTGGCTTGAGCGATCATGAAATCGTGTCCCAACTCTTCCTGCCAGGCGTCTCCACCGCGACGACGGCAAACCGGGATGCCGGACATGGCATTGGGCTGGACGTAGTCGTGGAAAAAATAAAAAACTTCAACGGTCATCTGCAGATCAAAAGCCATGCCGACCTGTTTACTGAATTTCATATCCGGTTCGAGATAACGGTCTGAGGTTCAAGATGAAGTTGCTGATTGTTGACGACTCCAAGATTATCAGGAGTCGTGTCGCGCGGACGTTGAACCATCCCAAGCTGGACTTCGTCCAGGTGATTGGCATGGCGCAAAACGGTGTGGAAGCCATAGATCTCTTCCTGAAGCATATGCCGGAACTTGTGACCATGGACATTACCATGCCGGAGATGGATGGCGTTGCCTGCACGGAAAAAATGATCCAGATCAATCCCGATTGCAACATCCTGGTCATATCGGCCCTGAGTGACAAGGCAACGGCGCTGAAAACCCTGAAGAAAGGCGCGCGAGGGTTTCTCTACAAACCATTTTCCGACGATGAACTGGTAGTCGCTTTTCTGGAGTTGACGGCGTCATGAGCGACATCGATGAAAAAGATATTCACAGTTTCGTGGATGCGGTGAGCGCCTATTTTTATCAGACGACAGGAGAAAAGGCTGAAATCCGGTCTGCCTACCTTGTGGAAAGTGGCGTTTCCGCGACCACTTTCGAGCTGATAGGCCACATCAGTCTTTCCGGAAGCTTTTCTGGGCGCGTTTATTTTTCCGCGTCGCGCGGCATGGTCAGGCATCTTCTACTCATGATGAAGGAGCTGAATCATACCGAAGAGCATCTGCTGGATACGGTAGGCGAAGTCGCCAATACCATTGCGGGCAATGCGCGCCAACATTTCGGCGATACCATGGAAATTTCGGTGCCGGTGGTCACGGCCACAACGCATGAAAACTGGCTGAATACTGTGGTTTCACCTCGATCCTATGTCATCCTGATCAAATGGAAACAATACAAGGCTTCCGTTGTTGTGGATATTCAACGCATCGCAAAATGATGATTGCAATGCGTCAATGATTTTCATCGCCCGCGCGCTGCGGGGTTCCGGGTTTTGCAGGAAGTTCCATGCCTGGTTATAACCATAGTCCCAATCGTTCCAAACGGCGCCATGCGTTTCTTTCATAATGCCGCCTCCGCGCCACAACGGCGCACGACACGGAGACTTTTTTCATGAGCGCGCAAAAACTCCTCACCTTCGTCGAAGACATCACCCGTCTGCTGGAGACAAAGCCAGACGAGGCGGCGATCCTCGTTGAAGGTAAAAAGCTGGTTGCCACCCTGGTTTCTTCCGCCGAATGGCTGCCGGAAGCCTTCAAGGCGCCGCATCCCGATCACTATCAGCAATACCTGCTCTACGCCGATCCGCTGGATCGCCTTTCCATCGTCAGCTTTGTCTGGGGCCCCGGACAGAAAACGCCGGTGCACGATCACCTCACCTGGGGCATCGTCGGCGGCTTGCAGGGCGAGGAGAAGGAAATCACCTTCCAGCAACAGGGCGATGGCAGCTACCGCAAAAGCGGCGAAGGGGTTTTGCACGTCGGCGAAGTCACCGCCGTTTCACCCCATATTGGTGATGTGCACGAAGTTTCCAACAACCTTTCCGATCGGCCTTCGGTCAGCATCCATGTCTATGGCCGCAACATTGGACGGGTTTCCCGGCACGTCATTGACCCCATCACGGGCGTGCAGAAACCCTTTGTTTCCGGCTATGTCAACGCACTCGTTCCCAATCTCTGGAACTGAAGTTGCATGTCCGCCGCTCGCATCCCCTTTGCCGAAGTCCGCGCCGCGCTTCTGGAACGCCGCGAGATTGCCCTGATCGACGTGCGCGAGGAAGCGCCGCACGCCGAAGGGCATCCGCTCTTTGCCGCGCAGATTTCGCTCTCCCGCCTGGAGCTGGAAGCCTTCAGCCGCCTGCCCCGGCGCGATGTGCCGGTCGTCACCGTAGACGATGCGGGCGCAACGGGCGGGCGAGCGGAACGGGCGGCGGAAAAACTGGCCGAACTGGGCTATACGCAAGTGGCGGTACTCGCTGGCGGCGTCTTCGGCCAGGGCGGCTGGCGGGATTCCGGCGGCGAAATTTTCCGCGATGTGAACGTCCCCAGCAAAGCTTTTGGCGAACTGGTCGACGCCACGCTCAAAACGCCTTCCCTTTCCGCCGAGGCCGTCAAAACCCTGCTGGACGCCAAAGCCGACGTGCGCATCGTCGATGTCCGCCGCTTCGATGAATACCAGACGATGAGCATCCCCGGCAGCATCAGTGTTCCCGGCGCGGAACTGGCGCTGCGTGTCCCCGTGCTTGCACCCGATCCGAAGACCCGCGTCATCGTCAATTGCGCCGGACGCACGCGCAGCATCATCGGCACACAGTCGCTCATCCATTGGGGACTGGCCAATCCGGTCGCGGCGCTGCGCAATGGCACCATCGGCTGGACCTTGGCAGGGCAGACGCTGGAACGCCAGCAAAGCCGCAAATTTCCCACCGCCATCCCGGAGACGCTGCGCCAGCGCGCCGCCGAAAAAGCCGCCGCGCTCGCCCGCCGCGCCGGCGCGCGCACCCTCGATCGTGCCGGAATCGCGGCCTTTCAGGCCGACGCCACGCGCACCACCTATTGCATCGACGTGCGCGATCCGGCGGAATACCAGGCGGGACATCTGCCCGGTTTCCAGAATGTCCCCGGCGGACAACTGGTGCAGGAAACGGAAATGACCGCATCCGTGCGCGGCGCGCGCATCGTGCTGTGCGATACCGAGGGTGTACGCGCCCCCATGACTGCCTCCTGGCTCGCGCAAATGGCCTGGGAAGTGTTCATCTACCGTGAAACCGATCTGGCGGCGCTGACGGAAACCGGCGTCTGGCAGATTCCCCTGCCGCCGCTGCCCGGCGTACCCGGCGTTTCTCCCGCAACCCTCGCCGAATGGCTGGCTTCGGATGCGCCGCCGGTGATCCTCGATTTCACCCGTCACAAAAACTACCGGCAAGGCCACATCCCTGGCGCCTGGTTTGCCTTGCGCGCCGATCTCGCGGCGGCGCTGGCAGTGACGCCCAAGGCCAGACGTTACGTGCTCACCTGTCTTTCCGGTCTGCTGGGACATTATGCCCAAGCTGAAGCGCAGGCGCTGCTGCCGGACGCGGAAGTCCTTGTCCTTGCGGGCGGCACCAACGCCTGGGTGGCGGCCGGTTTTCCGCTGACGACCGAAGAAAAACTGGCAAATCCCGCCAGCGACCGCTACTGCCGTCCCTACGAGGGCACGGAGGCCAGCCCCGTCGCCATGCAAGCCTATCTCGATTGGGAATATGGCCTCGTCGCGCAACTGGAGCGGGACGGCAGCCACTATTTTCAGGTACTGAAACCATGAGTCATGTGAATTACTTTGCCACCCGCATTCTGGATGCCGTCGGCAACACGCCGCTTTTGCGTCTTGACCGGATCGCGGCGGAGGTTCCCGGCATTACCCTGCTGGCCAAGGCGGAATTCCTGAATCCCAGCGGTTCCGTCAAGGATCGCGCCGCAAAATCCATTGTGCTGGAGGGACTCGTCAGCGGCAAGCTCGCCCCCGGCAAAACCTTGATCGACGCCACCAGCGGCAACACCGGCATCGCCTTTGCCATGATTGGCGCGGCGCTGGGCTTTCCCGTCATTCTTTACCTGCCTGCCAACGCCAGCCCCGAACGCAAACAGGTCATCAAAAGCTATGGCGCAACCATTGTGGAAACCGATCCGCTGGAAAGTTCCGACGGCGCTTATTTCGCCGCCAAGGCTGCCGTGGACGCCGACCCGGAGCACTACTTTTTTCCCGACCAGTATAACAATCCGGCCAATCCGCTTGCCCACTACCAGAACACAGGCGCGGAAATCTGGGAGCAAACCGCGGGCGGCATCAGCCATTTTGTCGCCATCATGGGCACTTCCGGCAGTTTTACGGGCACCGCGCGACGGCTCAAGATGTTCAATCCCGCCGTCAAAACCCACCCTGTGCAGCCCGATTCGCCCCTACACGGCATCGAGGGCACCAAGCACATGGCTTCCACCCTGCGTCCCGGCATTCTCGACGAAAAACTCTCGGATGGCACCCTTACCGTCAACACCGAAGCCGCCTGTGCCATGACCCGGCAACTGGCGCGCGATGAGGGTCTGCACGTGGGCGTCAGCTCCGGCGCGAACGTTGCGGCGGCGCTCGCGCTTGCCCGTACCCTGCCGCAGGGAGCTACCCTCGTCACCCTGCTCTGCGACAACGGCCTGCGCTACGCTTCCTCCACTTTCTGGGAGGAAGGCGCGTGATTACGCTTGCCCGTGCTCTGGAAGCCGCCATCCACGCCGAAGGCGAAAAAGCCTATCCCAACGAATGCTGCGGCGTCCTGCTGGGCACGCAGGACGCCGCGGGCGTCCGCCATGTGGAAACACTCCTCCCCATCGACAACGCGCGGGAAAGCGAAGAGCAGTATCACCGCTTCCGCATCGAGGCCGACGATTTTATACGCGCAGAAAGCGAAGCGCGCGCGCAGGGCAGGGATGTGCTGGGCTTTTACCATTCCCACCCCGATCACCCCGCGCTTCCTTCCGAATACGACCGCGAATACGCCCTGCCGTTTTACAGCTACATCATCGTCTCGGTCACAAAAGGCAAAGCCGGTTTGCTCACCAGTTGGGAGCTGACCCTG
Organism: Zoogloeaceae bacterium; assembly: GCA_031271025.1. Lineage (GTDB taxonomy): Bacteria > Pseudomonadota > Gammaproteobacteria > Burkholderiales > Rhodocyclaceae > Azovibrio. Next base: position 4,466 of record JAISWQ010000095.1, on the reverse strand, counting down.
GATCGCAGCCGCTTCGTGGAAGAAACCATCGTGCGGGAAAAATGAACCGCTCTCGGCGTCTTCGCTATCCGGTTACGCGCAGTTTCAAGCCCGCGAGCAGGGTTTCCGGCGAGAGACTCATGACGCTGGCCATTTCGCCCGCCATGCAAAAGCCGCAACGCTCGCACAATCCCTCGCTCTTGCCGTTGCATTCGGCAAGGCGGCGACCATCGACCATCACGAAATTCGCCATCCAGCAGTACTTCTCGAAATCGCGCTGCCGCATCCGTTTCAGGCCCGCCGCGGAATTCATGATCGGGTAGCCGCGCTTCTTGTAGGCGATCACCTTGTCCAGCACCGCGCGGCGGGTGTCTTCGGGCAATTCCAGCGCTTCCGTCCCGGCAAAGGGCGTGTGCAGGTTGATGGCAATGGAATTGATGTTGGGATGTTGTCTGGCGAATTCGATGGTTGCGTCGAGCGCCGTGTGATTCAGGCGATTGACGACCATATTGACGCTCAAGCGCGGATGTCCGCAGCTTGCGATGTTTTCTTCGAGACGGGCGAAGGTGCCCGCGCCGCGGATGGCGTCGTGGCTTTCCCCCACGCCGTCCATGCTGACCCAGATGGAATCGGCCTCCAGGCCGGCAAAAGGCCGGGTCGCGTTGGTGGTGACGGTGACGGAATAAAAGCCGATTTTCTTCGCCAGACAAATGAGGCTGTTCAGATCGTGTTCGCCGTCGCGCCACAGGGTCGGCTCGCCCCCCTCGAAATCGACGAAACGCGAACCCTGCCGGTAGCAATATTCGAGGTCTTGCCGAACGGTTTCCAGCGGTTTGACAATGGCTTCCCTTTGCGCGTAGATCGTGCAATGGCGGCACTTCAGATTGCATTTGTCGGAAATGAAGACGACCGATTGCAAGGGAATCCTTTTCCCCAGGAAACGGGTCTTGAAAAACCAGAGCGGCAGGTAAAGAAAGGGTTTCATGGCGCGACGAAACACAAGGCCATGCTGAGCAGGCACAACGCGGAAAGGAGGTTTCTCGCCAGAAACCAGCGAATGAAGAACCAGTCGACGCCAAGCCGCTCCACTTCCTGCCAGGCGGACATCGGCCCCATCCAGAAGCGGCGGGAAATCCTGCGTTCCGGGTGCCGGACATAGAGCCACATCAGGTGGAAAAGCGCAATGGCCATCGGCAGGGTCAATAGCCAGATTCCATAAACGGGGGAGAAATCACCGCGCCAGATTCCGTAAAAAATGACGGCGTAGGGAAAGAAAACCACGAAGAAAAGCACCGCCAGCATGGCCGTGGTACTGCCGAGCAGCACGGCCAGGGTCTGTTTGCCGATTTTCCTGTCGGGGACGAAATCCATGATGGAATGCACATAGACGATGTTCATCACCAGAAGGCCGACCGGAATGGAAAGAAGGGCGAGTGGGGCGCTGAATTCGCCACTGGCCGCGTAATACACGCCCAGCATGTTCATGGGGCCGAACAGGACGCCGATGGCGATCTCGCCCATGCCCCGGTAACTGAGCCGCAGGGGCGGCCCGGAATAGGAAAGGCAGAGAAGTGTGGTCGCGCCCATGATCCAGAGAATGACCAGACCCCGAAAATAGAGAATCACGCCGCCCAGAAAGAGCGTAAACAGGGTGAAGCCGAGCGCGACCCGGCGCAATTGGGCAAGCGTCGTCTGGCCGGAGGTGAGGTACAGGCATTTGCCGATGCGCGCCCGGAAACCTTCGTGTTTCAGATGGTCACGATAATCGCTCTTGCGTTCCAGATAATCGAAATAGTCGTCGAACAGATTGGCCGCCAGATGCCCGCAGACCACACCCAGCACCGCCAGGGCCGCGAGCATCCCGGAAAATCCTTCCGTCCGCGCCGCGAAACATACCGCCAGAACCGCCGGCCACAGGCTTTGCGGGATGGATTTCGGGCGGGTATTCAGGTACCAGAAGGCAATGGCGCGCGGCAGGGAAGATTTCATTTTTGCTGAAGGCATGTCGTTTCCAGAATTCCGGGGAAATGATACAGGAGTCTGGCCGATCACGCATCGGGTAGTTCGCGCGCGGGGGAGGGGGGCAATCCAAAGTGGCGGGAATTTCGTCGTTGCGAGGCGCAAAGCGACGAAGCCATTCAGAAAAACGCATGGATTGCCACGGGTCTCGCGCCCCTCGCAATGATGAAAATGAGGGGACGAATTACCCGCAACCGACACTTTGGATTGCACCCCAGGCTTGACAGTATTTGATTTCGTGCTGTATGTTCGTCCGGACTTGAAAGTATCGCCTGTTATCACCTGACGCACGTCATCTTGTCGTTGCCAGGCGTGAAAGCGCCGTAGCTTTTCCATGTGAAAGCCAGAATCGGGATTGGCGATGTTGTTTCGCACACCATACCCTGGACAGCAAAATGAACGATAGGCATCTCGAAGAACTTCTTGCGCCCTTGCCGGAAAATCTGGCCCGGCGATTTGCGAAACAAAGCCGCATTGCGATTTATGGCGTTGGCACGATGGCCTGGTACATGGCGAAAGTCCTCGAACAACAGCAATACCGAATCATTGGCTTCCTGGATCGGGACAGCGTGAATATCGGGAAGCCTTTTCTGGACTATACGGTCATCCCCTTGGAAGCCGCCAGGGATGCCGACGCAATCCTGATCGCGGCGGGGCAGCATTATTGGGAAATCATTTACAGGCGAATTCACGATTTCTGCGCGCAATACGGTATTCCCGCGCTTTATTCGGACGGCTCTCCCGCCCATTTGCAAAATACGGATGTCGAGCATCCTTACTGGCAAGTCACGCTCACGCAACTGGAAGCCGCCAGCGCCGGTTGTGAAGTGATTTCCCTGGATGTCTTCGATACCCTGCTTGCCCGTAAAACATCATCCCCGGAAGATATTTTTGCCATTGTCGCCAGCCAGGCCAGCGTGTGCGGCTATCCCGGAAATTTTTCTCTGGAGCGCAAACAGGCGGAAGCACTTTGCCAACAGAAATACGGTGATATTTATACCTTCGCGGATATTTACCGGGAATGGCAAAAAAACTTTTCGGTAGACGACACATGGGTCGCGCGGATACAAACGCTGGAACTGGAAACGGAAGCCCGCTTTCTGGTTCCCAGAAAAACCCTGTGCAATCAGGTTCTGCAATGGCTGGAAGCAGGACGCCGGGTCATTCTGGTCTCCGACATGTATCTTCCTTCCCCGTGGATTCTGGAGCAACTGCGCCGACATGGCCTGACAGGTTTTGAAAAACTGTTCCTTTCCTGCGAAGAAGGCGGCAGCAAGCAATCCGGGCAACTCTGGCAACGTGTCAGGCAATATGCCGGACAAGCCACTATCCTGCATATCGGCGACAATCCGGAAGCCGACATCGAGCAGGCCAAAAAAGCGGGCATTGCCGCCTTTCATTGCATGAGCGAAGCGCGAATGTTGCAGGAATCCGCCCTGCGGGAGATAGCGGCGCAAGCGACTTCCCTTGGTGATCGCATTGCCCTGGGGCTGATTCAGGATCGCCTGATGAACGATCCGTTCTGCATGGCCGGTTCCAAAGGAAAACCCACGCTCGTTCACCCGGAAGATTTCGGTTATGTCGTTTTCGGCCCGCTGATCCAGACCTTCTGGACCTGGTTTCTCGACCGTATCCGCGCTGATGCGATCGACAAGATTTTGTTTCTTGCGCGGGATGGCTGGTTTTTTCACAAACTGTATCAGGAATTACGCGCAGTCTGTCCAGAACTTCCGGAAGGCGTTTATCTGCCCGCTTCCCGAAGACTGTGTTTAGTCGCCACATTTTTTACTGCGGAAGATGTGTTTCTCAGTTTGAATGATCCTTATTTTGGACGCCAGGATGTTTTTTTTCGCATGCGTCTGGGGTTGGAATACCAAGGGAACGATCCGGAAAAAATAATTGTGTTTGAAGAGGGGAGATCGCTTGCGGAAAAACACATGCCTGAAATCCTGGAAAATGCCAGACAGGAAAGAAATGCTTATGTGCGGTATCTTTCCGGGGTTTTGCCGAAAAAGGGGAAAAGGTGTGCATTATATGACTTCGGTGTGAGAGGAACCATACAAAAGTGTTTGCAGAAACTATGTGATCGTTCGTTTATTGGCTATTACTTCTATTACGATGATGCAGACAACAATCATTCGATGAAAAGCCATGCCGTTTACCTGCGTTCGAGGGAAGACGGGTTTTATGAAATGGAGAAAATCAACCTTCTGTTTGAAGCTATATTTACCGCGCCGGAAGGAGGTTATTTATATGCGACAGAAGAAGGGAGTTTTGTGACGGACGATGCATATGCCAATTACGCGCATATTGCCGATATTTCCAGAGTTCATGAGGGAATCCGGGTATTTATGGCGGAACACCAGGCAAGCAGCGGGGGGGGGGGCGCCCCCCCCCCCCCCCAACCACGGAGGGGGGGCGTTGGGGGGATAAGAAGGTGTCAGAGAGAGTTATTGTGGGTGTGAGAA
>JAISWQ010000003.1 GCA_031271025.1 Zoogloeaceae bacterium | reverse complement strand
AACGCTCTCATTCGCGCGGGCGGCGCGATGCCGAACCTGACCGGAACCGTCTCCTTCGAGCGGATCAATCCGGCCAGGCTGGGAGAAGCCATGGGCATCAGCGACAGAAGGCTGATCGGCAGTATCGCGGGAAACATGCGGTTTACGGCCAACTCGGAAACGTGGTCGGCGATCTTTCCCCAGATCGAGGGCGAAGGCGAATTCACCATCCAGCGCGGCAGCTTTTATGGGATCGACCTTGCGGAAGCGGCGCGGCGCATCTCCGATACCCCGGTGCAGGGCGGAATGACTTCCTTTGAGCAGATATCCGGCCGGATGCGGCTCTCCCCGGACAGGAATCGGTTTTACGACCTGAACATCGCCTCGGGCTTGATGCAATCCCTGGGTTACATCGAGGTCGCCAGGGAAGGGCGCTTGACCGGCAGGCTGGAACTCCGGATGAAAGGCAGCGCCAACCAGACGCGCCTGCCGGTCATGGTTTCGGGAACGCTGGCTTCGCCGACGGTGCAAGCGACGGGACGCCAATAAGCGCTCAAAACGAATCCTTCCACTCCCTGAGCGCGGCGAACGCCGCCACGGGATCGTTCTCCGCCGCTCCCCGCGCCCGCGCGGCGGCGGCGACTTCCGCTTCCTTGCAGCGCAGGAACGGGTTGGTGGCTTTTTCGACGGCGAGCGTGGACGGCACGGTCGCCATGCCCTTGGCGCGCAGCACCGCGACCTCGTCGGCCCGGCGGCGCAAGGCGCGGTTTCCCGGTTCGACGGCAAGCGCGAAACGCAGGTTGGCCTCGGTATATTCGTGCGCGCAATAGACCTCGGTATCGTCGGGAAGCGCGGCCAGCCGCGCCAGGGATTCGTGCATCGCGCGCGGCGTTCCTTCAAAAAGCCGCCCGCAGCCGCCCCCGAACAGGGCGTCTCCGCAAAACAGGCGGCCTTCGCCGTAATACGCCAGATGCCCGCGCGTATGGCCGGGGACGGCCATGACCTGCAATTCGAGGTCAAGCGGCGCGAGACGGATGCGCTCCCCGCCCCGCAGCGGGTTGCTCATGCCTGTGATAGACTCCTCTGCCGGGCCGAAAACTTTCACCGACGGCGAATGCGCCAGCAGGCCATCGATGCCGCCTTGATGGTCTTGGTGGTGATGGGTGATCAGGATCGAAACCAACGCGAGTCCCTCTCGCCGAAGCGCCTCAAGAACGGGCGCGGCGTCGCCGGGATCGACCACGGCCGCCGCCGTATCCTTACGCAGCAGCCAGATGTAGTTGTCCTTGAACGCCGGGATTCTGGCTATATCGAACATCGGATGATTTTGAAAGAATAAGGGGAAATGTCAATACCCGCCAGGATCGAAGACTGGCTCGCCACGCCGCAGGGACGCTACGTGATGGCATGGGAAAAGCAGAAGATCGACGCCGTCGTCGACGACCTGTTCGGCTACAACGCGCTCCAGCTCGGATTGCCGCAACTGCGGCTGCTTGCCCGCAACCGCATCCCCTTGCGCCAGATCGCCGGAGAATCGGGCGCGGTGGACGTCCTGTGCGACCTGCGCGAGCTGCCGTTCGCCGCCAACAGCATCGATCTGGTGGTCATGCCGCACGCGCTGGAGTTTCACGGCGATCCGCACCAGATTCTTCGCGAAGTCGAGCGCGTTCTCATCCCCGACGGACAACTGGTGATCACCGGGTTCAACCCGATCTCGCTGTGGGGACTGCGCAGGAAGCTGCCGAACCGCCCGTCCGCGTTTCCGTTCAACGGAAACTATCTTTCCGTCTTGCGTCTTAAGGACTGGTTGCAGTTGCTGAGCTTCGAGGTCGACCGCGGCAGTTTCGGCTGCTACGCTCCGCCCTGTCTGCACCGGCGCTGGCTCAATTGGTGGCGTTTCATGGAAGCGGCGGGAGACAGATGGTGGAGCTTTGCCGGCGCGGTCTACCTCCTGCGCGCCGTCAAGCGCGTGCGAGGAATGCGTCTGATCCTGCCCGCCTGGAACGCGGCAAAACCCGCGGCCAAGGCGTTGCGGCCCCTGGTACACAAAGGAAGCGAAAAACATGGCTGCTGAATCGGCCGTCACCGTGTTCACCGATGGCGCCTGCCGGGGAAATCCGGGGCCGGGCGGATGGGGCGCGCTGTTGCAAGCCGGGGCGGCGGAAAAGGAACTCTGGGGAGGCGAAGCGGACACCACCAACAACCGGATGGAGCTCACCGCCGTCATTCGCGCGCTGGAAACCTTGAAGCGTCCCGTCGCCGTGCGGATTTACACCGACTCGCAATACGTGCAGAAGGGGATCAGCCAGTGGATCCACAACTGGAAGAAAAACGGCTGGCGGACCGCGGACAAAAAGCCGGTCAAGAACGCCGATCTGTGGCAACGCCTGGACACCCTGTCCGGCCGGCACGACATTGCCTGGATGTGGATCAAGGGGCACGCCGGCCATTCCGGCAACGAGCGCGCGGACAGGCTGGCCAGGCGGGGAATCGACGAGTTGATCTGATTTTTGAAAGACCGGAATGCGTCAGATATTTCTTGATACCGAAACCACCGGCCTGGATCACAAGCTGGGGCACCGCATCATCGAAATCGGCGGCGTCGAAATGCGCAACCGCCGCCTGACCAAGCGCCATTTCCACCATTACCTGAACCCCGAGCGCGACATCGACGCCGGCGCGCTCGCCATTCACGGCATCGACCTCGAATTTCTCCAGGACAAGCCGCGTTTTGCCGAGGTCGCGGAAGAGTTCCTCGATTTCGTGCGCGGCGCGGAATTGATCATCCACAACGCGCCGTTCGACACTGGCTTTCTGAATGCGGAACTGGCCTTGCTGGACATGGCGCCGATCGAAACCATCTGCCACGCGGTACGGGACTCCCTGCGCATGGCCAAGGACCTGCATCCGGGCAAAAGGAACAGCCTCGACGCGCTGTGCGAGCGCTACGGAATCGACGACTCGAAACGCACGCTGCACGGCGCGCTGCTCGACGCCGAGCTTCTCGCCGAAGTCTATCTCGCCATGACGCGGGGCCAGGAAAGCCTGATCATGGAAATCGATCCGGACAAATCCGGCCCTTGGGAAACGGCGATCTCAACGCCTCTTTCCGGCGCGGCCCGGCAAGCGCGCCCGGTCCTCAGAGCGACCGATCGGGAACTGGCCGAGCACCAACGCCTGCTCTCGGCGATCCGGAAGGAGAGCGGGGGAAAGTGCCTGTGGCTCGCCGACGAGGCAGGCGCTTGATCGTCACCTGTCGGATTTGTCGCCGCCGGAGGATAGATCCACGATGATCGGCGTCGTCGGCGCGGCGTTCGGCCCCCCGACGACGCCCGCCTGGATATCCATGGGCCGTTTGGGGCGCCGATTCTGCCGCTTGAGCAGGCGTCCTTCCGGCTGGCCGTCGGATTTTTGCCGAAGCGGATTGCCGTTCTTGTTCCCTTGCAGCTTGATGTTCCGCTCGGACCGCCTGCCCTGCCCGCCAAGGAGTCCCTGGCGTCTGTCGCCCTGGCGCTCCTGCGTCCGGTCGTAATCGCGATTCCCCGGAGCGGTCCGGATTTCGAGCTCGTTCAACTCGTCCCATTCCGCGTCGCTACGGTCACGCTCCGGAATGGACTGAAGTTCGCGAATCCGGCGGCGCATGTCGATTGACTGCATGTCATCTATCTGAATATCGGAAGCCACGGTTTCCTCCCCGTTCAATGATTCACAAAAAACTCCGCGCAGCGCCCCGCAGGCGGATCATGAATGTCGAAACAAACGACCGAAGTTTACTCCCTATAATTTGCCTCAAAACCTGCCTAACGTCCATGGTGCCGGCGCCACCGGGTGCAATTAAAAGTGGCGGGCGGGCGCGAGTCAGGCCGAAGGTCTCCTGCCGCCCTGTAGGGGCGCGCTGCGCGCGCCCGTGCCCCCAACCCGGCGGAGGTGGTTTCGGAACCGCTCCGGCGGGCGCATGCAAAGCGCCCCTACATCGCCGTATCCGTCGAATTTCCGCCACTTTTAATGCACCCGACGCACCCGACACGACGAGGACACTATCGTGAACTCCCTGTGTGTTGGTGTGTTGACATGGAACATCGTTACGGTTACGATACTTCGCAACTGAAATTTTACGTTTCAGACTTTATAAAACGTTTTAATCACGTCCGATGAATCAACAATATTAGACCCGTTGGCGGCGCAACCGGGTTATGCGAGGGAATGAGTGCTTTCAGTCTTTTTCGAGAAGGTTGAGTATCAGGATCTCAATGGTGTCGCTTACGAGAGAATCAAACAGAAATTCATCGATAATGAATTTCTGCCTGGAGATAAACTCGATGTTGCCCAGCTTTCCGTGAGTCTGGGCGTGAGTCGTACGCCCGTGGTAAATGCGCTGAAGAAACTTGCCGAGGATGGGTTCGTGACTATACGCCCACGAAGCGCCAGCTATGTGCGGGAACATACGCGAGAGGAGATTGAATATATTTTCGATTTTCGTGAAGTCATGGAATGCCTTGTCGTGCATAAAATCATCGGTCGTCTGGATATTGCCCAGTTGAGTACGTTGCGTGACCGGCTGGTTGAACTGAAAAACAAGGGAATACCGAACCGTGACGTTCTGAACGAATATCTTGATACGGAAATGAAGCTGCATGAGTATATGTTGCGACTTTGCCCTCCTATCGTCAGCGGCAAACTGGAAAACCTCGTGGAACTGACCAAACGTCTGCGTAAGCTGCACTTGCAGTATTTGCTGGAAGTCAAGGGCGTAGTAGGCTTGGCCGACACGGAAATCCAGATTCATATTGATGTGGCGAATGCGCTTCTGGCAGGGAATGCGGAGGCGGCTGAGCGCTACGTGCGCAAGGATATCCGCGATACCCGCAACGAGATACTGGAAGACTACGAAGCCATTGAGATCTTCTCCAGAGAAAGCCCTCATTGAAATGACAAATAAACGCCGGACCTTTCGGCACAAGAGCGCAAGACGCATGAGCGCCGAGATATTCAAGTTTGCTTGTTGGGGTAATGACTAAGCATTTATAACCGTTGTGGTGTTGATCGATTGCTGGCAGGTATTGTTTTGATTTAATCTGAAATTTTACATTTAGAATGTGTAATTCTTTTGTCGCATCAAACCAGGAGGCGTTATGAAAAATTCGCAGAAAGTTTTTACCGGCAGCGTAGACAAGGAATACCCGACGGTCGACCGTGCCGAGGGAGTCTACGTCTGGGACACGAACGGCAAGAAATATCTCGATTGCGCGGCTGGCGTCGCCGTGGTCAATATCGGACACGGAGTCCGCGAGGTGCGGGACGCCATATATGAGCAGAGTAAACGAGTGTCATACGTTTACGGATCCACTTTCACCAGCGAAGCCAGGGAACGGTTGGCAGAGCAGATCATAAGCCTCGCTCCGCGCAACATGGAAAAGGTCTTTTTCTGCTCGGGCGGATCCGAAGCGCTTGAGTCGGTCATCAAAATTGCACGTCAATATCATCTTGAGTCCGGCAAGCCAAAAAAATTCAAGGTGATTTCCCGCTGGCAGAGTTACCACGGTAATACGGTAGCAACCCTCTCCATTGGAGGACGCCCAAGTTGGCGGGAAAAATACGATCCTTACATGTCCGATATGCCTCATATTGCCCAGTGCAACTGTTACCGCTGTCCTTATAGGCTTTCCCGGGAATCCTGCGAGTACGTCTGTGCGGACGAACTGGAACGAGTGATCAAATACGAAGGCGCGGACACCGTTTCCGCTTTCGTGCTGGAACCCATTACCGGCACTACGGCGCCGGCTATTGTGCCGCCTGCCGGTTATATGGCCAAGCTGCGGGAAATTTGCGACAGGCACGATGTTTTGCTTTGCATGGACGAAGTGATCACAGGCCTTGGCAGAACCGGCAAGAATTTTGCCGTTGACCATTTCGGCGTCGAGCCGGATTTGATCGCCGCGGCAAAGGGCTTGGGGGGCGGCTATGTGCCCATCGGCGCGGTTCTCGCCAGTAGCAAGGTCGTGGACGCATTCAGGAAGGGTTCCGGCAATCTCATGCATAGCTTTACCTACGCGGGGAACCCTGTGGTTTGCGCTGGAGGAAGCGCCGTCATCCAATACCTTACCGACAATCGACTGGTGGAGGCCAGTGCCGTCAAAGGCGAATTTTTCCTCAAGCTTCTCCGCGAGGAACTGGACGACCATCCCAACGTGGGCGAAATCCGGGGCAAGGGCCTGTTGCTGGGACTTGAGTACGTTCTGGACAGGAAAACCAAGACGCCGTTTCCCGCAGACCGCCAGATAAGTAGCCGAATCGCCGGCTATTGTTTTGAAAAAGGCCTCTTGGTCGTTTTTGCGGTTCCTGGATGTGCGGACGGCATTCTGGGCGATGCCACACAAATTTCCCCGCCGTTTACCATTGAAGAGGCGGATATGAGAAAGGCAGTGGAAATTCTGGGTGATGCAGTCCGTACCATTTGTATCTGAAACCGGAGAGGGACAACACGATGAATCCAAGAAAGAAAGTGGGTGTAGATCTGATTCTTGGAACCGCCGGGCTCATTGTCATGACCGCGTGCGTCCTGTTGGGTATAGCGTTCCGCTGGCTTGGGACGCCGCTGCACTGGACCGAGGAAGTTTCCAAGTGGATGATGGTCTGGATCACGTTCGCCGGCGCGAGCTATTCCTTCAAGCATGGAGGATTGCTGCGCGTCGACTTCTTCGTCAAGACGTTTTGTGGCAAACGGGCACAGCTAGCCATCAACGTGGGCGCAATGGTGTTGATGTTCCTTTTTTTCCTTTACATGAGCTACTCGTCGGCGCACTACATGCTGAACACCTATAACAGAAATCAAGTTTTCCCCATCACGCGCGTTCCGTTCTATTGGGTAACTGGAGCGTTGTTCATCGGCGGGTTACTGACGGCGCTTTTCTCCTTCGGACAGACGATCGCGCTGCTACGCGGAGAAGATACCTCTCAAGACCACGGGGAGAAAGCGCCATGACAGTAGAAACCATTACGCTGATTCTTTTTGGGCTTCTGATTTTTCTGCTGGTCCTCAACGTTCCCCTGGTGGCCGCCATCGGCATTCCCACGGTCGTGGTCATGATTTTGTACGACATGAACGTGGCGACGTTTGCGCAACGCGCCTACGCTTCGGTGGATTCCTTCACCATGATGGCCATTCCTTTTTTCATGCTGGCGGGGAAACTCATGGAGATAGGAGGCATGTCCGCCAGGATCGTACGGTTCGCGGAATCACTGATTGGTTGGATTCGCGGCGGGTTGGCGTATGTCGTGGTTCTGGCGAGCACTTTTTTTGGCGCACTTTCCGGATCCGCCGCCGCAACCTGCGCAGCCATCGGCTCCATCATGATTCCGGAAATGAAAAAAAGAGAATATCCGCCGGATTTCATAGCGGCCTTGCAGGCAGCGGCCGGCGGAATCGGCGTCATCATTCCGCCAAGCATAACCATGATCATGTATGGCGTGACCTCCGGAACGTCCATCGGCGACCTTTTCATCGCCGGAATCATTCCTGGCCTGACCATGGGCTTTTGCCTCATGGTCGCCATTTACCTGAAGAAACGCAAGAATCCCTGTGCCGCGATGCAGTACAGGGAATCGTTTTCCGGGAAAAAATTTCTCAAGGCCTTCATTGACGCATTTTTCGCCCTCATGGTGCCGGTAATCATCCTGGGCGGTATCTACAGCGGAGTGTTTACCGCATCAGAAGCCGGAGCCGTCGCCTGCCTGTACGGTTTCCTGATCGGATTTTATTGGTACCGCGAGATCAATCTGCGTAATTTTTTCGAAATCATGGGCGGCACGATCACCAATACCGTTCTGGTGATGCTGATCGTCGCCGTTTCCGGCGCATTCAGTTGGCTGCTTACCTTCAGTGGCGTGGCCAAATCCCTGGGGGCATTCGTGAGCAACGTCACGGCAGGTTACGTTACCTTCCTGCTGGTTTCCAACGTGATCTTTCTGATTATGGGGATGTTTATCGAGTCGGTTGCCGCTATCCTCATCATCACGCCCATTCTGCATCCTATCGCCATGAGTTTCGGGGTGAATTCAGTTCATTTCGGGATCATCATGGTCGTGAATCTCGCTATCGGGCTGATTACGCCGCCCGTCGGGGAAAATCAATACATAGCGGCGGCCATTGCGGGCATACCCTTTGAACAGGTATTGAAGGCCATTATACCGTTTTTTGTATCACTGATGGTGGCGCTGATGGCCATCACCTACGTTCCGAGTCTGTCCTTGTTTTTGATTCAAGTGTTGCACTGACGTAACGATGTTATTTCAATTTAATTCATGGAGAGAATCATGAGAAAGATCAAGGAGTATTGCGTACATCTGATGCTGGGATTTGCCGTATCCATCATGGCGGCGAGTGGAGTGCATGCGGCGGATGCCTATAAATACAGTTGGAAACTGGCCACGACCGAAGCGCCAGACTATTACATGACACAGTTGTCCCAAAAGTTCATCGACAAAATAAGCCAAAGGACCGGCGGCAAGGTAAGCGGGCAGGTATTTGCTTCCGGTCAGTTGGGTAACCTGGTTGGTGCGCTGGAAGGGCTGAACATGGGGAATATCGACATCGTGATGGACGGTGTAAGTTCCTTGAGCGAAGCCAACAAGCTGTTCAACGTTTTTGGCATCGCCTACCTGTACGACACCAAGGAACATCAGTATCGATTTTGGGACAAGTATTTCAAGGAAGTAACCGACCTTATCGCCAAGGAATCCGGCTACCGTCTGGTGGCTGTGATCGACGGCATGAGCCGCCAGCTTTCACCCAAAAAACCGGTTCGTTCCCTGGCTGACATCAAGAACCTAAAGATTCGCGTTCCAACCGTCACGCCTTATGTGCGTGTCTGGCAGCTTTTGGGCGCGGCGCCGGTCACCATGTCCTTCAACGAAGTCTATACCGCGTTACAAACCGGCGTCGTGGAGGCACAGGAGAATGACATTCCCCTTACTATTGCGATGGGATTTTATGAAGTGGCGCCATACTGTGTGCTGACCAATCACGTGCCGTATGAAGGCGCATTCTATTTTGACGAGCGCACGTTCCAGTCCTATCCCGAGGAATTGAAGAAAATCATTTATGAAGTCGGCGCTGAGATTACCGCGGAAAGTCGGGAAATCTACAAAACCTTGATGGCCGACTCTCTCAAGAAATTGAAGGAAAAGAATGTCGAAATAATAGAGCTGGATTTGACCGAGTTCAAAAAAGCCACGGCATCAATGCGAGAAGAATATTCATACGCTAAAGGCATTCTGGATTATGTTGACAAGGCAAAAAATCCTTGAGATTGAGTAGATACGGCTCGCCGGAATCACAGGCGAGCCGTATTTGCGGGCTGCCGTTCAAAGTAAGCCAGCCAGCGCAGCCTGGGCAAGCAAAGCGCAGTCCGGGGGCGTATCGAACGACGCGAAGCGCCGCCAATATCCAGCAAACGCTATCCGGTCCTGTGGCCTGGATAGGGCCGAAGGCCGTAGTTCAACACAAGCGTGCCCTGAGTGAAAAAAATCGCTGATTTTGAAACTGGCGATGCTTCGCATCGTTTGGAACGATCCCCGGACAGCGCTTCGCTTGTCCAGGCTACGCTGGCTGCGCGGTTTCATGCAAGGCGCGAACCATGGATTCCAGTTCGTGAAGAGAATGGTCCCGCCCGGCAATTCACATCACCGCGCCGATCTGCCAGGGGATGAATTCGTCGTTGCCGTATCCGAGCGCTTCGCTGCGCGAGCGCTCGCCGGAAGCGCAACGGACGATCGCGTCGAAGATGCGCCGGCTGATTTCGGTCATCGGCGCGCCGTCGAGCAGGTCGCCGCAATTGATGTCCATGTCGTCGCGCATGCGCTCGTATAGCGCGCTGTTGCTCGCCAGCTTGA
>JAISWQ010000200.1 GCA_031271025.1 Zoogloeaceae bacterium | reverse complement strand
GACGGCATTCGCTTTTTCCACTCTCCTCTACCCGCACCGCCATCAGCTTCCCTTGCGGTCGGCCTGCCCCAAAGGGCGGCGATACGGGCTTACCGTGTTCCACTTGAATAACGAAATGGCTTAGGCCCTGCCACTACACCGGCGGTCTCGTGTCCGTGTGCCCCCAGACATGAAAAGAGCATCCGACCGCATACCTTTTGGTCCGAGCCTGCCAGCATCTTTGGCTCGTTCTATGTAACGGCGTTTTTCAGCAGTTCACATCTGTTGGCCATACCATCCAGCCTGGCGCCCTATCCGCATCGATGCTTGCAGATAACGCCCTTGCCTCACGGCATCGGCGTGGCCAAAAGACCCGGCTACGTTGTCCCGGCAGCTTCACACGGGTTCGTTTCCAATCCCGCATGTGCCGGTAGGCTACTGATGACGGAACATCAGGTTCCTCATGAAAAACTCATTGGAACAATTATTCAAACGACTTCACGTCGCACCACATCGGCATAGTCCTCGGGCGGCAGATCGAGGGCGGATTGCAGGAAACTCACCAGCAGATGCTTGTCGCTCATCAGGCGTTTGAAGACGGCGTCGTTGCGGGGTTTGAGGATTTCGCGGGGCATGGGGTTTCTTTCAGGACACGGAAAATGGCGGCAGCATTGTGCGGCAAATGGCGGCGACGCGCAACGCGATAGGCGGACGTTTCCACTCCGTTACAAGCGAGGCGCGCGGCGACGGGGCAATCCAGCACGGAAGATACGCAGCCCGCTCCGGTTGAATTTCCCTGTCCAAGCGCATAAGCTCCCGGTTTTCCGACTTTTGCCGCCGAAGGGAATCACATGGAATTCCTGTTCAATCCTGAACTTTGGTTTGCTTTTTTCACCCTGACCGCACTGGAATTGGTGTTGGGTATCGACAACATCATTTTTATCGCCATTCTGGTAAACAAATTACCCGAAGCGCAGCAGGCAAGCGCGCGGCGGCTGGGGCTTTTTCTGGCCATGTTCATGCGGATCGCGCTTTTGCTGCTGCTTGCCTGGATCGCCGGACTGACCGCGCCGCTTTTTTCTGTCCTCGGTCACGGCGTTTCCGGGCGCGATCTCATCCTCATGGCGGGAGGACTCTTTCTTGTCTGGAAGAGCACCGGCGAAATCCACCAGTTGCTGGAAGGCGAGGAAGGCGAAGCGTCCACGGCGGTCAAGGCGGCGTTTTCGGCGGTCATCCTGCAAATCATCGTGATTGACCTCGTTTTTTCGCTGGATTCCATCATCACCGCCATTGGCATGGTCAATCACCTGCCGGTGATGGTGGCCGCCGTCATCGTCTCGGTCGGGCTGATGATGATCGCTTCCGGCGCCATTGCCGCCTTTGTCGGTAACCACCCCACCATCAAGATGCTGGCGCTTTCCTTCCTGATGGTGGTGGGCGTGGTGCTCATCGCCGACGGCTTTGGCCATCATGTGCCCAAGGGCTACATTTATTCGGCCATGGCGTTTTCCGTCATCGTGGAAATGCTCAACATCCGTATGCGGAAAAAAACGGCCAGACCCGTCGCGCTGCACGAGGCTTATGTAGAAACGCCTGGGGATGACAGGCGCTGAATCATGCTTTCCTTTCTTCAGCCGCAGGCGGATTTGACCGCGAAAAATACCCTGGCGTTGCCTGCACGCGCCGAATGGCTCGCGCCGATCGACGCAATCGCGCAACTGGCGGCCATCGCCCATAGCCCGGAATGGGCGCGTCAGCCTCGCTTTGTGCTGGGCGGTGGTTCCAATCTGGTGCTGTCCGGGGAATTGCCGGGGATCACCCTGGCGATTGCGCTCAAAGGGCGGGCAAAACTGGCGGAGGATGCCGACGCGCATTATCTTGCGGCCGCGGCGGGTGAAAACTGGCACGATTTTGTCGGCTGGACGCTCAGGGAAGGCTGTCCCGGACTGGAAAACCTGGCGCTCATTCCCGGCACGGTGGGCGCTGCGCCCGTGCAGAACATTGGCGCTTACGGGCGGGAAGCGGGCGAGTTCATCGACCATCTCGACGCCTTCGACATGGAAAGCGGGGAGATGTGCCGCTTTGATCGCGCCAACTGTGCCTTTGGCTATCGCCAGAGCGTGTTCAAGCGCGAAGGCTGCCAGAATGGACGCCATGTGATTACCCGTGTCGTCTTTCGCCTGCCCAAACGCTGGCAGCCCTGTGTGGCTTACAGCGAACTGGCCGCTGAACTTGCGCGTCGGGGCAAGGCGGAAAAGCGCCAGACGCCGCTGGATGTTGCCGCCGCCGTGATGGCGCTGCGCCGCAAAAAACTGCCCGATCCGGCGATCCTGCCCAATGCCGGCAGCTTTTTCCAGAATCCTGCCGTCAGTGCCGCGCTTGCCGCCGCCCTGGGCAGCATCCACCCAACGTTGCCGCGCTATCCGCAGGCGGATGGCTCGGTCAAACTCGCGGCGGGCTGGCTGATCGAACAGGTTGGCTGGAAGGGGCGCAATCTGGGACGGGTGGGCATGTACGAACAACAGGCGCTGGTGCTCGTCAATCGCGGCGGCGCGACCGCCAGCGACGTGCGCAACCTCGCCCGCGCCGTGCGCGAAGCCGTCTTTGCCCGCTTCGGCGTGCATCTGGAACTGGAACCGGTACAGGCGGGAAAGGCGTGACGGCAAGGCGCTTCGCCCAATCCACCCATCGTGATGTCGCCCGCCCTTTACCTGATTCGTCATCCCCGGACACAGCTTGCGCCTGACCTTTGTCATGGACGGCTGGATGTGCCGCTGGCCGAACCTGTGGCCGCGGCGGCGGCGCGGATTCGGGCGCAATTGCCTCCGGATTTTCAGCACTGGCCGCTCTTTGCCAGCCCTTCCCGACGCTGCTGGCAACTGGCTGCGGCTCTGCATCCCCGGCCACAGGCGGAAGCACGGCTGATGGAAATGAATTTCGGCGAATGGGAGGGACAACGCTGGCCGGCCATCGGCGCGGCGGCGCTCGACGACTGGGCGCGCGCGCCAGCGGATTTCATTCCGCCCGGAGGCGAATCGGCGCGGATGGTGGAAGCGCGCGTGCTGACCTTTCTCCGCACCCTGCCGCCTGTCACAACGGTGGTCTGCGTGACCCACGGCGGCATCCTCCGCCTTCTCGCCGCCCGCCAGCAACAGCTTCCCCCCGAACGTTGGTGCGATTTGCGTTTTGACTATGAGGCGGTGTTGAGGCTGGATGTGGCAAGGCTGGGACTGTGAGAGCCTTCTCCCTGATACTTCGCTTCAGCGTTCTTCGTCCAGGCTCATGATGCGCTGCTGGCGGGAAATGAAATCCTGCATACTGTCGATGCCGCGCATTTGCAGGATGGTATTGCGCACGGCGGCTTCCAGCAGCACGGCGAGATTGCGCCCGACCGCCACCGGAATAACCACCTTGCGCACGGGCACCCCCAGAATCTCCTGGGTCTGCGCATCCAGCGGCAGGCGCGTCGCTTCCACGCTGGGCATCACTTTTTGCAGGTAGACGATGAGTTTCAGCTTCATCTTGCGGCGTGCCGCCGTCTCGCCGAAAATGGTGCGAATATTGAGCAGTCCCAGCCCGCGCACTTCCAGATAATCCTGCAACATGCCGGGACAGCGCCCTTCCAGCGTGGTGGGCGCAATGCGGGCGAGTTCCACCACATCGTCCGCGACAAGGCCATGTCCCTTGGAGATGAGTTCCAGCGCCAGTTCCGACTTGCCAACCCCGGAATCGCCGGTAATCAGCACCCCCATGCCCAGCACATCCATGAACACGCCATGCGCGGAAACCGTGTCGGCCAGACGCCGGGAAAGATAGATGCGCAACAGGTCGATGATAGCGGAGCAGGGTTTGGCGGAAGACAGCAGGGGCGTCTGGCTTTGCTCGCACAGCACGCGCAGCGCCGCAGGCACGGAAAGCCCGTCGGAGACAATCAGCGCGGGGGGTTGCGCGGCGAGCAGGTCGCCGACGCGATGGTCAAACTGCGCCGGGGAAATACGGTTGAACCAGGCGATTTCAGCAGACCCTATCACCTGAAGGCGTTCCGGGTGAACCAGGTTCATATGCCCGACGACATCCGCGCCGTAGTTGCCGGATTCCTTGAGGCAAATGCAACGGCTGGAACCGACGGCAATCTCCCAGGACAAATCCAGTATGTCCTGATGGTCTTCAAACAACTGGACGAGGCTGATTTCCTGCATGATGGTCGTGTGGAAATGGCATGAAAAACGTTCAGCCCGCCGCGAAGCAGGCAAGGATGGCGGCCGCATCCGGGGCTGCCGCGAGCTTTTCCCGAAATTGCCGGTTGGAAAAGCCAGCGGCCAGTTCGGAAAGAATCTGGAGATGTGCTTCTGTCGCCTGTTCCGGCACCAGCAACACGAAAAGCTGGGAGACGGGACGGTTATCCGGCGCGTCGAAATCCAGGGGTTCGGCAAGACGGAGAAAAGCGCCCGCCGCTTCCTTCAATCCCCTGATGCGGCCATGCGGGATGGCAATGCCTTGCCCCAGCCCGGTGGAACCCAGTTTTTCACGCGCCAGAAGACTATCGAACACCAGCACATGGGAAATGGCGCAGGATGCCTCGAACAACGCGCCCGCCTGTTCAAACAGCCGTTTTTTGTTGCTGGCGGCGACATCCAGCAATATCCGTGTCTCCGGCAGAAGGGGAACGATAAGTTTCATGACCATGTAGGCAAAGGCAAGGAAGGGGAAAAGACCGCCGCGCCCGCCGCCCGCCAGAAACAGGGGCAGACAAGGCGCGGCCTTCAGGGGTTGCGCGCGGGAATTATGCCTCTACGTGCGCATGCGGCTTGCTGCCGCGATGGTGATCCTGAACCTTTTGCTTGTGCTTTTGCACCTGCCGATCCAGCTTGTCGAAAAGGCCGTCGATGGCGGCGTAGAGATCGTCCGCGTCCGTTTCCACGAAGAGCTCCTTACCGGGAACGTGCACGGTCACTTCCGCCTTCTGCTTCAGTTTATCTACCGAAAGAATGACACTCACCCCCGTCACACGTTCAAAATGGCTGATGACCGGCACCAGCTTGTTTTCCACATATTCGCGGATGGCGGGAGTCACCTCGACATGATGCCCACTGATTTGCAGATTCATTTTTTTGTCCTTTCTTACAGGCGCTTGCGTAGATTGACAGAGGGAATGTTGAGCGCCTCGCGGTATTTCGCAACAGTGCGCCGCGCCACCACGATTCCCTGCCTGCCCAAAAGTTCGGATAACTGCTGGTCCGACAAGGGCGTTTTTCCATCCTCGGCGCCCACCAGTTGCCTGATGAGCGCCCGGATGGCGGTGGCAGAACACGCGCCGCCAGAATCGGTGGCGACATGACTGCCGAAAAAATATTTCAGTTCAAAAATACCCCGCGGTGTCGACATGTACTTCTGTGTCGTGACGCGGGACACGGTAGATTCGTGCAAGCCCACTTCCTCGGCAATCTCGCGCAGAATCAGCGGACGCATGGCAATTTCACCATACTCGAAAAAAGCGCGCTGACAATCGACAATGGCCTGCGAAACGCGGGCGATGGTATCAAACCGCTGCTGCACGTTCTTGATGAGCCAGCGCGCTTCCTGTAGCTGCGCGCTCATATTACCTTCACTTTTCCGCTGCTGCGAGAGAATTTCCGCATAGAGGCGATTGACCCGCAGGCGGGGAAAGGCATCCGGGTTGATTTGCGCCGCCCAGCGTCCGCGCAGTTTGCGCACGATCACGTCCGGGATGATATAGCGTGTATCCAGGGACGCAAAGCGCGCGCCGGGACGGGGATCCAGGGCAATAATCAGATTCTGCGCGGTTTTCAGTTCCTCGTCCGAAACCTCCAGCAGCTTGCGCAGTTTGCCGAAATCACGCGCGGCAAGCACATCCAGATGCTCGCCCACGATCTTCTGGGCGAGATCGCGGACTTCCTCTTGCGGCAACGCCTCCAGTTGCAGCGCCAGACACTCCTGCGGCGAACGCGCGCCGATCCCCGTGGGATCAAGACTCTGCAATTGCTTCAAGGCGATTTCCAGATCCGCCAGTTCCAGACCCTCTTCTTCCTCATCCCCGGTAAACAGGGTTTCCAGCAGTTCCTCCAGAGGCACGGAGAGATAACCGTCGTCATCCAACGCCTCGATCAGGAAGCGAATCAGGGCGCGGTCGCGGTCGGAAAACTGGGAAAGTCCAAGCTGCCAGCCCAGGTGGTCGCGCAGGGAGACAGTGGCAGCCTGCAAGTCATGAGACTCCGACTCGTCGTCACGGTCGCGTTCCTGACCGGGATTGCCGTAGCTGCCCGCATCCTGCGCCCAGCGGTCTTCATCGACTTCGGCCAGCGTCAGTTCGCCGGTCGTCTCCTGGGATTCTTCCCGCTCGCGGACGGCAATTTCCTGCACGCGCTCGCCGCGCCAATCCTCCGCTACCGCAACGCTGCTCCCGGCGTCGCCTTCGTCCTCGCGCTCCAGCAGCGGATTTTCCAGCAGATACCGCTCAATTTCCTGATTCATGTCCAGCGTCGAGAGTTGCAGGAGCTTGATCGCCTGCGCCAACTGGGGCGTCAGCGAGAGCTGCTGGGAAATTTTGATCTGGAGGGAAGGCTTCATGGAGAGATCACGCCGTAGCGCGCCAGAATTGTGTCGTGTATTCGTCGCTATGGATTATCGCGCGTTCAGAGGTGGAAATGTTCACCCAGATATACCTTGCGTACAGCATCATTGTAGATGATTTCCTCCGGTGGTCCCGACGCCAGCACCCGCCCTTCATTGACAATCCAGGCGTGATCGCAGATACGCAGAGTTTCGCGCACATTGTGGTCGGTAATGAGAACGCCGATGCCGCGCTCTTTCAAAAAGCGGATGATCTTCTGGATGTCCAACACAGCGATGGGATCGACCCCCGCAAAGGGTTCATCCAGCAAAATGAAGCGCGGACTGCTGGCAAGCGCGCGGGCGATTTCCACCCGCCGCCGTTCCCCGCCGGAAAGCGCCGCCGCCGAAGTGTGGCGGATATGCGTGATATGCAGGTCTTCCAGCAAGCCTTCCAGACGCGCCTCGATCGCCTGTGGCGAAAGTTCCTGCAATTCCAGCACCGCCTGGATGTTTTCTTCCACATCAAGCTTGCGGAAGACCGAAGCTTCCTGCGGCAGATAGGAAAGCCCCAGCCGGGCGCGACGGTGGACAGGCAGATGGGTCAGGCGCGTGCCGTCAATAAAAATTTCGCCGCCATCGACGGGTACAAGGCCGACGATCATATAAAAACAGGTCGTCTTGCCCGCACCGTTCGGTCCCAGCAAACCCACGACTTCGCCGCTTTCCACCCGAAAACCGACATCGGAAACCACGGTCCGCTTCTTGTAACGCTTTTTCAGGTTTTCCGCGCGCAGACAGGCGCGCGGCAGCGTGGCCGCCGTCTCCAGTGTGGATTCGTCCCGTTCGATACTTGCGTTCATGCGTCGTCGCCTTCATTCCCGGAATGCAACACGCGCCGGATCGCTTCTGCCGAAAAGCCGCGATAGCGCAAAAAATTGAGTTGTTTCGCCCGTTCTTTCACCGAGGCGGGGAGCACGCCGAATTTCCTTGTCCACACCGTCCGGCACTGCGCGGCTTCGGTTTCGGGGGCGGGCAGGACCGCCGCGATAATGTCCGCCGCCACACCCGCCGCTTCCAGTTCCTGCTTCAGACGCAGCCGCCCATACCGTTGTGCGCGCGCGCCAACCCGGCTTGCGGCATAGCGCCGATCCGAAAGCAGATTCTGGGTGGTGAAATCGGCAAGCAGCGCCTCCAACGCCCCGGCATCTTCTGTAAACTGCGCCAGTTTCTGCGCCAGTTCCGCCCGGCTGTATTCCCGCCGGGCAAGATACTGGAGCGCCTTGGCGCGCAATGGATCGCTCATGCGTTGACGGCTCAGTCGTCCGCGTCCGCTTTCGCGCCTTTTTTGCCGCCTGGCGTCACCTTGACGCCGGAGCGCACCGCTTCGCGGATGGCGGCTTCGATTTCCTGTGCGATTTCCGGTTGTGCCTTCAGGAATTCGCGCACGTTATCCTTGCCCTGTCCGATCTTGTTACCCTGATAGGCATACCAGGCGCCGGATTTTTCCACGATGCGGTAATCCACGCCCAGGTCGATGATTTCGCCTTCGTGGGAAATGCCTTCGCCGTAGAGCACGTCAAAAATCGCTTCCTTGAATGGTGGCGCAACCTTGTTCTTCACCACCTTGACCTTGGTTTCGTTGCCCAGCGCCACATCATTTTTCTTGATCTGTCCCATGCGGCGAATGTCCAGCCGCACCGAGGCGTAGAACTTGAGCGCGTTGCCGCCCGTCGTGGTTTCCGGGTTGCCGAACATGACGCCGATTTTCATGCGAATCTGATTGATGAAGACAACCAGGGTGTTGGTTTTCTTGATATTGGCGGTCAGCTTGCGCAGCGCCTGACTCATCAGCCGGGCGTGCAGCCCCATCATGGAGTCGCCCATTTCTCCCTCGATTTCCGCCCTGGGCGTCAAGGCCGCGACGGAATCGATGACGATGATGTCGACCGAAGCCGAACGCACCAGCATATCGGCGATTTCCAGCGCCTGTTCGCCGGTATCGGGTTGCGAGAGCAGGAGTTCGCCCACATTCACGCCCAGCTTTTGCGCGTATTGCGGGTCCAGCGCATGTTCGGCGTCGATAAAGGCCGCCGTACCGCCGAGTTTCTGCATTTCCGCGATCACATGCAAACAGAGCGTGGTCTTGCCGGAAGATTCCGGCCCGTAGATTTCCACGACCCGTCCGCGCGGCAGACCGCCTACCCCCAGCGCGAGATCCAGCCCCAGCGAGCCGGTGGAAACCACTTGCAGCCCTTCGTCGATTTCGGCATCGCCCATCTTCATGATGGCGCCCTTGCCAAACTGCTTTTCGATCTGCGCCAGCGCCGCCGCCAGCGCCTTGGCCTTGTTTTCGTCCATGAGTCGGTATCCTGAATCGGTTGCCTGCGAGCGCGCAGGGCACGCCGCCACGTAAAATGTAAAAATCCGGCTCCTCGCCGGATGCGGAGCGCAGTATAGCAGGGTTGAAGTCAGCGAAGCGGGCATGACGGAGCTTTGGCAGGGCAATCGCACCATGTTGCCCATTGCCCCCGGCGTTGAACTGGAAATCCGAGCAAAACCTCGCTTGTGACGAGGTGAGGGGGATTGCCGCGTCGTTACGCACCTTGTTTTTGGCGATGGATTCGATTCGGGGGCTTTTTCCGGGGGTCTGACCGTTGCGTC
>JAISWQ010000188.1 GCA_031271025.1 Zoogloeaceae bacterium | reverse complement strand
CCCATGCGGTATCCGGGACGCTCTCCCTCGCTGCGCAGGCAGGAAGTGGAACCGGCAACCTGCGCCTTGCCGCAGCAGTCGTTGTAGGAGACCAGATAGTCCTTGCCGTCGTTGGGATTGTGACAGGTGCCCACCCAGGCGACCTTGGACGCCTCACTGCCCGGCGGACACGAGGTCTCCGTCCCGCCAGAGGTGGTGCAGAGGTTGCCGTCGATCGCGCAGTACCGCCAGTAATCGCACGAAAGCGGATCATTGATTTCTTTTTTGACGCTCGCGGCATGGGCAAGACCGCTGCCGCGATCAAACGGCAACAGGGGCATCACCATGCCGCCGACCAGTATGCCGCCCGTTTTGGCCAGAAAACTGCGGCGGCCATTTGACCGGGCGGTGCGGCGGGCGGTTCTTTCCATACGTTTGTCAAGTGCGGCCAAAGCGCGATCGATGAGGTTGGACATGATTTTTCTCCGTAAAAAATATCTAGACTGGCTGGCTTGCCGACGTCAGCCCCATGTATTCCTGGATGGAGGCGTGACCGGATTCAAGCGCGTTGAACAGACTTTCCAGTTGCTCCCTGCTGTTGATCAGCCCCTTGCCGCGAACGACGCCTTGCGGATCCAGGAGCATGGCAAACGGCAGCTTCGAGACCCGGCACCTCATGCCGAGTTCGCCGGAAAGCAGGTAGGGAAACATCCCCAGATTCATTTGTTCGATGAACCGTCGATGCCTTGCGGCTTCGCCGTCGCTGGCCAGAATGACGTCGAGCCAGTTGCCTTCACTGCCGCGAATCGACTTGAGCGCAGGCAACAGGGTCTTGCAGATGGGACAGGTCGGCGACAGGAAAAAGACGAGCTGATGCCGCAGTTGCGGCACGCCCAGCCGCACGTTGCCGCCGCCGTTCAAATCCGGCAGATCGAAGACCGGACTGGCCTCGCCGAGCAACGGCCCCGTGTCATTGACCATCGCGCCCACCGGAGAAACCCGTTCGAGCAGGACGCCGATTTGCCGCGCCATGGCGAGCACGATCACCATCAGGGCAAGCACCAGCACCCACAGAACGATGACGGCGAAAACCAGAAAATTCGTCATGTGAACGCTCCTTAGACTTTGCGCGCCGTGACGCGGATGTGACCAGCGGCGGCCAGCAGCAGGTCGATGAGGTTGTAGGCGATCCACAGGCTGAGTCCCGCGGCGATGCCCGCGAGCAGTTCGAGGGTCTGCGGGAACGGCGGCAGCCCGCGCGAAACCGCCGGCACACCGGCAATCAGCACCAGAGCGGCATTTCTGAAGAGCAGTCCGCCGGAGAGAAACTGCCTCGCTCCGCCGCATCCGCATTCGATCTGCGTGCGGCCACGCATCAGGTTGACGCCAATGCCGACGCTGTATGTCAATAGCAGAAAACAGGCCAGAGTCGCGCCCAGCGCCTTGGACGCGGGAAAAACCAGCAGACAGATCGTTGCCGACTCGGCGGCGATGAGCATGACGCTGGCGGGTTTGACCAGCGATTCCGGCAATAGCCCGTAATCCGCGACATACCCGGAAAAGCGATTGAAGTCCGTCAGCTTGTGCGTGACCGCCTGCGCGAACAGGAACGCGATGAAGGAAAGACAGGCAATGTCCGCCAAAGTCAACAGGGCGTCTTGTGGCATGTCATTCTCCCGTGGCGGCAAGCACGACAAAGCTGCCCAGTTCTTCGGCCTTGCCCGCGGCCTTGAGCGCGAAGCCGGATTTGGCGTTGCTCGTGAAGCGCGTCACGCTGCTGTCCTCGTCGTTGAGGCCATAAAGCACGGGGTTCTTGCCCGGCGTCACCGCAATGGAGACGATGTGCCGCGCCTTGCTGCGCGAGATCACGGTTTTTTTCCCAAGGGACAGCGCCCAGATTTCCTTCGCGCCATCCTTGTGGCTGCCGTCCCTGCCGTTCGGGTGCATGGTGATGTAGAGCAGATCGTTTGCCGGGTTGTAGGCCATCAGCGCGAATCCGCCCGGCGTCCACTTTCCCTTGATTCCCGCGGTATAGCTGAACCTGTCGACGAGCCTGGGCGCGGCGTCCGCGTCGGAAATTCGGAAAAGCTCGCCGAAAAACGAACTGAACAACCAGTCGTCGCCCGCGCGCTCGGCGTGGACGAACAGGGGTGAGGTGTCGGCGTCGAATATCTTTTCACTCCGGGCGACGGCTCCCGGCTGCCCAGAATCGTCGATGGCATAACTCGCCATGCTGCCGTCGCCGCACAGGACGGAAATTTTCCGCTCCCGCGCGGAAGGGTACAGTCCCCAACAGCCCGGCGTGGGGATTTCCGCAGTGAGTTCGCCTTTTTCCAGATCGACGACCGTGATGGAGGTGGCGGGTGTGGCGTTTTGCACGTACGCGAATTTTTCGTCCGCGCTCAAGGCGAGGTGGTTTTTGATCGAGGCGACTTGCGCCGTCTTGTCGAGCAGGATGATTTCCTTCGCCGGCGTGAGCGTCTCGACATCGAAGACCTGCAAGACCGCCTCGACAGGCCCGTAGCTGATGCGTCTGGAATAGATGGACACCGTGTAGGCGGTTTTTTGGTCGGCGGAAAGAACGAACTGGGCGTTGAGTCCCATGCTCATGTTTCCTTTTCTGTCCAGATTGATGCCATCCAGCACGTTCAACTGGCTTGCGCCCGACCAGCCTTGATCGAGAACGAACAGGTTGGGGCCGGGGCGGATTTTGCGCTCGACCGTAAACACTTCGGGACTGAACCCGTCGTCGCCATCAACCGCGAAAGCCGCGCCGATGGCAAGGATGAGCGCGGCAAGACCTGTGACTATCCTGGGTGCGTACATGCGAATGCCTCCGTTGAGCGTTGAGCATGAACCCTGTCGAACGATCTGAATCTGAACGACCGTTCTCCAGGGCGAACGACACGACATTGGCAATTCCTGTGCCAGCGCAACCGCCATGCCCCACAACCGCGCTCCAGCGCGGCATTCACGTTTTTGCCCCTCCCGAAAGACACAGACAATTTGTCGCGAATGCGCCAAGCGGCATGTTGTGTTATCGACAATACCGCCCCTGCGAAACGGGGGAGTTTGATGTTGCTGCCGGTGGTGATGGTCACATGGTTGGGCGGGTTGCCGCCTTCCGGGACGCGCACGTCCTGCGCTTCACTTCCGCAGACGCTACCTGACTTTTTGCTCCCTGTAGTACCATGCCGCCTTTGCTTCTTCAGAGGAAAACGCGCCATGCAAGCAACCCCAACCGCTGAAACCCTTGCCAACAATCCCCGGCTTTTGGCGAAATGCCATGTCGGGGTGGCGCTGACCTATTTGATCCTGTCTATTCTGGGCATTTTGGACAGCATTCAGAGTGAAGAGGCCAGCATTCAGAGTGCAGATATCAACATTCAGGTAATAATCGTGCTGGCGGTTTTTTTCGTGCTTGGCCTGATCCACGCGGCGCTGGCGCCCGCCTGCGCCAGAAGGAGCGAACGGGCGCGCAGGATTTCGGAATTCCTGTTTTCCGCCCTCATCCTGGCGTTCCCCGTCGGCACCCTGCTGTCCATCTACCTCTTTCTCCCCGCAACACAATGGCAAGCGCCCGCAACGGAAAGTGACGCGGAGTTCGAGCCCTGAATCAGGGATCAGGAATCAGGAATCAGGGATCAGAGGGAGTTTGCGGCGCGTTGCGCCGGGGAATATGGCACTCTCTCCCGTCGGGCGGGAGAGAGAAAGGCAAGCGCCGGAAGAGGGTTTGTTTCAGTCCCCATGATTTCAACCGAAGGAGCCCGCCGCGCGCCAGCGCCTATGCTTCTCGGAAGCGTTCCAGCAGGTCTTCCAGTTGGTCGAGGTTGGCGAATGTGATGTTGATTCGGCCTGCGCCTTTTTTGTCGGCGCGGATGGTGACGGGGGTGCCCAGGGTGTCGGAAAGTGATTCTTCCAGACGCAGCAGATCGCGGTCTGGTTGTCGTTCGTTCTGTTTGGGCGGGTTCAGGTAGCGGTGCGCCAGACGTTCCGCCTCGCGCACGGAGAGGCGTTTTTGCGCGATGTGTTGCGCCAGTTGTGTCTGTCCGGCGGCGGGCAGCGGCAGGAGGGCGCGGGCGTGACCCATGTCCAGCTTGTTGTCCAGCAGCATCTCCCGCACCGGCGCGCAGAGTTGCAAAAGACGCAACAGATTGGAGGCCGCCGGGCGCGAACGTCCCACGGCGTCGGCGGCTTCCTGGTGTGTCATGTGGAATTCGTCGACCAGACGCTGCAAGCCCTGGGCTTCTTCCAGCGGATTCAGGTTTTCGCGCTGGATGTTCTCAATCAGGGCGATTGCCATTGCCTGTTCGTCGGCAATCGTCCGCACCAGCACCGGCACTTCGGCGAGTCCCGCCTTTTGCGCCGCCCGCCAGCGGCGTTCGCCCGCGACGATTTCGTAACGTTCCGCGCCCGGCGTCGCGTCGATGGGACGCACCAGTATCGGCTGCACGATGCCCTGCGCCTCGATGGAAGCCGCGAGTTCCAGCAGCGACGCCTCGTCCATGCGGCTGCGCGGCTGATATTTGCCGGGACGCAGACGGTCGGTCGGCAGTTGCCGCTGTTCATCCGGGCGCTTTGTATCGCCGCCGGAAAGCAGGGCGTCCAGACCGCGCCCCAATCCTCTTTTCTTCATGATGCGACCTCATTTTGCAAACGAACCAGCATTTCCCTGGCCAGTTCCAGATAGGCCAGCGCGCCCTTGGAATTCTTGTCGAAGGCCAGCACCGGCTTGCCGTAGGAAGGCGCTTCCGCCAGCCGCACATTGCGCGGGATGATCGTCGCGTAGAGCTTTTTCCCGAAATGGCGTTCCAGTTCGCCGGACACCTGCTGCGTCAAGGTGCTCTGCGGGTTGTACATGGTGCGGAGCAATCCCTCGATCTCCAGGCGCGGACTCAAGTGGGCGCGGATTTTCTTCAACGTCTCGACCAGATCGGACAACCCTTCCAGCGCGTAATACTCGC
>JAISWQ010000183.1 GCA_031271025.1 Zoogloeaceae bacterium | reverse complement strand
CCGAGTCACATCTGGTCACGTTGCAGATCCCCGGCCTGGATCTGCGTATTCGTCTCATACAGTACATGCAAAGTTTCGGCGTATTGAGCTTTCTGCTCTGCGCGCTTTCCATGTTTTCACTCTTTGTCGAGAAGGCTACGGCAGGCAAGGTGCTCTTTGGCGTGAGCCTTCTGGCGCTGGCGGTTTCCCTCCTGTTTTCCCTGTGGGAGGTACTGATTTCCACTAACGCACTGTCAGTGGTGGTAAGCGATCTTTCCGTGGAGGAGTAGAAAAGCGACAAGCCAGGCGTTTTAAGTCACTTTTCAGAAATATCATCTATTAAAAATCAATGGGTTATATCACGCCGCAGCAGGGAAACAGGACTTCTTCAGACCATCCTCAGCCTATTCTGGTGCTGTTGTCCATAAAGACGGGGGCAATCCAAAGTGGCGGGAATTTCGTCATTGCGAGGCGCTTCAGCGACGAAGCCATCCCAAAGACGCATGGATTGCCACGGGTCTCTCGCCTCTCGCAATGACAAACATGGGGGACGAACTATCCCCTCAACCGATACTTTGGATTGCGCCCGAGCACATTATTATGCTTTTGCAAGCCTGTTAATCTGCGTACAATTTTGCGCCTTGTGTTCAGGGTTCCTCCAGTGAACGACGCCCAACTTCAGAGATACAGCCGTCATCTCCTGCTTGCCGACTTCGGTATGGAAGGACAGGCGCGGATCATGGCCAGCCATGTGCTGGTGGTCGGACTAGGGGGACTGGGATGTCCGGCGGCGCTCTATCTTGCCTCGGCGGGCGTCGGCAGGTTGACGCTGGCGGATGTCGACAAGGTGGAGGTCAGCAATCTGCAACGCCAGATTTTGCATACGGAAGCGCGTTTGGGCTGGGCGAAGGTCGATTCCGCGGCAGCGGCACTGACAGAGGTGAACCCGGAAGTTCAGATGACGCTCCTGCGCGAACGATTGGAGGGCGCGGCGCTGTGCGCGCAGGTGGCCGCAGCAGATGTAATTCTGGATTGCAGCGACAATTTCGCCACCCGCGACGCACTGAACGCCGCCGCGCAGCTTTGTGGCAAGCCGCTGGTTTCCGGCGCGGCGGCGCGCTTTGAGGGACTGGTTTCCGTCTTCGATTTTCGCCGCGCGGCCTCGCCCTGTTATCACTGTCTCTTCCCCGAAGGCGCGGACGCGGATGCGGAAGCCCGTTGCGCCGCGCTGGGGGTCTTTGCGCCGCTCACCGGCGTGGTTGGCAGCCTTCAGGCGGCGGAAGCCCTGAAACTTCTGGCGGGAATGGGCGATTCCCTGCACGCGCGCCTGCTGCGTCTCGATCTGCTTTCCGGCAGAATCCGCACAACTTCCTTTTCTCCCGATCCCGCCTGTCCGGTCTGTGCCGCCCGTCGCGCCCAGGGCGATGGCAAATCAAAAGATTAACGCAAACACCTTACGCGCCTCACTTGTGACGAGGGCGTGGGAAGGCGCGCAGGTGTTCACGGCTGAGATAAATGGATGGGTTTTTTGAGATAAATGGTGGGACGTGGCGGGACTTGGTGGGACGTGGCGGGACCGGATGTTGCAAAAAGGCAACAGATTAGCGCGGGAGGGATTCAGCGATGAAATGGCGGAGGATGTCGAGCACCGTGGTTTTGTCCTTCCCGGAAAGACCCAGAAATGGACGGGCGGGGATCGTCACTTTTTTGACCAGGCGCATGGTGCCATCCCCGATGGGAACGGCGAGCGCCTTTTTTGTTTTGGGGCGGATGGTCGCGCCGAATTGGTGGACTTCCGCATACCTTCGATTGGTGCCGATTTCCACGCCGGCGCCACCATCGGTGACCTGGTAGCGGATGCCACGGGACAGTTCGCCGGTGGCGATCAGGGGTCTGCCCGAAGCGCGTTGGGCACGTTCCCCCAATGCCAAGCCGCGCTTGTTGAGGCTGCCGTCTTTCTTCCGATAGCCTTTTCCCGCTTCGTTCATCATCTGCTGGTAGCGGAGGAGGACGGAACCCTGCGCCAGCGGTTTCCAGGGGGTGCCTTCGGGGTCGGTGCTGGTGGCGAAGCGTTTGCGGGTGGATTCGGTGAGTTCCTCGCCGATCTCCATCATGGCCGGACGCATTCCGTCCGGGGTGAAGTTTCGGGCAAGCTGGTTGAGGGCGGCCAGTACCGTCTTGTCGTCGAAGGTGAGGGAGATGATGCTGGTCATTTTGTCGCTTGCGCTTTCGCCTGCTCTTCCAGCTCGCGGTCGAGCGCGATGCGGCGCGGGATGACCTTTTCGGCACGCGCGATCTCTTCCAGCACCTCCGGTTCGGGCGGCAGGGCGCGCAGTTTGGCGAGCCATTCCTGCCAGCGGCTGACAGGGGCCGAATAAGGAGGCGTTTCCAGCAGATATTTCATTACCTTGCCCTTTCCATTGCCCACGCAATCGCGGCGACGGCATCGTCCAAAACCTTGTTTTCCTGAGTGTATAGTCTGCCACGGCGGGAATCAAGTGCATATTTATAACGAACAATTCCGGCACGATCCAGTGCCAGATTGAACAGATGTGCTTCCATATCGTATATATGCAAGCCGCGCCGATTCAATATGTCGAGTTGATGATCGGATTCTTCCACGGCGGCCTCCATGACCTTCATCAGCTTCGCCATGTTCGCGCCCTTTTCCGCTGCAAACCATGATTTATCATATCCGTAAGCCACGATTTTCGCCGCGCCGGGGCGGGCAAGCAGAGATAAATCCTGTGGCGACAGCGACAGGGAATCCGGGTGGCTGTGCAGCAGGGAAAGCGAGGATTGCCGGTCATCCAACAGATCGGAAATTTCGTTCGGGAGCGGGATAATGTCGCGCTCTTTGCTGATGACACGGGAAAGCTCCTTCCCCGTTGCCGTGTCAATCACCACGGCGCGCTCGGTTTCTCTCCCTGCCTTGTCCAGCAGCCATTT
>JAISWQ010000145.1 GCA_031271025.1 Zoogloeaceae bacterium | reverse complement strand
ACGTTTCAAAAGCAGCGGCCTCGGTCTGCAAGACCTCACCCCCGACGGACGCAATACACTGCTGGCGATATTCCACAATCGGGGCGTGTGCTGGTGGAAACTTGAAGAAACGGACAAGGCGATCGCGAACAATACCGAGGCGCTGGAATACTTCAAAAGCAGCGGCCTCGGTCTGCAAGACCTCACCCCCGACGGACGCAATACACTGCTGGCGATATTCTGCAATCGGGGCGTGCGCTGGGGGGAACTTGAAGAAACGGACAAGGATATTGCGAACTATACCGAGGCGCTGGAATGTTTCAAAAGCAGCGGCCTCGGTCTGCAAGACCTCACCCCCGACGGACGCAATACACTGCTGGTGATATTCCGCAATCGGGGCGTGTGCTGGGAGAAACTTGAAGAAACGGACAAGGCGATCGCGGATGGTACCGAGGCGATATTCCTGGCACTGGCGGGCGGCGTTGACGTTTATCCGCCCTTAGAAGAAATGCCGAAGGTGGCGGCAGGTCTTTTTAGCAAAACGCGAATGCCTTCGGATGCGCTCTCCTTTCTGAGTTTTCTGCACAAGGATACTGCAAACAACTTTCCAGTGAAGCCGATAAGCCGTTTCCTGCGCATTCTCGATCAAGCACTCGCCCACGCCTCCGCCGCGATCTTCCCCTGCGCGCAACGCTGGATCGTCTGCCAGGGTCTGATGCCCACGAGCATCGTCCAGCCTGCCCTGCTCACCCTGGGCGTCGTTTTCCATCTCGACGCGGGTTGTCCCGCCCGCCATCTGTGGCAGACCTGCCACGCTGTGCTTGTGCCGCAGTTGGACAAACTGACGACCCGCCTGGGAGAGGTCGAGGATGACACGCGGAAGCTGAAAGAGGCCGAGCAGGCGCTGCGCGACTGGCCCGCCCCGGGTTGGCGGTTCTGGCGCTGGTTCGAGCGGCGGCGGCAGAAGGCGGTAGACGCCTGCCGCACGGCCTTGTCGCGCGCCCCCGGCTCCGAGGCGGCGCGCGCGTTGTGCCACAAACTGGCTTCTGAGCTGGCTCAGGAACTGACGTGCCTGGGCGGGATTCCCGACGGTCCGCAGACCCTCGGCGACATGCTGCTGACCGGCGCGTATTACGCCCAGTCGCCGCCGCCCGCGGCTGACGCGCCGATCTGGGCGGAGGACAAGCTGCCTTGGGTCGCGGCGCCGGATTTTTTCAACGAACGCCTGAGACTGTGCGAACTCTGCTTCACGGAGACAAGCACAAGCGCCACCAGACAAATACCGGCATTGCAGGTCAAGCACCACCAAGACTGGCTCGATGAGCTCGGCGGCGCGGCGCTGGGCGCGCGCCGCGCCAGACCATTTATCGAGCTGGTCGCGGGTTGGGACGATGCGATGCGCAACTGGCACGAGGACAACGAGCAGCCGGTGCGCGAGGCCTTGACGCAAGCCTGGGTCAACTGGTCGGCACAAGCCGAATGCTTGCGAATCGATCCCGCCGCCTGGTATGAGGCAACGCCCCTGAGCGTGCTGGCGCGTTGTCTGAAACCATGGCTGGAGGCGAAAGACCTGCCCGCCGTAACCGCGCCTGTTCCGGCCACCGAAGTGGTCGAAAGGATACCCGCCGCGCCCCTGCCGGTGTATCGCGCCCAGCCCGTCGCCGAGCGGCTGGAAGACGCGGCATTGGAAGAACTGATCCGGCGCGCCCTGCATGCCGTGCTCGGCGGTGATCCGCGTCAGGCGCTGGCCGAAGTCATCGAGCAGGCATTGTGGGCAATGATCGAGCCTGATTTCAGGGCGGCGAGCGCGGAGGCGGGGACTGAAGCCGGTGCCAAGCGTCTCCGCAACGCCTTGCGCCGTCTCGAAGACCGCCTGCTGCTTGCGTTGCCCAGCCTGCAAGCGCCGCCGCAATTGCGCAGAACGCTGCACGGCATGGCGCGGGCGCAGATCGGCCAGGCGCTCACCCCTTCTGCCGGGGGCGTGCCCGACCTGGAGCGGTTGTGGGAACTGCTCGAAATCACCCGTCTGGTGCTGGCCGGGGAAGGTCATGACGACCTGCCCGGTCTCGACGATAGCGCCGGGCAACATTTGCGGGCCAGCCTGGACGATGAACTGGCTCGCGCCCACCGCCTGTTGATGCCCAAACCGGACGACACGCCACAGCCAGACGATGGGCCACGGCGGATTTTTCCGCCCTTCGTGGCCTTGGCCAAAGAATATCGCCGTCTGGGCGTGCCGAAATTTCCGTCGCCCGCCGATTGCGCCGCCCAACTGGCGGAAGACGAGGCGCTGGCGCAGATGTTTTTCGGGGATGACGGCGCGGCGTATCTCCTCTGGCTCGATCCGGCGGGAAAGCTGAGACTGCAACCGCTGCCCGAGGCGCTGGCGTGGCCTGTCTGGCAGGATCTGCTCGCACTCTGGCAGGCGTTCTACGCTCAGTCCTCCCACGATATCCATGACCGAGCCTGGCGCGCGTTCATCGCCCCGGACGGAGCGGCGGCCAGACTGCTCTCCGCTCTGGAGCAGGGCAGTCCGCCGGAGACGCGCCATTGGGTTCTGCTGCTGCCCGCCGGTCTGGCACGCCTGCCCTGGCTCGCGGGGACGCTTGTCGCCAAGGAGAAAACAAACTGGCCGGATGCCTTGCGCGCGCCGGGCGCCTTGCTGCTCGATGCCTGTGTCAGCGCCTGGAAGATGTCCGCGGAAGGAGAAGACGGCGGGGAGGATACCTGCAATGCCGCGCGCGTTCTGGTCGGTTGTGGGCATGAGACGGACGCTTTCGCGGCGCTGTCGCGCAACGAGGCCAACAAGGTCGCGGGGCATCTGAAATGCGCCGTGATCCACAGCGAAGATCTGACCTTGAACAATGCACTGGCGATGCTGACGCGCGGTCAGCCCGTGCATTGGGTGGCGCATGGCGAGTTCCAGCCCTATGACCCGCAGGCAAGTTTCATCCGCCTGAACGGGCCGGAGGGGCAACAACGTGAGCTGCCCGCCTGGCTGCTCGTCCGCTCGCCTTGCCGCAGCCCGATCAGCCTGTCGAGCTGCTATGCCATGCTGACCGGCGACGAAACGGCCAGCGAGCCGTTGCTGGCGCCGGTAGGCATCGGGCCGTTGCTGCGCGCGCGCGGCGCGCCTTATGTGGCGGGGCCGTTGTGGGCATCGAACATGCTGGCCTCGGCGGTGTTCTATGACAAGTTCTATGAGAACCTGTCCCAGGAAAAAATGGAGCCGCACCGTGCCTTGACGGAGGCCATGAACCACCTGCGCACGCTCGGGGCTGAAGACTTGCGCGCCTGGGCAGCCGGACAGGTTGACCCCGAAAGCATCGCGGGCATTGTTGAAGAGATGGTGCAATGGTCCATGGAACGGGGCGAAAAAAGGCCGCTTGGGAACCCGCTGTTCTGGGCGCAATTCTCCCTGATTGGCGGACGCCGCCGCGAGCGTTGAAGGTCAACACGCATGGCATAACCTCCTGCGCCAGAACAACTCCCCCCTCGACATTATAAGCCATTGATCATTAACGATTATTCTAGGGTGGATACAACAATGGCATTCATGCGCTTGCCCTGCTGCTGCCATATTTGGAGAAACGCCGCAAATATGCGACACTCGCGCGCGTCTTTCATCGTTTTTGGGATGCGACATTCGGGCGAAAAGTGGCATGGCATGAAGTCCCGATGTCCAGAAGATTTATGGCTTTTTCTGTTCAACCTCTGGTTTTTCGTCTACTGGCGGGCGTCTGTCTTGTCGTTGGCATGGCGGCACAGGCAGCGCCCTCGGCGGATGCCACTGCGGCTGTGACGACAAAATCCAGTGTCAGCCTGCTGGAGCGTTATAGCAACCTGGCGCAGGAAGTCCTGCTGAAAGGGCTGGAAAAAGTCGGGATCGGCTATCGTTCCGGCGGCGCGGGCGCCAATGCGAGCGGGCTGGATTGCAGCGGCTTTGTCCAGACCGTGTATAACGAAGCGGTCGGCCTGATGTTGCCGCGCACAGCGCGCGAGCAGGCAAAACAGGGGCAAAAAGTGGCCCCTGCCGACTTGAAGCCCGGTGATCTTGTGTTTTTCAACACCATGCGCCGTGCGTTCTCACATGTGGGTATTTATCTGGGCGATCATTATTTTCTGCACTCGCCCAGCGCAGGCGGTACGGTGCGGCTGGAAAGTATGCAGAACCGCTATTGGGTGCAGCGTTACAACGGCGCGCGCCGAATTCTGGCGGACTGATTCCGTTCGTGCCCGGCAGGTGGCCAACCGCATGATTCCCTGGCTGGAGGCTGCCTCGCCCTTTCCCTCTCCTGATACGGCGCTTTCCGAACCCAATGGATTATTGGCGGCGGGTGGCGATCTTTCTCTCCCGCGTTTGCTGAGTGCCTACCGGCAAGGGATTTTTCCGTGGTTTTCCGAGGATGAGCCTATCCTTTGGTGGTCGCCTGATCCGCGCATGACGCTGTTCCCGGAAGCATTCCGGCCTTCGCGTTCCCTGCTGAAAACCCTGCGTCAGGGACATTACGAAGTCCGCTTCGATACGGCGTTCGCCAGGGTGATCGCCGCCTGCGCGGAGACACCCCGGCGTGGACAGGACGGCACCTGGATAGGCGCGGAGATTGCCGCGGGTTATGGCGCGCTCCATGCGGCGGGCTTCGCCCATTCCGTGGAAGTCTGGATGGAGGGGGCGCTGGCGGGCGGGCTGTATGGAGTGGCGATTGGCCGCATGTTCTACGGTGAATCCATGTTCGCGCGCAAGCGCGACGCTTCCAAAATCGCGTTCGCGCATCTGGTGCGGCATTTGCTGGCCGAGGGTTATGGTCTGGTGGATTGCCAGGTTCATACCGATCATCTGGCCTCATTGGGCGCGCGCGAAATCCCGCGCGACGTTTTTCTGCAACGCCTGAAGGCTTTGGTGGATGCGCCTGACGCGCCGTCGCCCGGTTGCTGGCGGGCGCCGAAAATCGACTGGCGCGCGGCGACATGACGCCGCGCCTTGCCGCACAGGATGCCGAGGCGCGTCTGGCGCGTCTGCGGTTTTTCGCCACGACCTCTTTCCCTTGTCCTTATCTGCCGGAACGACAGGCGCGTTCACAGGCAGTGGCTGCGGAAACGAATGTGGATGCGGCGGTCTATGGGGATTTGGCGCGGCTGGGTTTTCGCCGCAGCGGAGCGCATATCTATCGTCCGCACTGTGACGCCTGTGCCGCTTGTGTTCCGGTGCGGTTGCCCGTTGCGCGCCTTGCGCCGGATCGCAGCCAGCGGCGTGCCCTGCGCCGCCATGCCGATCTACAGGTTCTGGTTTCTCCGTTGCGCTTCGATGCGGCGCATTACGCGCTCTATGCCCGTTATCAGACGTCCCGCCATCCCGGCGGCGGCATGGATGGCGCGAACAGCCGCGATGCCTATCTCGACTTTCTGCTGGAAAGCCGGGTGGATTCCTGCCTCGTGACCTGTTCGGATGC
>JAISWQ010000062.1 GCA_031271025.1 Zoogloeaceae bacterium | reverse complement strand
TCAGGCCGAGACGCTCGAAGGCGTCCTTTTGCACGATCTGCACGACCTGCTGCGGGAAGAAGGAGCGGATGTCGCCGATCCAGTGGGCGATGGCGCGCGGCGAGGAACGTCCGAGACCGCCGCGGCCCTTCTTCTTTTCCGCCTCCCCGTCGCCGTAGAGCGCGGTGAGCGCGGCGGAAAGCCCGCGGTCGGTTTCCCCCAGGGCCGCCTCCTCCGCCCCGACAGCCAGCCGCCAACGCCGTTCGCGCTCGCTGTCGAACATTTCCGCGTCGCCGGATTCGGGCGCGGTTGTTGTGATAGTGTTTGTCATTGGCGTGTCGGTCATTGCCATCTCCTCGATCTGTGCCTGCCCGTGGGCGGGATACCGGGCAGTCATTGTAGGTGCGCGCGCACCAGATTGAAAGCGGCGGTTTTTGTTCCAAGCGAAGCTTTTCCTTCGCCTTTTTGGGGCGAGGAGACGTGTAGACGCGAGTCCGCCGTTACCTCGTCATTGCGAGGCGCTTCAGCGACGAAGCCATCCAGAACAGCGCATGGATCCTTCCAAGAGATCGGCGAGCCACTGACGGCGGTCTCACGGAGGCGCCGACTCTTGCCATGATCGTTATTGCGCCACGGCTCACCGGGAGGTCTGGATGATGACGCGCAAGAGGATATTGGCGGTACGATACCATTCGGATTTTTGCGCGGACGCATAGCGGGCGGCGCTGACCAGTTGCGCCAGATGGCTGAGGGCAGGGGCGAATCCGGGCGCTTCGCTTTCCAGCCGTCGCGCCAGCGCCAGCGGCGATTCCCACTGAGGGCAGGCGATGCCCTGTTTTTCCAGATGGCGGCAGGCGGCAAGCCAGATGCGGCGGGCAGGGTCGGGTTCCCGGCGTGGGCGCAACAGCCAGAGCGCAAGCGTGGCAAGGCAAGCCACGGTGCTGCCGGTGAGGATGAAAAGGGCGCTTTGCCAGCCGGTTTTCTCAAGGCCCAGCGCCCCCAGAAGGTCAGCTTGTTGCTGCGGGCTGTAGCCCAGCACCCACTGGTTCCAGACATTGCCGATGGCTTCCCAGCGGTTACGCAGGGCGATCAGCCAGTTTTCCGCGCGCCCGGAAACAAGGCGTTCACGCACGCTGGCATCGATCATTTCCGGCGGCACGCTGGCGGTGGGATCAACACGCAGCCAGCCTTCGTTTTCCACCCAGATTTCCGCCCAGGCGTGGGCGTCGGATTGGCGTATCACGAAATAATCGCCGTTGAATTCACCGCCCTGATAGCCACCGACGATACGCGCCGGAATCCCTACCGCACGCATCATCCAGACGAAAGCGGAAGCGTAATGCTCGCAAAACCCGCGTTTGGAGGAAAAGAGAAAATCATCGATGGCGTGCTCGCCGAGTATTGGCGGCTCCAGCGTGTAACTAAAACCGTTCTGGCGAAAATAGGCAACGGCGCGAGCCGCCAGTTGCCGTGGCGTCTCGCCCGTCGCCTGCCATTCCGCCGCGAGCGTTCGCGTCCTGAGATTGAGATGCGGCGGCAATTGCAGGTTGGCGTGCCGCGTCATGAGGTCAGCGTCGGGTTCCAGCCGGTAATTCGGCCAGGAGGTGAATTCAAAGCGTTTGCGGCTTATCATCGGCTGCCGGGTGGTGAGCGTGCCGATGCTGTTCAGGCGCATGGCCTCGCCTTCCGGCGGACGCGGGGTCATCTCCAGCGCCAGCGCCCAGTGCTGGTTGTGCGCTTCCAGCGTGAGCGCGTAGCGTACCGGCGTGCCGTAGGTTTCCAGTTGCGGGGGAAGGTTGGAGGAATAACCGGCTCGCCAGGTGCGGCCATCGTAAAAATTCATGACCGGGCCGCGCCAGTAAAGCTGGGAGGGGCGCGGCACAGAATCCTGGAAGCGCACGCGAAAGGCAATTTCATCACTCAGCACAAGCCTGGAGAGGGAACCCGGCTCCATGGTGTCGGAAAGTCCGGTGCGGGAAATCAGTTCCACCTGCTGCATTCCCCAGAGCGGGCCTTCTATCCTTGGCAGGAAGAGATAAAAAAGCGCCATGAGCGGCAGGCTTTGCACAATGAGACGGGCGGCAAGTATCCAAAGGGCAGGAGCGCGCTGGCTGGGAGCGTCGTAGAGACAAATCAGGGAGGCAGTGACCGCGAGAATGCCGAATAGAAGCCAGAGCGCGGCGGGAATGCTCTGCGAATAGAAAAAATGGGTGAGCAGCAAGAAATAGGCGAGCGTGACGACAATAACCGCGTCGCGGCGGCTTTTGAGTTCCAGCAGCTTGAGGGTGAGCGCAAGCGCGAGCAGGGCAATGCCCGCCTCGTAGTCCAGCAGGGTGCGGTAGTGCAGCAGGATGCCGAAAAATCCGCCCAGCGCCAGCGTCGTCTTGAGCCAGAATGGCGTCAGCCGGTAGCCGCGCCGCCATTGCCAGAAAATGGCGGCAAGCACCAGCGCCGCGGCAAGG
Organism: Zoogloeaceae bacterium; assembly: GCA_031271025.1. Lineage (GTDB taxonomy): Bacteria > Pseudomonadota > Gammaproteobacteria > Burkholderiales > Rhodocyclaceae > Azovibrio. Next base: position 1,585 of record JAISWQ010000062.1, on the reverse strand, counting down.
CCAATCCAGAGCGGCTGGTAGAGGGTATGTGGCGCGATGGTGACGAGTGCCGAGAACATGAGCCAGGGCAGGCTCGCATGGCGCAGGTTTTGCGCATAAGCAATGGCGGCGCGCGTCATGTCGCGTCCTGTGCAGGGGTGGAAAAGAGCGCCAGTGCTTTCAGGCATTCATGCCGGTGCGCCGTTCCGCGTCCAGAGGGAAGGCTGAGGCGGGGCAGAACGAGGCTGTATTCCGTGCCTTCTGCTTCCGCTGTGAGCACCCAGCCCGCGAGGATGGAAAGGCGTTGTTCCAGTTCGCCTTCGGTCGCGTTCCAGTCGAGACGCAGACGGCGGATTGCGCCGCCGCCGAATTCCTTGACGAGCAATGGCCGCAGCCCCGTCGGGTCGCGCGCGGCCATTTTCCAGGCGACATGGCGCGGCGAATCGGCGGGCTGGCGTTCGCGCAGACCGGCAAAATCATCGTCTCCGTTCCTGCCGGAACCGGAACCCTCGCCACCGGATTCCTCCGGTTCGGGCAAGGGTTGGAAAACAGGGCGCGGATAGACGAGACAACGGCTTTCCAGCCAGAACCAGTTCCAGGCAAGGACAATGCCCAGCGGATAACGGCTGGAGATTTTCAGTGGGGGAAGTTCCAGCCAACCGCGCGCGTGCGCGGAGAAGGCGAACGGAAACACTGCGGTTTCCTTTGGCGCGAGATGGAGAAAACGCGGTACGGTCGTGCCTGCTGTCTGCCATTCCAGCGCCGGACGCGGGCGGGTGTCTGGATTCCTGACCAGAAGGCGAAAACGCGCGGTTTCTCCCGCATGAACGGGCTGAGCCTCCAGCGCGGAGATTTCCAGTCCTGCCAGAACGCTCCAGGTGTGCAGCAGGCAGATCAGCCCCAGCGCCGTGAGCAGAAAGGCAAGCGCGTGTCCCAGCGCCAGATCGTAATTGATGGCGGCGAGAAACATGGCAATGACGGTCAGTGCGTAAAACGCGCCGGTGGCGGAAGCGAAGACGTAAATACGGCGGGGCGAAAGACGCACCCAACCGCGTTCCTGAACAAGGCGGCGTGCCAGGCGTGGCCGCTGTTGCGCGCGCGGTGCGGCGGACGCCTCCAGTGCTTCGCCTGTCCAGGCGTCGATGGCATTATCCGCTTCAGGGGCAACCGAAAGAGGAGGGGACATAGGCATGGCGCTTCAGGGAATCGGCACGCTGCGCAACAGTGCTTCGATATCTTCCAGGCGGGCATGAACATTGGTTTCCCGTGAGCGCAGCCGGTGTGCAGCAATGCCGGGCAGCACAACCTGCACATCGTCGGGAAGCACGGCCTTGCGGCCATCCAGATAGGCCCAGGCGCGCGCAGCCGCAAGCAATCCCAGGCCACAGCGGGGAGAAAGACCATGATGAAACTGCGGCGCGCGGCGCGAGGCTTCCAGTAAATCCTGCACGTAATCGAGAAGAGCGGGTGCGACGAAAATCGCCGCTGCCGCTTCCTGATGCTGGATGAAATCCGTGAGTGGCAGAAGCGGCGGCAGGGTCGCCAGTTTTTGCCGTGGGTCGCCCGCTGCCAGCAGGGCGCGTTCGGCGGCGCGGTCGGGATAGCC
>JAISWQ010000136.1 GCA_031271025.1 Zoogloeaceae bacterium | reverse complement strand
CATCCGCATCGCCTGACGACGCATTTCATCTTGCGCTTCACGAGGAAGCTTGCGGGCATCTACTTTTTCCATACACACAATATACCATATTTTTTATTTGATTGCCGGGTTAATAATATATTGGCTCTCAACATCTGCGTAATACAAATTCATGCCAAATAATCCGATCCAGCTAGGTCATCGTCTAACATTTCGTTCCAGAGGGGCGCGCTGCAAGCAGCGCACCCCTGAACTCCAACGTTAGGCCATGACTCAGTCACCCATGTTCGCCACTTTTCACTCTTTCGTACTTTGCACTGGGCGAATTACCCTGAAGCTGCTTGCGCCCGCCTTGCTCCTCGGATTCAGTCCCGCTGCATTCTCATGTTCTGTTCCGCCATCGGAATTGTTTCGAGAACATGCGTCTTTGGTAGACGAAGCCACTTCAATTCTTCTCGCCGAAACTATGGCTGACGCAAAGGCCAAACGCGCATCGTGCCAGTTTCGGGTAGTGCGCGTATTGAAAGGTACCCCACTTGAGCCGCTGCCTGTTGTATGCCGTTTCCCCACCGCTGGTGACTGAATGACCGATTTTGCTGCGCACACTGACCCAAGATTCTGGGAACATCGAGACGGTCGCTTGGGCATCACGGGCCATTGCACTCTTGTGCCTCCTGCTTTCCAGGTTGGGAAAACCTATCTTATCTTTCTCGGCATACGTCCTGACATCAAACAATTCGAGGAGATTCCTGGCCCTGCAGATCGCTGGCTGACTTACGTTGAACACCGTTTGTCGCAGCACATGCCATGACTTCCAACCTTCCGCTCCAGAGCATCCACGCCGCCACTGTTCATTGCGCCTGTGCTCTTTTCCCATGCTGTTTCGCTTCGGTTTGCACCTCGCGGACTCAAATCTCTTTACACCATCACAGGTCATCGCCTAACATCTCGTTCCAGAGGAGCCCGCTGCAAGCAGCGCGCCCCTGAACCCCAACGCTAGGCCAAACTATCGAGCATTGTCATGGGCCAAGAAGCCATCATTTGCATCCCCGGTCCGTGGGCTGATCGCGGTGAATTTCTGAGAGCCGTCATCACACAGGAGCCAGCAGGCGAGTTTATGTTTGCCATGGGTATTTTGGCCCACACTAAAGACAAAGACCATGTTTCACTCGACTTTTGCGAACCGTATGTAGAGATGATGGAAGCATTTCGCATCGCAGGCCAGGGACGCTTGGACGAATCGACTCTCGACGCCATTCAGGAGCACCAGGGCGTTGCCTATCTTCACTTTCCAATGGGATGGCTGGAGCAGCGAGAGCGACTCATGAAGTTCACCCAGGTTTTGCGGCGTGCGGGAGGACTTGCGGTAAAAGTCGAGTCCGCTGGTGTCGCCCATGAATGGGATCGCTGGTTTTCCCTGCTCTCGGGCAGCGTTTTCGACGCCTATTGCAGTACTGTCGTGCTCGTTGGGGATTCTGATCGCTACTACTCATGTGGCATGCACCATTTCGAGCTTCCAGAGTGTAGCTTGCCTCGATCCATCGACATTCGGGAGGCCGCAGACCTCATGAACCGCTTCAACGTGTATCAGATTGCTGAAAATCCTCGCCTTGCCACAGGGCATACATTTGGCCTTACCCCTGATTCACCTCATTACAGACTGGCATTATCACCGGATTCACGCCACAATATCGACGATCTATTTCACAACCCACATGGTGTATGGCAATTCACTTTGGCACACTGCCCATAAGTACTCCAAGGTCGAATAAAGCGATACAGTCCGTAGGCCACCGCCTAACATTTCGCCCCTGAACTCCAACGTTAGAGGTCACAATGGATCCAAGTGCACGATGTTCAGAAAAGACATGCTCCACTCATGCTCCGGCTTGCGTGGGTGCTCATGGGGGCCGGACTAGTCGTGTTGGCTTTTATCCTGATGGAAGCGTACGCTGCGTATGCGGATATTGCATCAAACAAGTTCATCTCGGATTTGACCGCATTTCTCGGGGGCGAGTCGCTTCTACTGCCCGCCGATGGATCTTATTTCGTCATGGAACGAGGTGTGGCTCGAGTCGTCGCCATAGTTCTGTTTGTCTTGCTCGCATCTTTGGGCGGATCGATTGGTTTGGGTTTGGTCAGAGCTGGAGCGCATGTTCTTTCCCCACAGTTCAACGAGCAGATTGCCCAGCTGAAACAACGAATCGATGATGTCGCCAATCGGCTCAAACACCGAACTCCAACGATATGAACACCATGCCTGCTCCGTTGCCCGCGCTGCGTTCGTTCCGTGACCGTATGCGTCAGGTGTTGCTGTTCGAGTTTGGTGGTTTGCTGCTGGTCGGCCCGCTTTTCGCTTGGGCAAGCGGCGTGACCCTGATCGACTCGGTAGGACTGCTTGCCGTGCTGGCGTTGATCGCGACACTGTGGAACGCGGTTTTCAACATCGGGTTCGACCATTTCGAAGCCAGACTGACTGGCCGCCGCGCCGACCGCCGGCCGCTGTGGCTGCGCGGCGTGCATGCGCTCATCTTCGAGGGCGGATTGGTGGTGTTGACCTTGCCCGTGGTGATGGTCTGGACGGGCATGGATTGGGGCACGGCATTACTGGCGGACATCGGGTTGGCGCTGGCCTACGTGGCATACGCGGTCTTGTTCCATCTTGGCTACGATCGCTGTTTCCCCATCCAGCCGCGCGGTGGAGATGCCTGAATGCACGATCTTTTCCAATACGATGCCGACTTGACGGCGCTCAACACCTTTCGTTTGCCAGCGTGCGCCCGGACGCTGCTGCGGCTGCGCACGGTAGACGATGCCCGCGCTTTCGCCGCCGCCCGCCACGATGACGATCCGTTGCCGTTGATATTGGGCGGCGGCAGCAATCTGGTGCTGGGTGGCGGGCCGCTCGCCGTTGTCCTCAAGGTGGAGATCGGTGGTCGCCGCAAGTTGGGCGAGGACGGTGACATGGTCGTCGTCGAAGCGGGAGCGGGCGAGAGCTGGCATGACTTCGTGCGCTGGACGCTCGTCGAGGGTTGGCCGGGGCTGGAAAATCTGGCTCTGATCCCGGGCACGGTCGGCGCGGCGCCGATCCAGAACATCGGTGCTTACGGGCTGGAGATGGCGGAACGCTTCGATTCGCTCACCGCGCTCGACCTCGGCAGCGGCGAGGTGCGGCAGTTCGATGCCGCCGCTTGCCGCTTCGGCTACCGGGAAAGCGTGTTCAAACATGCCCCTGGACGCTGGTTGGTCGTCGCGGTGCGCTTCCGTCTGCCGCGCCGTTGGCAACCGCGTCTCGATTACGGTGAACTCGGATGTGAACTGGCGGCGCGTGGCATTGTCGTACCGACGCCACTGCAAGTCTTTGATACCGTGGCCGCCATTCGCCGCCGCAAACTGCCCGACCCTGCCGAACTGGGCAGTGTCGGCAGCTTCTTCAAGAATCCGCTCGTCGATACGGCGCGCGCTGCGGCGCTGCTGGCCGTGCATCCGGAGCTGCCGCACTACCCGCAGCCCGACGGCCGCGTCAAGCTTGCCGCTGGCTGGCTGATCGAGCGATGCGGCTGGAAGGGGCGTCGTCTCGGCTCCGTCGGTTGCCACTCCAGCCAGGCGCTGGTGTTGGTCAACCATGGCGGCGCTACTGGCGCGGACGTGTTGGAGTTGGCGGCGCGTGTCCGCGGCACGGTGCGGGAGCGTTTCGGTGTCGACCTGGAAATCGAGCCGGTCGTGATATTCGACGAGGAACAGTAGAAATCCGTGGCGCTTTGCGTCGGATGAACCAGATATGCCCTGGAAACCGAACTGGTCGCCATGGTCGATTTCCCCGGAACCAACGCCATCGTCTTCTCCCTTGCGTCATAGCCGCTTGAGCAGGCTGGTATTGGCGATATAGAGCGCCCCCAGCAATACGAGGATTGCCAAGGCATAGATCAGAGTTGCCATGTGTTTATCATGGTCGACGATGATCAGGCGAATAATGGCGGTAATGCCTATATATATGAAATAGCGCAATGGAAAATGGAATTTCGATTCAAAGTATTTTGCGATGAGAGCGATGAATTCAAAGTATAGAAACCAGATGATGATGGCTTCGATCATTTCGTAGCCATCGTGGCCCGGGTGGATTTTCAGTAGAATAGTGATGAGTATCCAGGTTTCCTTGAGCAGAAAGAGCAGCAAAATGATGGCCAGAGTGAGCAACATGAATGACAACAACTTTTTCATGGTTTTTGCCAATAACTGGGGCTGTGTAATTTGCGATATTTTGGGCATGTTTTTCCTTTTCCATTTTCTCGGTCCAGAGCGCAGGGTAACGCCGTCATGTGTCACGTCCATGACGAAACGGCGTGATGATGTATGGTGGCCACATCGGCTATAATCGACGCCCGGGATGAATGAGAAACGAACAAGGAAAAGATGTCTAAAACGGAAATATCGATTGCCGGCAGGCCGCGCGGCCCCGACTCATGGCAACGTACGCGATAGGCGATCTTCAGGGCTGTTACGACGCCTTGCGCCGCCTGCTCGATCGCTGCGCCTTCGATCCCGCGGCCGATCGTCTGTGGCTGGTGGGCGACTTGGTCAACCGTGGGCCGAAGTCGCTGGCAGTTCTGCGCTTCGTGCGTGGCCTGGGCGATGCCGCGACGGCGGTGCTTGGCAACCATGATCTTTATCTGTTGATGATGGCCGCCGGAGTCAAGCGCCGCGCCAGCGACGATACCTTGATCCAGGTGCTCGAAGCTCCGGACCGCAGCGAATTGTTGCGCTGGCTCGTTTCCTTGCCGCTTTTTCACGTCGAAAAAAAACATGTCTTGGTGCATGCCGGTTTGCTGCCGCAATGGACGGTTCCCCAGGCGCAGGCGCTGGCCGATGAAGTACGCGCCGTGCTCACGGGCAAGAATTCCGACAAGCTGCTCCTGAATCTGCTTGGCGATCGTCCCGACCGCTGGGACGACGGGCTCGAAGGCTGGCCACGCCTGCGGGTGATCATCAACGCATTTACCCGAATGCGCTTTTGCACGGAAGACGGCCGCATGGCGATGCACGCCAAGGGGCCACCGGAGAGCGCGCCATCTGGCACCATGCCCTGGTTCGCTTGGCCGCAGCGCATGAGTCGCAGCCACACCATCGTGTGCGGGCATTGGTCGGCGCTCGGGTTTTACCGTGGGGAAGGTTTGATTGCGCTCGATTCAGGCTACGTTTGGGGGGGCAAGCTCACCGCAGTCCGGATCGAAGATGGCGAGGTATTCCAGATCGATTGATCGGCGCTGATTCTGGATGTGTTGATGGCGCTATTTCTCGCGGATCTTCGGATTGCTGCCGATCGAGGCGAAGATGCAGAGCGAGGTATGCCAGCCGTCTACTTGCTCACACAGAGCAGGAAATCACCAGAACGGTTTATCGTCGGCGAGGCGATGCCGTCAAACCAACCCGGTAGGATCGGAGTTGCATAAACGTTTCAGTATGATGTCATAGAATATATGACGGCGAAACCCTGAAAGTCGCGCCGTTACTGGGGAAGTTGGTAGGCCGTGCAGGATTCGAACCTGCGACCAACGGATTAAAAGTCCGCTGCTCTACCAGCTGAGCTAACGACCCTGACGACCCCGAAGAATCTATAATTTTAATGGCGAGAATTCGCTTCGTCAATGATGAGATGACATGACGGACGAGCGTGACGGCTGAACTCCAGCGTTAGGCCATGTAATCAACCATGTTTGCTACTTCTTATCGCCGCTCTGCCAACACCAACCACCGCTCTTTGCATCGGGCGCGGCTGTTCATCACATCGCCGCTATGAAGCTCGATATCCGCCGCGCCCTCCCTGATGACGCTCGTGAGTGCGTTCGTCTCCGAGGCATGACACGCGAGAACGCCATCACAGAGGAACGTCTACGCGAGTACGGAATTACAGTTCAGTCCTGGGCGGCAGACATCGAGTCTGAAACGCTACCTGGTTGGGTAGCTCGGGCATCAGACGAGCTTGTGGGCTACTGCTTCGGTTCGTCGAAGACTGGGGAAGTTGTAGTTCTCGCACTTCACCCTGAGTACGAAGGCCAAGGCATTGGCAAGCGTCTACTACATCTCGTAGCGCATGATTTGCGAAGCAATGGATATACCCGTCTGTTCCTTGGCTGCTCCCCAGACACTCAGGTCAGGTCGTATGGCTTCTATCGTCATCTTGCCTGGAAGAGCACTGGGGAATTTGATGCACATGGTGATGAGCTTCTTGAATTCACAGATACATGACCAACGCTGCTTGTCAGCTTGGCTTCGGTTTGCTGTTTGTGGCAACCTCCAGTTTTTGCGCTCCGAATAATGGCTTTTCGTCCGCGCCAGCACAAGCGTCTGCGCACTCCTCTCGCGCTGTTTCGCTCTAGTATATCGTTCCATTAAATCATTTACGTATAAGATACGATATGGTAGGATACAGTCTCCACGAGTAATCGGAGGGAGACATGGCAAGGCGGACGGGTCGAGCGGCGTTGTTGCTCAACGAAGAGCAGCGTTCGATGCTCAAGGAACTGGCGGGCTCCAGGACGGCAGCGCGGCGTGACGTCGAGCGAGCCCGGATATTGCTGGCCTATGCCGAAGGCCAGTC
>JAISWQ010000075.1 GCA_031271025.1 Zoogloeaceae bacterium | reverse complement strand
CTTGATGCCGCTCAATTCGGACGTTTCTTCTTCCAACCTGCCGATCAGCTTCTCCAGCGCCGCGCCGGAATAATCCGAACAGCCTTCCAGAGTTCCGGCCCACGCCGCACCGTATTCCGGGAAAGCGGCCAGCACTTCCATATTGGTCTGCAAGACATTTTTCAACTCAATGGCGGCGGTTTCCGACTGGCCTTCCGCCGCTTTCATCTTTTCCGGCTCGCGCGTAAAAGCCGCCAGCGCGGACAGCGCCTGTTCGTAAGCAGCATCGGTAAAACTCGCGACGTTCATGCCCAATCTCCCTGCAAGGCGGCAAAAATCCCTTCCGGATCGTAAAGGCGCACAGGATCGGTTTCGTAACGCGCCTGGGGCGTGGCGATGTACGCCGCGCCTTCGGCCTTGATCGGCTGGAGCGGAGAGTGCGGGTCTTGCAGCGCGTGGCTGTCGCCGCCGCGCAACCATATCCGGTTCTCGAATTCCGGCAACAGGTTCTTGCCCAGGCTCTGCTCGAATCCGGATCGGCTGGCGTAATGCAGAACGCAATGGATGCCGACCTCCGGCCCCTGTTGCACGATCCGGGTCAGGGTTTGCGTCACTGGCGAGGCGGGGACCGCCTTGCCAAGGACGGCGCCGGCCTGCGCATTGAGCGCCATCAGCACATAAGGCAGTTCGCGGTCCTCAGTGTTCGCCTGACGCGCTTCGACAAATCGAAACAGTTGGTTGAGCCGCGCTTCCACGTCCTGTTTTTTGGTTTTGAAATGTGACGGTTATCCAGCGCCTGTCCCCGTCGGCGCAATTGTTCGACGCGCCCCGGGATTTCCTTGTTCCGATCCAGAAACGCCACCTGAAAGCGGACGTTATCTTCGGAACGCCCCTGCCCGGTGTTGTAGTAGGCTTCGCCTACCTTTTTCAGCGAGGAGGCCGCCAAGTTGTCGCGGTGGAAAAACTTGGCGCAATCGCTTTCGTCCATTTGCAGACCGATACGAATCGCGATATTGCTGAGGGTACTGTCGTTGATGTTGGTGTTCTTCAACGTCTGGGTAGACAACACGAGGTGGAGGCCGAACGAACGCCCGCGTCGGGTGATGTCGTCCAGACGCTCCGCCGCCTCGCGACTGAAACGATCCTGGCCGACGAGCAAGACCTGGAATTCATCGATGATGACCACGATCCTGGCCAGAGTCTCCCCGGTATGCTCGCGCCAGTGCGCCAGATCACTGACTCCCGCTTTCTTGAACAGGGCGCCGCGGCGGTCCATTTCCTGAACCAGGGATTCCAGTACGCACAGGCCAAAAGCCCGGCTGCTTTCCATCGACAGGACGCGCACCTGCGGCAAATCCTTGTAGAACGCAAACTCGGTGCCTTCCTTGTAGTCCAGCAGATAAAACTCCAGTTCTTGCGGCGCATACCTCCAGGCGCCATTGAGGATGAGGTTGTGCAGCAGGATGCTTTTCCCGGGGAACCGGTAATGCCGCCCACCAGCGCGTGATGCCCAGTGTGCGCCCCACCGACCTCGAAGCGGCAGAGATCGTCTTTTCCCTTCACCCCCAGCGGAATGGAAAGTCCCTTGGCGCTGCTTTCGTCATAGGGCACACGCTTGAACACGCTCTCTTCCAGCGACAGGGTTTTGCTCGAATGGCGCGCAATGGCTTGGTTGACCGCCTCGATGATTTCGTCTTGCCGGGGGAAGACTTGGGTATCGATCCTGAGGGTGGCAGGTTTTGTCCGCTTGCTCCCAGGCATCGTCATCGATACTGAACACGACCGTCACGCCGCTTTTTTCGCCAGTGACGATCAGACTTTCCAGTTGCTCTGCCGCCTCGCGACTAAAACCCTTGGGATAATTGTGGATGCAGACGATCTGATACGGCTCCGCCAGATGCGCCGCCATGTCCGCATTGTAATTGCGCAGACGCGTGTATCGGCTACCCAAGCGGTTTTGCACCAACTGCGTTGCCTGTTCCTTGACGGTATCCAGCAGGCGTTTGATTTCTCCGGCTTCGGTCAGGATTTTCTTGCCGATGATTTCCGGGGCCAGATTTCTCAGCGGCGCAAAGGCCGCCCCCAGGCCGACGGGGTCGACCAGATGCAGTTTGAGGTTGTGTGCGGGCAGGGCGGCCAGCAACCGAAAACACAGGTTCTGCAAGATTCGTTCGGCCTCGTCCGGCGAAAAATCCACCAGGGCCAGCGCCTTGTGCGCACCCGAAACGTAAAATAACGGCAGGATGGGTAGATGTTCACCCTTCATCTCGCCCAGGCGCAACACGTCCGGGAAGACCGCGGCGGGGCGATACGCCACTTCCGCGGCCTCGCATACCGCCGAAGACGACAGGCCGCCTCGGGTCAGGGCCGCCTCGCTCAGGGTGTCCCGATAGAATTCCTCGACCCGGTCGCGGTATGCCTGCCAGGCTACCGCAAAACCCGCTTTGCGGCGGGCTTCCAGTGCCTCGAAGGCGTGGGTAATGACTTGTTCCATGGTCATCATGAGTTTCATGGTCATCATGAGTTTTCCGAATCACAAATCGCGGGCCATCCTCCAACCGGCCTCATGGGATCGTTGGCGTCTTTCCCTGTTGAAACGTCCGCTCTCGATTTTTCCCAACCGGATGCTCAGGGAATAGGTGAGATGGACGAGGACGGGGCCAGTATCGCGGTCTCGGCGGCTGCCGATGAATGCCGTTCCACTGTCGATGGCGAAGGGTGCGACGAATGGATCACAAAAAAGCCCACTCTCCGAAACCGAGAGTAGGCATTGAAAAGAAAAACGGATGCTTCGCGTCCAGCCAAGCGCGTCGGCAGCAGGGGGGAGGGGGGTACGGTAAAATCATGCCCCCACTCAGGCCGTGGGCGAGAGCGCGTGCGTTTGACCGGCCAGCCGAGGTGGAAAAGTTGACAGCGCCGACAGACATGGGAGATGCGGGAAACCGAGAAAAACCGACCGGGGCATTGTGATATGAGTTTCGGCAGGGTAATTGCCAGCCGCGTCGTCTGTACAGGGCGATCGCATGGATGCCATTGTCGTCGACGGTAAGGAAAAGTGGTTAACAATCAAAGAGATACGGATGGGCTGTTCACAGGGGAGGGATTTGTGTAGTTTTCTGTCTTTTTGGGGCTAAGCCATGAAGGTGGAAAGGAAGCTCACGCTGAAGGATGTATTTGCGTTGGTGAGGGATCCGCGGCAAACGAAGAAGGTGGAGCATGATCTGGTGGATGTCCTGGTGGTGGCGGCGGTAGCGGTGCTGTGCGGGGCGGACACGTTTGTCGAGGTGGAGGC
>JAISWQ010000067.1 GCA_031271025.1 Zoogloeaceae bacterium | reverse complement strand
GCGTGACCCACAGGGGAAAGCGATTTTTTCAATCTTCGAACCAGGAGCCTATTCACGATGAATGCTCATACACAGTTACAGAATCTGTTGACCACGCAGGCGGAGCGATCCGGTCTGTTTCCGCCGCTCGACGGCGACGGGCACAGCGTGCTTCTCCTGGATCGGGAAAACGCCATCCACCTGTATGCCGAGCCGGAGGAACAGGATGCCGTTTTCTTCGTGTTGTACATGCCCCTCATTTCCGTGCAAGGGGCGGGAGAGGCGGCGCAACTGCGCCTGCTCTGGCAAGTGGCCGAGGCGAACGCGGCGGGCGCCTTGCCGCCGGCGTATGCCTTGTTTGGCGAAGCCGATGCGCTGGTCATTTACCTGGGCGGACAGTTTTCTTCGGAACATCTGGAGATCGGCGTCCTGGAGACTTTGACCGACGAATTTTCCCGCCTGGGTCAGGTCTTGCGCGACCGGCTGATGCGCGTCCTGGAGGAGGCCGCGCCGGCTGGTTCCCCCGTGTCGGCGCTGGAAGAAATTCCCGCACACTTGTTGGGCGCCGGCATGTTGCACGTCTGACGGCGCGGCCGGGACGGGGAACGGCGCGCAACCCGCTCGCGGTTTCCCGCCACCTCGCTATTGCGCGGGCCGAAGTGCCGCGCCAGTCTCTCCCATGCGAGGGGCGCAGCCCCGTGGCAATCCAGGACGGTAAGCGTCGGGGCGGCCTCACGCAGATATTCCACGATCCGGGCAACGCCCTCTTCGTCATACTTCACATGCAACGATAGACAAATCCAGTGTCGCCTTGGCAACGTCGATCCCGGCAAACCTTTCCACGGCAGTCGTACTCATTTTCACTTCCCTTCCTTGCAAAATACGGCCAGGCAACCGTTCGGGTTGAGGTGAAAAACCGCCCGGACGCTCCTGGCTCTCTCGCGGGCTTGTGCCAAAAACACAGCAACACAGCCCAAGGGTGTAACGATCTGTCCGGGCGGGACTGACAAAACAGCTGTAACTTATCTGCTTTGGCTGGCAGAAGAAACATACAAGGGATTGGCGTGGGGTTGTGTCCCTTGCCTGTAACGAAGTTTCGCTCTTGTTTCTTCCGCTTTTAATTGCACCCCGCGAACGCAAAAAACTGGAAGAGGCCGCCTTCTGGCGGTATCATGTTGCTTTTCGCCTGCTGGCGTCCTCTCCGGGCGCCTCAAAAGGATGAGTTTTCTTGCCCTCGCCATCGTTTTTGTGCTGGAGCAGTTGCAGCCGCTGGATTACACGCGCTGGATCAAGCGTCCGTTCGCGGCTTGGCTTGACTTTCTGGAACGCAACGGTAACGCGGGGGATTCCCGGCATGGCGTGCTGGTGGTGGCGATTGCGGTGGGTCTGCCCTTTCTTGCCGTGCTCGCGCTGTACTGGGGCGCGGCGGAAGCCGGAGCGTTTCCGGCGTTTCTGTTGGCCGTGGTGGTGCTCTATGGCGTCATGGGGTTTCGCCAGTTCAGTCATTTTTATACGGACATCCAGACCGCGCTGCGCATGGAAGACCCGGCGCGGGCGCTGGCTCTGCTGGCCGAATGGCGCGGCGAATCCCTGTCGCGCCACGGTACGCCGGACATTGCCCGGATCGCCATCGAAACCGCGCTGGTGGCGGCGCACCGGCATGTATTCGCCGTCCTGCTCTGGTTCGTGCTGCTGGGGCCGGCGGGCGCTGTGCTTTACCGGGTTTCGCATCTGTGCGCAGAACTTCTGTTCGAGCGGCGGCGTCCGGAAGATTCCATCCTCTTCCACGTTGCCCGGCAGTGGTTTGCCATCATGGAATGGCTGCCCGCGCGGGTGACGGCGGCGGTCTTTGCCGTGGTGGGAAATTTCGAGGACGCGCTCTATTGCTGGCGTACCCTCGCGCCGCGCTGGCGTGACCGCGCGCAGGGCATCGTGCTCGCCAGTGGCGCGGGCGCTCTGGGCGTGCGTCTGGGCTTTGCCGTTTTTGAAGACGAGGAGGACGATGAGGCGTCCGTCACCGGCGAAGTGGCCGATCTGGAATTCATGCAGAGCGCAATCGGCCTCGTCTGGCGTGCCATTGCCCTGTGGTTGTTGCTGTTGCTGGTTTTGGGGCTTGTCAGGTTGACAGGCTGATTTTGTGTAGCGAAAGGAGTGTAGTTATGACGAAAGAAATCGTGGTTTTGAGTGCGGCGCGTTCCGCCGTGGGCGCTTACAATGGGTCTCTGAAAGATCTGGAACCCATTGATCTGGGCGCTCAGGTCATCCGGGAAAGCATCGCGCGCGCGAAGGTTGACCCCAAGCAGATCAGTTTTGCCGCTGTCGGCAACATCATGCCGACGGAAACCCGCTATCCCTACGTCGCCCGCGTGGCGACCATCAACGGCGGCCTTTCCATGGATTCCGTCGCCTTTGCGGTGAACCGCCTGTGCGGTTCCGCCATGCAGGCGGTGATTTCCTCCGCGCAGGCCATCATCCTGGGGGATGCCGAATACGCGCTGGCAGGCGGGGTGGAATCCATGACCCGCGCGGCCTACCTGCTGCCCGCGTTGCGTTTCGGCGCGCGCATGGGCGATGCCAGGGCGCTGGACGCGATGGTCTCCGTGATTACCGACCCCTTCGGTGTCGGCCACATGGGCGTGACCGCTGAAAATCTGGCTGTGAAATGGGGCATCACCCGTGAGGAGCAGGACGCCTTTGCGCTGGAATCGCAAAAACGCGCCGCCGCTGCCCAGGCTGCCGGTCATTTCAAGAGCCAGATCGTGCCCATCACCCTGAAGAGCCGCAAGGGCGACGTGATTTTCGATACCGACGAGCAAATCAAGGGCGATACCACGCTGGAAACGCTCGGCAAGATGAAACCGGCCTTCAAGAAGGAAGGCGGCACGGTGACGGCGGGGAATGCTTCCAGCCTCAACGACGCCGCAGCCTTCCTCGTGCTGGCCGACGCCGCCAAAGCCGCCGCCGGAGGCTTCAAGCCCATCGCGCGTCTGGTTTCCTACGCCATTGCCGGCGTGCCCAACGATGTCATGGGCGAAGGCCCCATCCCCGCCACCAAACTGGCGCTCGCCCGCGCGGGGCTGACCCTCGACCAGATCGACGTGATCGAATCGAACGAAGCCTTTGCCTCGCAATCGCTGACCGTCGCCAAGGGACTGGGGCTGGACCCCGCCAAGACCAACCCGAATGGCGGCGCTATCGCCATCGGCCACCCGGTTTCCGCCACCGGCGGCGTCATCATCACCAAGCTGCTCCATGAGCTGCAACGCACCGGCAAGAAGTACGGTCTGGCGACCATGTGCATCGGCGGCGGTCAGGGCATCGCAACCATTTACGAACGGCTTTGATGTTCTTCTTTCCTTCCTGAGGGAAGCGCGCGAACGATTCAGGGCGATGACACACGTCATCGCCCTGAATTTTTTCAGGAACAGGCGTCAACCAGTAACGCTCCCGGCGAAAAAACGCCGACGCGCGCGCCGGCGAATTCCCGGCGTGAAAACCGGGAAGATTGGGGGACAAAACGTTCAGAACGTATGCCGGACACCGAACTGGAAGCCGTTCTGGTATCTGTCGCCGGCATAGGCGCCGTCGCCCGCGGCGACCACGGCAGAGCCGCCCGTTTTCACCGGCGCGGCCTGGCGCGATTTGTCGTTGTGCGTGTCGGCAATGGCTGCGAACAGATTGGTGCGCTTGGAAAGCGCGTAGGTGTAGCCCAGAGCGATCTGGCGTCCCTTGCCGCTGTCGTCGCTCCAATCCAGCTTCGATTGGTTATAAGACGCCAGGAAGGCATGTTTGCCGAAGGGGACGGTCACGCCCAGCAGCCAGGCTTTCAGTTTCAGGTCGTCGCCGTCTACGCCCAGAACGTCGTTCCAGCGGCTCTGCTCATAGGCCGCCGCCAGTTTGACGGGGCCGAAATCGTAGGCTCCGGCCAGCGTCCAGTTGTTGACCTTGACCGCGTCGCTGTCCTCGCTTTTGATGCGATGGTAACTGAAACCGATGTCGAGCGGGCCGTTGGTGTAGCGGGGCATGAGGGCGAACACGCGGTTGTCGCCGGTATTCCCGGTGGCTTCCTGCCCGATGGCGTTGTTGGAATAGGCCGCCGTGAGGCTGAAGCCGCTCCAGGAGGGCGTCACATAGGCCACGGCATTATCCACGCGGTCAGGATCGAAGAGATTGATGCTGCCGGGGCTGCCGCTCACGGTCACGCCCGCCGCCAGCACGTTGTTGTGCTGCCCCACCATGCCGCGCTTGAAGGGGTCGATGGCGGACATCAGGGAATAGTGCGGCGCGTAAAGCCGTCCCGCGAGCACCGTGCCGAAACCGCCGGTCAGCCCCGCGAAGACCTGACGGCCAAAGAGACGCCCGCCCTGACCCGATGTGCCGGTATCCGCGCTATATCCGGCCTCAAGGGTAAACAACACCTTCAGGCCATTGCCCAGGTCTTCCGTGCCCTTGAACCCCAGACGGCTGCCGGAGGAAATACCGGAGTCGATGCGGCTCTGGCTGCCGACATTGTCACGCAGGTTGTCGCTCCGATGGGAAAAGCCCATGTCGATGGAGCCGTAAATCTGCACATTGGAAGACTGCGCCTGAGCGCCCGCCGAAAAAATGGCCGCCACGCTGGCCGCCAGGATGAACTGCCTCGTTTGTGATTTCATCGCAAAATCCTTGGTTGTTGAACATGCGAGAAGCACTGTAGGGCGGTTCCATGACCGTTTGATGACCATCCGGTAATGTTTCGGCGGGGAGCCACCATTGTTGCCCTGCTCTGCCCTGAAAAAAGCGGCGCTCGCGCGCCGCCTGATTTTTCCGATGCCTTCCCCTGCTTTCTGCCGTCAGCCCCCGAAAAACGCCTTGACTTTATCCATCCAGGTCTGGGCGCGGGGCAGGTGTTTGCTGTGGTTGTCCTGGCTGATTTCTTCCAGTTCTTCCAGCAATTCCTTTTGCCGCTCGGTGAGACTCACGGGGGTTTCCACCACGACATGGCAGAACAGGTCGCCATGCGTATGACTGCGCACGCTGCGGATGCCCTTGCCGCGCAGGCGGAAGGCGCGTCCGGTTTGGGTTTCGGGCGGGATTTTGATGTTGGCCGCGCCATCCAGCGTGGGAATTTCGATTTCTCCCCCCAGCGCCGCAGTCGTGAAGGAAATGGGCATTTCGCAGTGCAGATCGTTGTGGTCGCGGGTAAAAACCGCATGTGCCTTCAGGTGAACCTGCACGTAAAGATCGCCCGCCGGGCCACCGTTTACGCCGTGTTCCCCCTCACCGGTCAGACGGATACGATCCCCTTCATCCACCCCGGCGGGAATTTTCACCGCCAGCGTCTTGTGCTTTTTAACCCGGCCACTGCCGTGACAGTTCGTGCAGGGGTCTTTGACGTAACGTCCGGTGCCGTGGCACTTGTGGCAGGTTTGCTGGATCGAGAAAAATCCCTGTTGCAGGCGAATTTGTCCGGTTCCACCACAGGTTGAGCAGGTGACAGGCTCCGTGCCCGCCTTCGCGCCGGAGCCGTGGCAGGACTCGCAGGTTTCCATGGTTGGAATACGGATTTTGGTTTCCGTGCCCTGCGCCGCCTGTTCCAGCGTGATTTCAAGGTTGTAGCGCAGATCCGAGCCACGATAGGCGCGGGTGTGACCGCCGCCATGCCCGCCGCCGCGATTGCCGAAAATCTCGTCGAAGATGCCGCCAAAAGCGTCGGAAAAATTGCCGAACCCCGCGCCGCCGCCGCCAAACCCGGCTTGCGGATCAATGCCCGCGTGACCGTATTCGTCATAGGCCGCCCGCTTCTGCGTGTCGGAAAGAATCTCGTAGGCTTCCTTCGCTTCCTTGAACTTTTCTTCCGCGTCCTTGCCGTCCGGATTGCGATCCGGGTGATATTTCATGGCGAGCTTGCGGTACGCCTTTTTGATCTCGTCCTCGGAAGCGTCGCGGTTGACGCCCAGGATTTCGTAAAAATCTTTCTTCTTCGACATGATGCCTTACCCTTGTGATAGGGAAACGCCGGATGCCCCTTGCGGGTTCATCCGACGCGGGAGAAAACCTGCCCTGGGAAAACCGCTTTACTTCTTGTCCTTGTCCACCTCGGTGAATTCGGCATCCAGCACGTCGCCTTCGTCCGCCTTCGTTTCGCCGGGAGCGCCCGCACCAGCGGCGGCGGCTCCATCTGCGCCGCCCTGCTGCTGCGCGGCATAGATCCGCTCGCCCAGTTTTTGCGCGGATTGTCCCAGTGCTTCCGTTTTCTTCTGGATTTCCTCCAGATCGTTGCCACGCGCGGCGTCTTCCAGTCTCTTGATCGCGGCTTCTATTTTTTCCTTTTCGCTGGCTTCCAGTTTGTCGGCAAACTCGGTCATCGACTTCTTCACCATGTGGATGGTGGCGTCCGCGCCGTTGCGGGCATTGGCGAGGTCGCGCGCCTTTTGGTCTTCCTCGGCGTGCAGCTCGGCATCCTTCACCATCGCCTGGATTTCGTCTTCGGAAAGCCCGGAATTGGCCTTGATGGTGATCTTGTTTTCCTTGCCGGTTCCCTTGTCGCGCGCGGAAACATGCAGAATGCCATTGGCGTCGATGTCGAAACTCACCTCGATTTGCGGAGTGCCGCGCGCTGCGGGCGGAATGCCTTCCAGATTGAATTGCCCCAGGCTCTTGTTGCCGGAAGCCACGTCACGTTCGCCTTGCAGCACATGGATCGTGACCGCGTTCTGGTTGTCATCGGCGGTAGAGAAAACCTGGCTCGCCTTGGTCGGGATGGTGGTGTTCTTCTGGATCAATTTCGTCATCACGCCGCCCAGGGTTTCGATCCCGAGACTCAGGGGCGTCACGTCCAGCAAAAGCACATCCTTCACTTCACCCACCAGCACGCCGCCCTGAATGGCCGCGCCCACGGCGACGGCTTCATCCGGGTTTACGTCACGACGGGGTTCCTTGCCGAAATATTCCTTCACCTTGTCCTGCACCTTGGGCATACGGGTCATGCCGCCGACGAGGATCACGTCGTCGATGTCGGAAACCTTGTTGCCGGCATCTTTCAGCGCGGTCTGGCAAGGGGAAATGGTGCGCGCCACGAGATCATCCACCAGCGCCTCGAACTTGGCGCGGGTGATTTTCTGCGTCAGGTGCTTGGGGCCGGAAGCATCCGCCGTGATGTAGGGCAGATTGATTTCGGTCTGCTGGCTGGAGGAAAGCTCGATCTTGGCCTTTTCCGCCGCCTCTTTCAGACGTTGCAGAGCCAGCACGTCCTTTTTCAGATCGACGCCGGATTCCTTCTTGAATTCCTCGATGATGTAGTCGATCAGGCGCTGGTCGAAGTCTTCGCCGCCAAGGAAGGTGTCGCCATTGGTGGCCAGCACTTCAAACTGCTTTTCGCCATCGACGTCGGCAATTTCGATGATGGAAATATCGAAGGTGCCGCCGCCCAGGTCATACACGGCAATCTTGCGGTCTTTCTTCGATTCCTTGTCCATTCCGAACGCCAGCGCCGCCGCTGTCGGTTCGTTGATGATGCGCTTGACTTCCAGCCCGGCGATACGACCGGCATCCTTGGTGGCCTGACGTTGACTATCGTTGAAATAGGCCGGCACGGTGATGACGGCTTCCGTGACTTCCTCGCCCAGATAATCCTCGGCGGTCTTCTTCATCTTGCGCAGCACTTCGGCAGAAACCTGCGGCGGGGCGATTTTCTTGTCGCGCACTTCCACCCAGGCGTCTCCGTTGTCGGCCTTGACGATGCGGTAGGGCATGAGACCGATGTCTTTCTGCACTTCCTTTTCCTCGAAGCGGCGGCCAATCAGGCGCTTGACCGCATAGAGGGTATTCCTCGGATTGGTGACGGCCTGCCGCTTGGCGGGGGCACCACAGAGGATTTCGTCGTCGTCCGCGTAACCGATGATGGAAGGCGTGGTACGCGCGCCTTCGGAGTTTTCAATCACCTTGGCACTGCCGCCTTCCATGACGGCGACACAACTATTGGTCGTGCCCAGGTCAATGCCGATAATTTTGCCCATGTTCAAATCCTTTCAAAAAACGCGCCGCAGAAAGCGCGGCGCAGGTGGTTTACTGTTGCTGGAATCAGTACTTGCGATGTGTCAAGAGTGGGGACGGAAGCAAAAATTTCAAGAGGCGGCCTTCGCCCTGGCGACGATCACCAGCGCCGGACGCAGCACCCGATCCGCGATCAGGTAGCCTTTTTGCAACACCTGTGCCACGGTATTGGGTTCCTGTTCGGATTCCACCGTCTGGATGGCCTGATGGAAGTTGGGATCGAACTTTTCTCCCGCCGGATCCACTTCCCGGATGGCGGCGCGCTCGAAGGCCGCGGCAAGCTGCTTCAGGGTGACTTCCACGCCACCGCGCAAATCTTCCACGCTCTGTTCGCCGCGCGCCAGCGCCGCTTCCAGACTGTCCTTGATCGCGAGCAGGTCGCCCGCAAATTTTTCCACGCCAAACTTGTGTGCCTTGCTAACCTCTTCCTGCGCCCGGCGTCGGGTATTTTCGGCTTCCGCGCGAGCGCGCAGCCAGTTGTCGGAAAGCTCGGCCACCTTGGCTTCCAGTTCCGCGATGCGCGCTTCTGGATCTGTGACCGCGACGGATTCCACCGTCGTGACCTCCTCGGCAGCGATTTGCGCAGGCTCAGGATTTACGGATTCCAGGGTTTCAATCGGTTCACTCATGTGTTCACCTCCATAAAATGTTTCGTTAATGAGGGCAAAAAACGACTTTTCAAGTCCCGGAAGGATTTATTCGAGTGATAAATCGGTATGCCTCTTCCCCGATGTTTGATAGGATTACCATCTCCTCAAAAAAATACAGCCATCGTGGATACCATCGGTAAATACCGCATCATTCGAGAACTGGGCAAAGGTGCAACTGCCTTTGTCTATCTTTGCGATGATCCAGATTTGGGCATCCCCGTCGCAGTCAAGGTTGTCAGTTTCGAGCGTGACAATGTTGCGGTCTCCCGGCGTCTGCGCAAGATTTTCCGCACCGAAGGCACCGTCGCGCGACGACTGGATCATCCCAATATCGTGCGTGTCCATAACGCGGTCGTGGAAGAAAAACGCGCCTACATCGCCATGGAATACGTGGAAGGCGTTTCGCTGGAAGAATACTGCCGTATCGATCGCCTCCTGCCCCTGCACAGGATTATCGGCATCATCTTCAAATGTTGTCTCGCGCTCGACTACGCCTATCAGCAGGGCATCGTCCACCGTGACATCAAACCCGCCAACATCCTGCTCGACAAGGATGACAACCCCAAAATCGCCGATTTCGGTCTTGCCCTCAACCTCAACAAAGATCACAATCAGGACTCTACCTTCATCATGGGCATGGGATCTCCCGCCTACATGTCGCCCGAACAGGTCAAGGGCTATCCCCTCAACCAGAAAACCGACCTCTATTCACTGGGCATCGTGCTCTTCCAGGCGCTCACTGGACGCCTGCCTTTCCGCGCCAAGAACCAGGCCACGCTGGTTTATAAAATCCTGAACATGGATGTGCCCAAAGTCTCCCTGATGAACCCCAACGTTCCGGAAAAACTGGATGGCATCATCAAGAAAGCACTGGAAAAAGATCTCTATAGTCGCTACAAGAATGGCGCGGAATTTGCCAAGGATCTCTCCACCGTCCGCTTCAAGCTCATCTCCGGCAATGAATTCGAGATGAAGGACGACCCGCACTTTGGGCAATTGCGGCGCATGGGAATGCTGACAGAATTTGAGAACATCGAACTCTGGGAATTGCTGCGTTCCTCCATGTGGAAAGATGTGGAGGCCAATGCCGTCCT
Organism: Zoogloeaceae bacterium; assembly: GCA_031271025.1. GTDB lineage: Bacteria > Pseudomonadota > Gammaproteobacteria > Burkholderiales > Rhodocyclaceae > Azovibrio. The sequence continues at coordinate 4,252 of JAISWQ010000067.1, read as the reverse complement.
GTTCCAGGAAGGAGATACCAATCACCACTTCTGGATACTGATTTCCGGCTCGGTGGAAATCTCCATGGAGGGGCATGTCGTCGAAACCCTGGGGGCGTGTGATCTCGTGGGTGAAGTAGACTATCTGCGCGAGGGCACGCGCGCCACCACCGTCGTCACACTGGAACCCAGCCAGTTTCTGGAGATCAACGGCTCTGCCCTCTCGCTTTCTTCCGAGGAATTACAGGAACGGATGCAGCGGCTCCTGGTTTCCCGCATCATCGCCCGTCTGGATACTGCCTACCATCGCCTGTGCGCCAACGGCGCCAACGCCGCCAGCGCCACCAGCGGCACGAGCAAGATCGCTCCCGTCCCCCTGCCGCAGGAATTGACGTTGCTGCCGTAAATGCGGAAAAGCCCCCGCGACGTGGAATCCGCCAAAGAAACGGGTATGCACTACACCGACGCCTGCGCCATTTCATGCGCCCAGGCGAGGGCTTCCACAAGGGCAAGATTCACTTCACGCGCGGAAAATCCCAGAACACGGGCGCATTCGGCGATGTTTTCCGCCGCCAGCGTCTCGCAGGCTTCTGCCAGCGCCAGCCCTTTCGCCAGCTTGCCTTCCCGACGCACAAGCGCGGCGGTGACGGCGGTGGGAAGCTGTACCGCCGCCGTCAATTTTTCCAGCGGCTCGCCCATCAGCTTGTCCAGCAGCGAGAAAAGCCCCGTCAGGAAGAGCGCCTCCAGCGCCGCGCCACGTTCGCCCGCAGCCTTGCCCAGCCGTTCCAGCAAGGCTGCGCGCGCGAGCGCCTGCTCGATCAGCGCGTATTCGTAATAGCCGGGATCGGTTACATGGAACAGGAGCGTGGATAGCCAGCGATAAAAATTGTCCCGCCCCAGCAGCGCCAGCGCCTGATCCAGCCCCTTGATCTCCTGCCGCATTCCGAAGGCCGGGGAATTGACGTAGCGCAAAAGGCGGTAGGAAAGCATCGGGTCCTGCCGGATTTCCTGGGTAATGCGCGCGGTCTCCGCGTCGTGGCGCAGATGTTGCAGGAGTTGCAGAATGCGCAGGCGGTCGAGCGAAGCATGGGCAACTTTCCCCGGCGCGCGCAGGCGGATGAAGTCGCCACGAAAGAGATCGAAGCCCTGACGGTAGGCCAGACGAAAATCCTCAGGCGTGCAAAGATCAGCGGCAACCAGACGCAGGGCGGGTCTTTCCGCCCCCGCCGGACGCAGCGCCGTGATCGTCGCCTCCCCGGCGGCATCCTGCAAATCGCGCCGGGAAACCTGAACAAAATCCAGACCCTCCGGCAATGCCTCCGTCCTCCAGCCCGCCTGCCATTTCAGCCCTACCAGCATCCCTTCCGCGCGCAGGCGCTCCAGCAGGGGACGCGCGGCAGAGAGCGCCGGATCGGAGCGCGGCGCGGCAATTTCGGTGAACGCCAAGGTCAGCGCCAGATTCCGCCGGGGCAGACGCGCAAAATCCGGATGCGTAAGCGAAGCCGGGGAAAGCTCGATGAACGCAAGGCGATCCTGCAAGAAGGCGCGCAAATCCAGCGCGGCCAGATGCTGGAGAAGGACATCATCATAGAACTGGCGCACCCGCAGCCGTTTTTCCTTGAACCGCGATTGCAGGTTTTGCGGATGGCTGAATTCATAGGCGACGATCTTCTGATCCCGCCCCAATATAGGTTCGCGACAGAGAAAGCCGTCGTGTTGTTCCTCCGCTCCGGTTTCAGCTTCTTCCCTTTTGGCCGGTACGGAAGCCGAAACAGGGGCGGGGGCAGGCTGGCGCGTTGCGGGCGGCTGAGGCTTGCCGTCCCCCATGAGCCGCCGAATCCAATCCAGCATGACGTACCCCCATTCCTGATGATGAACAGATTTACCTGGTGAGGTTGTTCATTTTCTTTTCAATCTCCGCCAGCGGCAAAGCGCCGGGCGCGCGGCTGCCATCGGCAAAGAACAGGGTCGGCGTGCCGTTGATGCCCAGGCGCTGGCCAAAGGCCACGTTCTCTTCCAGCGCCTTCAGGTCGCAATTCGCGCCGCCGCCGGGGTTCTGCCCGCGAATCATCCAGTCGTTCCACACTTTCACCTGATCCTTGGCGCACCAGATGCGTTTCGACTTCTGGAGCGAATCATCGCCCAGAATCGGCAGCAGGAAGGTATAGATCGTCACATCCTTGAGCGTGGCAATGTCCTTGTTGAGGCGCTTGCAATAGCCACAGTTGGGATCTTCAAAGGTTGCCAGCAGACGCTTGCCGTTTCCGCGCACCTGTTTGATCGCCTGCTTCAGGGGCAAATCGGCGAAGCGGATGCGCGTCAGCGCCTCCATGCGCTGATCGGTCACGCTCGTCATGGTGTTGGCTTCGATCAGGTTGCCCGCCAGAAAGGCGGTCATGTTTTCATCGGTATAGAGGATGCGTCCTCCGGCAAAGACTTCGTACAGACCCAGATAACCGGCTTTTGTCACACTGGTCACGGGAAAGCCCAGCTTCTTTTCCACGGCCTGTTTGATTTTGGCTTCCTGCTGCGCGACGGCGGGCAGCGCGGCAAGGAAGAAGGAAACAAGGAAAGCGGCCAGCGCGCGGGACAAGGACATGGGGAAAGCTCCTGTAAAAAAATGAAAAACGAAGGTCACGAAACAGCAAAATGACACGAGGGGAAAACAAAGGGAAAACCACGAAAACGAGTGCGGCGATGTTACCATGCCGCGTTTTTCTTTCGACGATTTCGCAACGATGGCAATTCAATGGTTTCCCGGTCACATGACCCAGGCGCGAAAAAAAGCCGCCGAGACATTGGCCCAGACGGATGTCGTGATTGAGGTGCTGGATGCCCGTCTGCCGGAAGCCAGCCGCAATCCCATGATTCGCGCCCTGCGGGAGTTTCGCCAGCGTCCCTGTCTCAGAGTGCTGAACAAGAGCGACCTGGCCGATCCCGCCGCCACTGCGGCTTGGCTGGATTTCTACCGGACAAACCCCGAACACAAAACACAGGCCGTCGCCCTTTCCTGCAAAAAACCGGGCGAGGCGATGAAGCTCATCGGTCTTTGCCGCCGCCTTGCGCCGCACCGCGACGATCTCACCAAGCCCTTGCGCCTCATCATCATGGGCATTCCCAACGTCGGCAAATCCACGCTCATGAACGCGCTTCTGAAAAAACGGGTGGCCGCCGTGGGGGACGAGCCTGCCGTGACCAAATCGCAGCAGACTCTGGATCTCGCTCCCGGCGTCACCCTCACCGACACGCCGGGGCTGATGTGGCCAAGGATCGAATACGAAACGGATGGTTTCATGCTCGCGGCAAGCCACGCCATTGGCGTCAATGCCGTGCCGGAAGTGGAAGTCGCCTTCTTTCTCGGCAACCTGTTGCTGGAGCGTTATCCCGCCCTCCTCGCGGCGCGCTACCACCTGGACGTGGCGGGGCTGGATGGCGTCGCCCTGCTGGAAGCGGTGGGCGACAAACGCGGCTGCCGGGTGAAGGGGGGCGGCCTTGATTCTGAAAAAGCCGCCCGCGTGCTCCTCACCGATTATCGCAGCGGCGCGTTGGGGCGAGTAAGCCTGGAAACCCCGGCCACCCGCGCCGCCCTGCTCGCAACACAGGAAGCCTCCTGAAACACAGGGCGCGCCGCGACAGGGTAAAACTGGACGGCGCGAGAAACGCACGAATGCTTGCGCTTGCACAGACAAAAACCTCCATTCGGAGCGCGAGAATGGGGGCCAGCAAACCAAGGCCGGACGGCAGCAACGGGAGGAAGAAGAGGGAAGATCATGGGTTTGGGCACGCTAACGCCATGCTGTGTCACGATCAGCAAGCGCGTTCTGTTCATTCAAGGAACTAACGTTCAACAACATTATGCTGCAACAGCGACGAAATTCAAGCCTTGGAAAGCGGTAAACATGGAACGGTGCAGGGCATTTGCCTAACGCTGGAAGTAAGTATCCCCCGGCTCTGCCGGGGGATACTTACTGAGGGTACCTTGGCGCAAAAGGTGGAAATAAATATGGCGGTTGTTGCAAGCGATGTAATGATCGTTTTCATGGGTGGATTTATTTTTGTCGAACGTCAGAGGTGAGGCACCGGCTTCAGCCGGTTGGCGAAACGGACGGCAGAGGTGCCTGGCGGAGGTCGGCGGGACGGAAAAAGCGGACGCGCGGGTTTTACGCTCGTTGAGGTCATCGTCGTTCTCGTCATTCTGGCGATACTCGCCGCTATCGCCATTCCAGCGTTGACGGGGTATATCGACAAGGCGCAGGACAAGAAATATATCGCG
>JAISWQ010000039.1 GCA_031271025.1 Zoogloeaceae bacterium | reverse complement strand
ACACGGCAAACACGGGAAAAACGAACAGTGCCAAATCCGCCACACTCTGCGCCCAGGGGCAGCGGCAAGCCCCCATCGACGTGCGCGACGGTATTCAGGTCGATCTGGAACCCCTGTTGTTCGATTACCGGACCGCCTCCTTCAGCATTCTTGATACCGGCACAACCATCGAAGTCAGGAGCGGCACGAAAAACCATCTCTCCTTGCTGGGTAAATCCTATGTCCTGGAGCACCTGCGTTTCTATCGCCCTTCTGGAACAATGCTCGCGGGCAAAAGCTACGCCATGAGCGCCCTCCTGGAACACCGCGCCGCCGATGGCGAACGTCTCATCGTCGCGGTATTGCTTCAGCGCGGCGCACCCAATCCGGTGGTGCAGACCCTGTGGAACCATCTACCGCTGGAACGCCATCATCCTGTCCTTCCGCCCACGGCGACGATAGACCTGAACCAGCTTTTGCCAGAGGCGCGCGGCTATCACACCTTCATGGGGTCGCAGGTGGAAGCGCCCTGCGCCGAGGGCGTGCTCTGGATCGTGCTGCAAACCCCGGTGGTCTTCTCGCCGGAACAGGAGGCCATCTTTGCCCGTCTTTACCCCAACAACGCCCGTCCCGCGCAGGCAACGCGCGGACGCCTCATCAAATCCTCGCGCGGCGCTTCAGGCGTCCGAGGTCAGGTGGGGCAGGCGGATGTGCCAGTGGAGGGCGGCAAGACGAACCGCGACAACGACAATCATGGCGATGAAACTCGCCGCGATGAAATCCATACCGCAGACATTTTGCAGAAAAATGAGGGCCAGCGCCCCCAGCCATGAGGCGGTGGCGTAAAGCTCGCTGGTAAAGACCAGCGGTATCTCGTTGGTCAGCACATCGCGCAGCAGGCCGCCAAAAACGCCGGTGATGACCCCCATCAGACTCGCAATGAGCCAGGGACAATGAAAAAGCAGGCCGATGTGCGTGCCCACCACGGTGAAGAGGGCAAGGCCGATCGCGTCCGGAAAGAGAAAGAGCCTGCCGGGGATATGGCGATGGCGGGCGATGAAAAAGGTCAGCACCGCCGCCGCAATGGTGACGATGAGGTACAACTGGTCGGAGATCCAGAAGACAGGGCGATCCAGCAGCAGGTCGCGTACCGTGCCGCCGCCCAGCGAAGCGGCGATCCCCGCCATGATCGCGCCGAAAAGATCGATGTGCTTGCGGCTGGCTTCCAGCACCCCGGTTGCGCCGCAGACCACCGAGGCGGCAATGCCCAGACCATAGAGAAACGCCTCGCCGGAAAGGGAAAGCGCCAACATCACGTGCTCCGTATTTTTTCCCGCAGCAGACGCTGTTTTTCCCGCGCCCAATCCTTTTCCCTGGCATCCTCGCGCTTGTCGTGCTGTTTTTTGCCCTTGGCAAGACCGATTTCCGCCTTGATCCGTCCCTTGCTGTAATGCAGATCCAGCGGCACCAGCGTGTAGCCCGCGCGCTCCACCTTGCCGATGAGCTTCATGATTTCCCTCTCCTGCAACAGGAGTTTGCGCGTGCGCGCCGGTTCGGGGTGGATATGGGTGGAAGCGGAGAGCAGAGGCGCGATATGCATTCCCAAAAGCCAGATTTCACCGCGCTTGATGAGCACATAGGCTTCCTTGATCTGCGCCCGGCCGGCGCGGATGGCCTTCACTTCCCAGCCTTCCAGCACAAGGCCGGCTTCGTATTTTTCCTCGATGAAATACTCGTGGAAGGCTTTTTTGTTGTTGGCGATACTCATGGCGTTCGGGCGATTCCTGTAGAATCAACGGATTCTAGCAAGAAACGGAGCATTCGAGAGACATGGCGCAGGTCGAAAAATCGGTATTGATCCCCCATTCCGCCCAGGAGATGTTCGATCTCGTCGATCGCTGCGAGGATTATCCACAGTTTCTTCCCTGGTGCAGCCAGACCGAATGCAAATTCCGCGATACGCAAACCACGGTGGGCACCCTGCACATCAATTATCACGGGGTCAAGGCGCACTTCACGACGGAAAACACCAAGGTTGCGCCGGAACAAATGACGATCAAACTGGTGGAAGGCCCCTTTCGCAAGCTGGAAGGAAGCTGGCGCTTCCGTCCCCTGCGGGAAGACGCCTGCAAAATCGAATTCATCCTGTACTATGAATTTTCCAGCAAGCTATTGGAAAAATTCATAGGCCCCGTCTTCAGCCATATTGCCAATACCCTGGTGGAAGCCTTCGTCAAGCGGGTGGAGCAAATCCATGGAGCATCCCAATGAGCGGTCAGTCCCCCAAAGAAATCCGCGTGGAAATCATCTACGCCCTGCCGGAAATGCAGACGCGCGCCAGAGTCAGCCTGCCGGAAGGCAGCACGGTTGCGGCGGCCATCGAGGCTTCCGGCCTCCTGCAAAAGTTCCCGGAAATCGACTTGAGCAAAAACAGGCTCGGCATCTACGCCAAACTCGTCAAGGTCGACACCCCTCTGCGCGACCGCGACCGGGTGGAAATCTACCGTCCCCTCCTTGCCGACCCCAAGGAAATCCGCAAACGCCGCGCCGCCGAAGGCAAGGTCATGAAGGCTGGCGCGGGCGCGGAAACCGCGTAGGCAACCGCGCCGCAGTTTGTCATTTTTCGGGGCGAGGCTCCGTTGCCGTTCGCGGGCTGGCGAAAATGCGCGAGAGTTCTTCGCTCATTGGCAGGTTCATGATGAGGCCGGAGGGGGGAATCGGGTTCATGAACCAGCGATCGTACAACTTCCCCGCCGCGCCGGATTGCATCATGTCCGCGAGCGCCTTGTTGACGATCTCCTTCAACGGCGCGTCTCCCTTGCGTATCATGATCGCGTAGCGTTCGGTGCTCAGCGCCGGGCCGACGATTTCGTAGGCGTCGGGTTCCCGCGAATCGGCGATCAGCCCCGCGAGCAGGATGTCATCCATGACGTAGGCCGCGGCGCGACCGCTCTTGAGCATCAGGAAGGAGTCGGAATGTGTCTTGCCCCGCGCGACCCGGATATTGTAGGTCTTCGTATCCAGCCGTTCCCGCACCGCCTGTTCGGAGGTGGTGCCTTCGGTGACGACGATGGTCTTGTTCGCCAGAGTGCCCAGATCCTTGAAGCGTAAATCCTTGCGGGTCAACATGCGGATGTGGGAAACGAAAAAGGTGATGGAAAAATCAGCCGCTTGCCGCCGCTCCAGGTTGTCGGTCGTGGAACCGCATTCCAGATCGATCTTGCCGTCTTGCAGGGCGGGGAGGCGGTCTTTCTTCAGAACCGCCTGATAGACGGTCTTCAGGTTCGGCAGGCCGTGTTCCCGCTTGATGGTCTCGACGACCTGATCGCACAATTCCTTGGTGTAGCCGGTGGGCTGGAACGAGGAATCGAGATAGGAAAACGGCATGTCGGCAAGCTGGTGGCCGATGATGATGATGCCGAGACGCCTTATTTTTTCCAGGGTGTTTTCCGCGGTTGCCATGCCCGGCAGGAGGCTCAGGCAAATGGCAAGCAGGATCGTCCGCAGGTTCATGTTCATGGCAGTCCACTCCATTTGAAGAAGCAGGAATCGCCCCGATTACGGTGGATCGCGGTGACTTTCCAGAACGCCACGATCCGATCCGGTCGGACGGGTGAAACATCGCAGGGGGAAAGCGTACCAGATTTTCATGGGTTCCATCGGAGTTTTGCTGTCGAGGGGGCAATTCAAAGTGGTGGAAATTTCGTCATTGCGAGGGGCTGAATCTGGAACGCGATGCAAGCCCCAGGTTCTCAGGCTTTGCCGTATCGTTTCGTGTCCAATCCTTTACAAAATAGAGGCGTTTCCGGGTGAAATTGTGACTTTTCGTTATGTGAAATCAAAAAAATGTCAGATAATTGCCCCCGGTTTCCCCGTGGTTTTTGTCCGGGGGTCGTGTTTGTTCCATGTTTTTTCCGGAAAGACACAAGAAAGCCCAGTGGTAACCTGCCGCCCCGATTGGGGGGGGGGGGGCGGGCCGGGGGGGGG
>JAISWQ010000033.1 GCA_031271025.1 Zoogloeaceae bacterium | reverse complement strand
CTCCGGCGCCAGAACCCCTTCGAGGTCGAGACAGACGATACGCACCCCAAACTCCTGAAACGTTTGAAAGGCGCGATTCTAGCAGCAGCACGGAACGGAAGCGCACCGCCCGGCGCGCCAGAGCCCTGCACCCAGGTTTGGTAGAATCCGCAGCTTTCCTGGAGATCCGATCATGCCTTCCTTGTCTTATCCGCGTCTGCGCTATCTGCTTGGCGGCACGGCAATGTTTTTTGTCCTGTTCGCCTCGTTGCGCGCGGGATTTTATTTCGGGCTATCCGAAGTTTCCCTGCGCGACGGAGATACCGCCAATATCCTGGAAACGCTGGGCGTCGGTTTGCGTTTCGATTTGAGGCTGGCCTTGCTGTCGATGTTGCCGCCCGCATTGCTGTTGAGCCTTCCCCGCAAGAACGCACAAAAAACGCCTTGGCTGCGCAGATGCTTACGGGCCTGGCTTCTTTGCGCCTTGTTCGCGATCGGCCTGATATACATTGTCGATTTTGGATATTACGCTTGGCTGGGCTTGCGGCTCAATGCCAGCGCTTTGCGTTTTTTGGGCGACGCATGGATTTCCGCCCAGCTCCTTTGGGAACACTATCCGGTCGTGCCGATCGTCGCGGCGCTGCTCGCGGGGACGGCGGCGCTTTCATTCCTGTTCGTCCGAATGGAGACAGCCACGCTCGATCGCCCGCCCCTCGCACGGCCACGCTGGCAAGTCGCGCTTTTGACAGCGCTGTGCGTGATCGGCGGCCTCCTGGGATTCCTGGGACGAGCGAGCAACATCAATCCGGCCAATCCGGTGCCCCTGCGCTGGAACGATGCCTTTTTGTCCGGCAATACCCGCATTGGCGCGCTAGGCCTCAACCCCGTGTTGTTCCTCTGGGATACCTGGCGCACTTCTCCCGACCGCTACGACCTCGCCTATGTGCGATCGCATGCCAAGGAAATCGCCGCCTACCTGGACGCGCCGCTGCCCACGCCCGCCACAGACGAAGAACTACCTGTTTTCTCGCGGGAAATTCCCGTGCAAGCGCACCGCCTGCCCGTGCAAAAACCGCCCAATGTGATATTCATCATGCTCGAATCGCTGGGCGGCAGCGCGACGGGAATGCACGGCAATCCTCTTGACCCGACGCCCAACCTGGATGCGCTGGCGCGCCAGAGCTGGTTCTTGCGCAACTTCTACGTGCCGGTGAGCGGCACGGCAAAAACCGTGTGGGCGAGCATCACCGGCATCCCCGACGTGACGCGCTCGGAAAGCGCCACCCGCAACCCCCTCCTCTTGCCGCAACACACGATTCTCAATGCCTTCAAGGACTACGACAAGCTCTATGCGATTGGCGGCAGCGCCGGTTGGGCGAACATGAGCGCGCTAATCAAAAGCAGTATCGCGGGAATGATCTTGCACGAAGAAGGCGAGTGGAAATCGCCCAACATCGACGTCTGGGGGATTTCCGATCTCGCGCTTTTTCGTGAAGTCGATGCCTTGTTGCGCAATCGTTCCAAGGAACGGCCTTTCTTTGCCATCATCCAAACCGCCGACAACCATCCTCCTTTCACCATTCCGCCCGACAACGACGGTTTCGCGCTGAAGACATTGCCGGACGAAACCTTGCGGCAAGCGAGTTTTCGCAGCAACGCGCAATACAATGCCGTTCGCTTGCTCGACCACAACCTCGGGCGCTTCATCGAAATGGCGAAACAGAGCGGTTATTACGACAATACCATCTTCGTCTTTTATGGCGACCATAATGGCCGCATTGCCGAGATTCCCTTCAAGCCACGCGCCTATACCGAACTCAATCTGGAAAGCCTGCACGTTCCCGGACTGATCCATGCCCCCGCGCTGATTTCTCCCAGGGTCACGGAAGAAGCCGTCAGTCTCATCGATTTGTTGCCGACGATGGCGGGCCTATTGGGCCTGCCTTACCGTAACGCGACCCTGGGACGCGACATCCAAATACCCGCGCCGGAAGGCGAGCGCGCGGTGCCGCTAGTATTACGCGAAGGCGCGTTTCCCTTGATCGGGGTAGTCACGAAAACGCATTTGCTGCACATGAACGCCGACGGCACGGAGGCCGGATTGTTCGCCGTGGATGCCGATGAGACGGAAAACCTCGCCGAGCAAAATCCCGCGGAATTTTCTCGCCTGTCCGCCCTGGCGCGCGAGCTGCACGAAAGCGCGCGGCTGATGCTCTACAGCAACAAAGAAGCACCGTGAGCGGGAAACGCCTCATGCGCCATGCGGGGGCAGGCGCGCTCATCGCGGCGCTGAGCTCATGGGCGGCATGGCCAGCCTGGTTCGGGGCGTCATCCGCACAAGCCAGTTTTGTTCCGCCCCCTCGCCCGCCAATCGACGACGGGGCCGCGCCGCGCCTGGACAGCGCGCTCATCAACCAGGCCGCGCCCGCACGGGTACACGCCGCGTCCATTGCGGCCCTGCCCGATGGCCGCCTCTTCTCGGTATGGTTCGGCGGGCAGCGCGAAGGCAGCACGGACGTCAAAATCTACGCCGCGGATTACCAGCCGGAGCAAAACCGCTGGTCGCCGCAACGCATATTGGCAACGCCCAGGCAGACCACGGCGGATACCGGACGATGGACGCGAAAGCTGGGAAACCCGGTCGCTTTCGTCACACCGAAAGGGGAGTTATGGGTGGTCTACGTCAGCGCCGCCATGGGAGGATGGGCCACCAGCCAACTCAATTTGCTGCGTTCCCGTGATTCCGGCGCAAGCTGGCTGCCCGCCAAGCGCCTACGCACCTCCCCTTTCCTCAATCTTTC
>JAISWQ010000015.1 GCA_031271025.1 Zoogloeaceae bacterium | reverse complement strand
GACGCCATCGACGCCCGTTGTCTGGCGATGCAGGCGCACTATCTTTACCACACCGATAAACGGGAGCGTCTCTTCATGCGTCTGCCCACGGAAGAACAGGAAACCCTGTTGGCCTGGGTGACGCGGCGCAGCCAACTGATCGAAATCAGAGTCGCCGAACAGCATCGTCTGGCGGGTGCGCCCAAGTCGGTGCGACGCAGCATCGAGTCCGTCATCAAGACGCTGAACCGGCAGATCGGCGCGATCGACCAGGACATCGACCCGCACCTGAAGCAGCACTTTGCCGAGAAGCAGAAGCTCCTGGAAGGCATCAAGGGCGTGGGCATCGGGACGCAAGCGGTCTTGCTGGCGGCGCTGCCGGAACTGGGCAAGCTCAATCGCCGGGAGATCGCCAAGCTGGTCGGCGTCGCGCCGCTCAATCACGACAGCGGCAGGATGCGCGGCAGGCGTTCCACCTGGGGCGGACGCGCCCCGGTGCGCCGGGCGCTCTATATGGCCACCCTGTCGGCGGCACGCCACAACAGCGTAATCAAAACCTTCTATCTGCGTCTGCTCGACAAGGGCAAAGCCAAGAAGGTCGCCCTGGTCGCTGGATTGCCACGGGGCTGCGCCCCTCGCAATGACGAGTGGGAGAGACTGGCGTGGCAATCCAAGCGCCCCTGGGGGTTGCTCCTGCGTTCCAGAAAACCGGACCGTCGTGTGTCCCGCTTCCTGAATTTATGGAAACGCGATGCAAGCCTGCACCGTTCCCATGGTTGCCTGGCTGAGACGCTCGCCAGTCTCCTCAATAACAGCGTGTTTTCCGGGCAAGGTGAAGCTTGTGTTTTTTCGTACATGGCATCGTCTTGTCCCATCCATATGCCCCCAAGGCCAATCAGGGTTTCTCCAGGTTTGCGGTCTGTGATAGGCTCCGGTTCCCGCGCTCCGAATGACAAGAGAAACAGGAAGTTTCGGAATGAAAAAACAGACCCCCATCCTTTATGCCTGCGCCATTCTGGTCTTGTTTACGCTTTACGCGGCGCAGCCGATTCAACCGCTGTTCAAGGCGCAATTCGCCCTCGGCGATCTCCAGACCGTGATTTTCACCACGGTCATCATGCTTCCCCTTGGCGTCGCGCCTATCCTCTATGGCTACATTCTGGAAAATTTTCCAATGAAGCGAATGCTGAGAACGTCGCTTTTTCTCCTCGGCATACTGGAGATCGGTTTCTCGCTTGGCGACTCATACGCCATTCTGATTGGAATCCGGGCCGTGCAGGGGTTGTTGATCCCGGCGGCCTTGACTTCCCTGGTGAGCTACATTTCTGCCTCCGCCTCCGTCGCCAACATGCAAAAAGCCCTGGGCAACTATGTCGCAATAACGATCGTGGGGGGATTCCTGGGACGCTTTCTGTCGGGGATTTTTTCGGAGTATTTCGGCTGGCGATTGTTTTTCATGCTGACCGGAGCTGGGTTGATCGTCCTTTCCTTTTCCCTTGCGAAAATCAGCGACAGCGCCAAATCCGGTTTCGGCAAACCGGCGGGAAGGGAAATCATCCGCATTCTTGGCGTCCGGCATAACGCGCTGATTTGCAGTGCCATTCTGTGCGTATTTTTTGCCTTTCAGGGATTGCTCAATTTCTTGCCGTTCGAGCTTGGAAACATCGACGCAACCGCCGGTGGAGGCAAAACGGGACTCATGTACGCAGGCTATGTCATCGGAATCGTCGTGGCGCTCAACGCCACGCGGGTCATTCGTTTTTTCGGAGGCGAATCGCGGGCGATGATCGTCGGCATGATGATCTACATTGCCGGCTTGCAAGTATTCCATGTCAGGTCATTTGTTGTCATGTTCCTGTCCATGTTCGTCTTTTGCCTCGGCATGTTCATGGTACATTCGCTGGCGGCGGGTTATATCAACAAGCTGGCGGGCGAACGCAAGAGCATTACCAACGGATTGTATTTTTCGTTTTATTACGCGGGAGGAACGCTCGGCACGTTCTTGCCCGGCATTTTTTATCACCGCTGGGGATGGCATGTTTTCGTGTCCGTGTTGACGTTTGTTTTATTGCTGGCGCTCGTGTTTGTCATGCTGTTGGCGCGGCGTCCCCCTGCGCTTTCGCGTTAGGCGCATCCACCACGCGGAATGAATACCCCCTCACACCCTCGCGGAGCAAAGCGGATCGCGGCATGGTGAGTCTGGGCAGCGAAACCCTGAACCAGCACGGCGATGTCGTGCTGAAACTGGTCTCGAAACTGTTGGCGTTCCGGCGTCAGAAAGCCTGATGTTCATGCATTTTCTTGATTTTCCCCAACTCGTTCGCGCGGGCGGCACAGTGCGCCTGCCTGGCTCCAAGAGTATTTCCAACCGCGTTTTGCTGTTGGCGGCGCTCGCGGAAGGCACGACTGAAATCCATAACCTTCTCCTTTCCGACGACACGGCGCGGATGCGCGAAGCCTTGCAGGCGCTGGGACTGTCTTGCGCTGCGGATGCCAGTGGCGTCTGGCGGGTGGAAGGTTGCGGCGGACGGTTTCCGGTACGGCAGGCCGAACTTTTTCTTGGCAATGCGGGAACGGCGTTTCGCACCCTCACCGCGACACTGGCGCTGGCAGGCGGCGATTACCTGCTGGACGGAATTCCCAGAATGCGCGAACGTCCCATTGGCGACCTCGTGGATGCCCTGCGGCAACTGGGCGCGCGGATCACCTATACGGCGAATCCCGGTTTTCCGCCATTGCGTCTTGCGCCCGCGCGGATAGAGGCGAATGGGATCGTGCGCATCCGGGGCAATGTTTCCAGCCAGTTCCTGACCGGCCTCATCCTGGCGCTGCCGCTGACGGGCGTGCGCGTGACGGTGGAAGTGGAAGGCGAGCTGATTTCCAGACCCTATGTCGACATGACCCTGAAACTGATGCAGCGTTTTGGCGTGACGGTGGAACGGGAAGGCTGGCGGCGCTTCACCCTGCCCGCCGGGGCGCGTTACCGGACGCCCGGCGTTTTTCATGTGGAAGGTGATGCTTCCTCCGCCTCCTATTTTCTTGCCCTGGGCGCGATTGCGGCGCTTCCTGAAAACCCGCTGCGGGTGGAAGGTGTGGGGCGCGCAGCCTTGCAGGGCGATGTTCGTTTTGCCGACGCGATTGCGGCAATGGGCGGCGTGGTGACGATGGAGGAAACCGCGATGACCGCGCACGCGCCAGCGGCGGGCTTGCGCGGTCTGACACTGGATTGCAACGCGATTCCCGACGCGGCGATGACGCTGGCAGTCGCGGCGCTCTTTGCGCGGGGCGAAACGCGCCTCGCCAACATTGCCAGTTGGCGCGTCAAGGAAACCGATCGCATTGCCGCGATGGCGAAGGAACTGGGCAAACTGGGCGCGCGGGTGGAAGAGGGCGCGGATTATCTCGTCATTGTCCCGCCGGATGCCGAACATCCGCTCGTGCCTGCTGCCATCGCCACTTACGATGACCATCGCATGGCAATGTGTTTTTCGCTGGCGGCTTTTGCTGTGCCGCTGCGCATCGAAGACCCCGGCTGTGTGGCAAAAACCTTTCCCGATTATTTTGAGCGTTTGCAGGCGCTGGTGACGCCTGCGCCGGTGATTGCCGTGGATGGTCCCACCGCGTCGGGCAAGGGCACGGTCGCGGCAAGGGTCGCGGCGGCGCTGGGTTTTCATTATCTCGATTCCGGGGCGCTCTATCGCCTGACGGCGCTGGCGGCGAAGGAAGCGGGCGTGGATTGGGCGGACGAGGCGGGCGTGGCCGCCCTGGCGGCGCGGCTGGAAGCGCGTTTCGGCGCGGCGGGTGAAATCTGGTTGAATGGGAGGGAAGTCTCTGCGGAAATCCGTTCTGAGGCAATGGCTTCCGGCGCTTCGCGCGTGGCGGCGCTCCCCGCTGTGCGGGAAAGTCTGCTTTTCCGCCAGCGCGCCTTCCACCGCGCGCCCGGTCTCGTCGGCGACGGACGCGACATGGCGAGCGTGGTCTTTCCCGCCGCGCCGCTCAAGGTTTTCCTGACCGCCAGCGCCGAAGTCCGCGCCGAACGGCGCTACCGGCAGTTGCGGGCACGCGGCGAAACGGCGGACAAGGCCGTCCTCCTCGCCGACCTGCGCGCCCGCGATGCCCGCGACATGAACCGCGCCGTCGCCCCCTTGCGACAGGAAGCAGACGCCAGATGGCTGGATACCGATACCCTGGGCATCGAGGAAGCCGTGGCGCAGGTGCTGGCGTGGTTCGCGGAACGGTAACGCAATCGAGGAAAAGCAGAGTGCTTGAAAAAGCCCCTGCTCCGCCAGGAAATCTCTGAACAAGTCACTTCCCAGAAACGCCGCCGGTTGAAAATCAATGCGTCATATCACGCAACGATTACACAACGACAGAGAAACAGGGGTGCAATCCAAAGTGGCGGGAATTTCGTCATTGCGAGGCACTTCAGCGACAAAGCCATCCGGAAAAATACGTGGATTGCCACGTGCCCCTCGCCATGACGAACATGGGAGACGAACTATCCTCTCGGCCGACACTTTGGATTGCCTCCCCGCTGAGCGCGGCAGGCGTCAAAAACCATTGTGCTATCATGGCGCTCGTGCCGTTTCCGCGTGGGATTGCCGCCTGTGTGCAAGGTTGCCTTCAATTCTGGAGACCTCTCCCGCAAAGCGTTTCGCAGGTTTGCCCTCCACCGGCTTCACGTCACGGGACTGCCGGTAAACGCTTTCCACCGGGGGAAATGGCGGAAAACGACACGAAAAAGGCTGTAACCCGCTGAAAACGCAGGAAGAAACGGGAAGCAAAAGGAATGAGGAAGAACAAACAGGAATGCAGTCTGGCGGAGAGGGGGGGATTCGAACCCCCGTGCCAGATTTCTCTGACCATCCGATTTCGAGTCGGCGCCGTTATAACCGCTTCGGTACCTCTCCGGGGGGGCGAATGATAGCACAGGGATGTTGCCGCCTTGCAGCTTTTTTTGCCGTATTCACGCTCATGGCCTGCCTTTCCGCCTGTGATCGCGCGCCCTTGCCATTGCCGGAGGCG
Source organism: Zoogloeaceae bacterium (assembly GCA_031271025.1). GTDB lineage: Bacteria > Pseudomonadota > Gammaproteobacteria > Burkholderiales > Rhodocyclaceae > Azovibrio. The sequence continues at coordinate 58,247 of JAISWQ010000015.1, read as the reverse complement.
GGACAGGAACAAAAAGGGCTGGTCGTACTCATTCCGCCAGGCCCCTTGACCTACGAGACGTTGGAAAACGGCGATGAAGGCGAGACCCCCTCCGCCTCAGGACTGGAGCATGATCTGGTCAGGGCATTTGCGGAATCTCTGGGCGTTCCCGTGCGCTTCATCGTCACGCCCGCCGTTTCTTTCCCGCAGCGACTTGCCCGGCACAAGGCGCACATGGCCGTCGGCTGGCTCACGCCCGACCCCAAGGCCGAGGGAATCCGCTACAGCACGCCTTACCTGGTCAGCAGTAGCGTGCTGGTTGCGCATGAGGCCAACCCGCTGCCACGCCGTCTTGCCCAACTCGATCACCAGACCGTGGTTGCCATCGCCGACAGCCAGCAGCACCGCGCTCTTCTGGATCTGCAAAAACAACATCCCCGGCTTGTGATTGAAACCTACCCCGCCGAAATGCCCTTCGATTTGCTGGAAGCCGTCGCTACCCGCAAGATCGCGCTGGCGCTGGTCGACAAAGCCGTGCTGGATATTGGTCTCAATTTTTTCCCCATGCTGCAAGCCGGGCTGGAGCTTGGTTCGCGTCATCCCATTGCCTGGATGTTCCCGGCGGATGGCGACCCTACCGTTGCCGCGCGTGCCCAGCATTTCATTGCGGAGGCGCAAGAAAACGGTCTCATCAGCCGGGTGCATGATCGTTATCTGGGGCATGTCAAGCGCCTGGACGCGCTGGATGTCACCACCTTTACCACGCGCATTGCCACGCTTTTGCCACGTTACCGCGCGATGTTCGAGGAAGCCGGGAGAAAAAACGAACTGGACTGGCGGCTTCTCGCGGCGCTCTCCTATCAGGAATCGCACTGGAACCCGCTCAATACCAGCCCCACCGGCGTGCGGGGCATGATGATGCTGACCACTGAAACCGCCGACCGGCTGGGGGTGCGCAATCGTCTCGATCCCAGGGAAAGCATTCTGGGCGGCGCGCGCTACGTGAGTTTTCTCAAGAACCGCCTGCCTGTCGACGTGCCGGAACCCGACCGCACCTGGTTTGCGCTTGCCGCCTACAACATTGGCCCTGGTCATTTCAACGCGGCGCGTACCATTGCCCGGCAACTCAAGGCGGACGCGAATTCCTGGTTCGAGATGAAAAAGGTGCTTCCCCTCCTCGCCCGTCCCCACTATTACAGCCGTCTGAAATCCGGGCGCGGGCGCGGCGGCGAGGCGGTGATTCTCGCGGAAAACGTGCGCATCTACTACGACATCCTGCTGCGCCACGCGCCTTACGCGCCGCTGCCGCCGGAAACACCAGGTCCAGGTCTCTCCCCTCCCGGAAACCGCCCTCGCCTGCCGCTTCACATGGAAGCCAGGAAAGAGCACGCCGCCCCGGCTTCGTAAGAACCTGTTCATGATTTCCGGTTTCCCCTGGCGCAGGGAACAGCACCCGGATCATCCGCCTGAAAGAGGCGACGAAACTCAATCCAGCGGCAGATAGCGCACTTCGAGAATTTCGATTTCCTTTACCCCCACCGGAGTCTGAAAGCGCAGGCGGTCGCCTTCGTGTGCCTTGATGAGCGTGCGCGCCAAGGGGGAAATCCAGCTGATGCGGCCACGGCTGGCATCAGTTTCGTCAATCCCGACGATGCTGTAGGTTTCTTCTTCCGCCTTGCCTTCCCAAACGAACGTGACCGTGGCGCCAAAGAAAATCTGGTTGTTGTCGCCCTGCAAGGTGGGATCCACCACTTGCGCGTTGGCGAGGCGTTTCCCCAGAAAACGGATACGACGGTCGATTTCGCGCAGGCGTTTTTTGCCGTAGAGATAATCGCCGTTTTCAGAACGATCACCATTGGAGGCCGCCCAGGCGACCACTTCCACCACACGCGGACGTTCTTCCCGGATCAGAAACTCCTGCTCTGCCAGAAGCCGGGCGTATCCGGCGGGCGTCATGTAGTTCTTGCTGCCCGGCGGTAATTTCAAGGTGGGAGAGCACACTGCCTCGTCGTCGTCTTCATCGCCCTCAGGCTCGCGGGTAAAGGCTTTGTTCATTTTTGCTGCGTTATTGGTAGAGACGGCAAGAAAAAAGGGCGGATTATAGGCCAGCCGCATGATGGACGGAGCGTGTCGATTGTGGCAGGGATCTCTTTTGCCCCAGCCTCTGCCAGATTTCCGCCACCAGCGCGGACTGGTTCATGCTGTAAAAATGCAAACCCGGCGCGCCGCCGGTGAGGAGTTTTTCGCAGAGCGCCGTCACCACGTCCAGCCCGAAGGCGCGGATGGATTCCACATCGTCGCCGTAGCTCTCGAAAGTCTTGCGCATCCAGCGCGGGATGTCCGCGCCACAGGCATCGGAAAAGCGCGCCAGTCTGGAAAAGCCCGCAATCGGCATCACGCCGGGGATGACGGGAATTTCCACCCCCAGCGCCCGTGTCTTATCCACAAAATGAAAATAGGCGTCGGCATTGTAAAAATACTGGGTGATGGCGGCGTTGGCTCCAGCTTTGGCCTTGCGCGCAAAATTTTGCAGATCGGTTTCCGGCGATCTCGCCTGCGGATGCCACTCCGGGTAAGCGGCCACCAGCACCTGAAAACGGTCGCCAGTCTCGGCGCGGATGAATTCCACCAGATCATTGGCATAGCGCAGTTCGCCGGTGGCCGCCATGCCGGAAGGCAGGTCGCCCCGCAAGGCCACGATGCGGGTGATCCCCTCTGCCGCGAATTCCGCCAGCATGTCCCGAATGCCAGCACGGGTGGAACCCACGCAGGAAAGATGCGGCGCGGCGGAAAAACCCTCGGCGGCGATTTCCCGAACAATGGCAAAGGTACGCGCACGGGTGGAGCCGCCCGCGCCATAGGTGACAGAAAAAAAATCCGGTTGCAAAGCCGAAAGTTTTTCCCGTTCGGCGCGCAGTCTGGCGATGCCTTCGGCGGTTTGTGGCGGAAAAAATTCGATGGAAAGTTTTGGAGTCATGGCGTTTTGTCATCCTGAGCAAAAATTAGCGACAGCCCTTCAGGGCTGTCGGTCAAACGCCATTGAGAAGGTTTTTTTCCCCTCCTCAATGGCGACGGTCGGGACCCCGGCCTCCGCACTTTTCTTACGGGCGGGGTTTCAAACCAGAGTTGGTTTTACGATGAAAAATTCGCGGTTGCCGCCGCCACCGCAGTGCTGTTGAACCAAACGCATAGTAGCAGACCCCGCGCTCCCACGCCTTGACGACAGTTTCCAGCACGCCAGTTTCCTTCCCCCGCATCGCTCGCCGGAAAACCCCACGCTCGCCTGTTACAATTCGCCCCATGCGAATTCTGGCTCTGGAAACCTCCACCGATGCTGCCTCCTGCGCCCTTTGGCAGGATGGGCGGCTTACTGGCGTCGACTGCCCCGCCGGGCGGCCACAATCGGAAACCCTGCTTCCGCTGGCGCGGCAACTGCTGGCAGAAGCGGGTTGTGGTTTCCGTGACCTTTCTGCCATCGCCTTCGATTGCGGCCCCGGCGCGTTTACCAGTCTGCGCGTCGGTTGTGGTCTGGCGCAAGGCATTGCCTGCGCGCTGGATCTGCCGCTGTTGCCGGTAGGGTCACTGGAAGCGATGGCACAGGCCGCAGAAGCACCCAGGGTGCTGTCCTTGCTGGATGCCCGCATGGGCGAAGTCTATGCCGCCGCCTTTGAACGTCTGTCCGATGGCCGCCTTCAGGCCGTCATGCCCGCGCGGGTCGCCCGGCCGGAAGCACTGGAGTTTCCCGAAGACGAAAGCTGGCTTGCCGTCGGGAATGCGCTTGCGGCCTACCCTGCCCTCTCCCTCCGCTTTGCCGCGCCCTTCCAGCGCCCGGAAATCCTGCCCCATGCCTGTGCCCTGGCAGAACTGGGCGCATACGCCTTGCAGCGTGGCGAACAGCTTGACCCCGCCGCTGCGGGTTTGCGCTATGTCCGGGACAAGGTGGCGCAGACAACCGCAGAACGCCAGGCCGCCGGAGGTCGTGTGTGAGTACCTCATCCCTCCTTGTTGCCTACCGGCAACCACCGGAAATCTTCCCCATGCGAGAAGCCGATCTGGATGGAATTGCCGCACTGGAAGCGCGGGTGGAAACTTTTCCTTGGACACGCGCCCTCTTTGCCGACTCCCTTGCCGCCGGACATCTCGCCTGGGTGGCACGGCAGGGCAGTTGCCTCGCGGGCTTTTTGATCCTCATGTCCGGCGTGGAGGAAGCACATCTGCTCAACATTGCCGTCGCCCCGGAAATGCAGGGACACGGTTACGGCGCTTTTTTGCTGCAACAGGCGTTTACCTGGGCCACATCGCAAGGCGCGCGGCAGATGCTGCTGGAAGTCCGTCCTTCCAATACGGCAGCGATCACGCTCTACCAACGTCAGGGTTTTACCGAGATTGGTCGCCGCAAGAACTATTACCCGGCAGCGGTAGGGCGTGAAGATGGCTTGCTGTTCAGCCGTATTCTGGTGGCGGAGATACAGGCGTGAGTGATACACGTTCGCTGTTTCTGGAGGAAATGGGACTGACCCGCTGGCAACTGCGGATACAGACCACAAAGGCGGATCAGGAAGCAGAACCTGTCGAAGCAAATCCCCCGCTCGCCGCAGATGCCGCTTTGCCGCCTGCGGTGACACCCGCCCCTGTTCTCCCCGCCAGCGCGTTCAGGGAAGCCCTTTCCCCCACGCTCGCGCGACAGGCGGAAATCGCCCGCATGGATTGGGAAACGCTGGAAGCCGCCAGCCGCAACTGTTCCGCCTGCGGCCTCTGCCAGATGCGCAAACAGGCTGTGCCGGGCGTAGGCGATCGCCATCCCGACTGGCTTTTCATCGGCGAAGGTCCCGGCGCGGAAGAAGACGCGCAAGGCGAACCTTTTGTCGGGCAGGCAGGCAAGCTCCTGGATGCCATGCTGGCGTCCATCGGTCTTCGCCGTGGCAACAGGGTTTATATTGCCAATGCCGTCAAATGCCGCCCGGAAGGCAATCGCACACCGCATCCCGACGAAATGGCGACCTGTCGTCCCTTTCTGCAACGGCAGATTGCGCTTTTGCAACCCAGGCTGATCGTCTTGCTGGGCAAGGCCGCCATGCACAGTGTGCTGGGTGAAGACCGCTCGCTTGCCTCCATGCGTCAGCGCATCTGGCATTACGAGCACATTCCCGTGCTCGTTACCTACCACCCGGCCTATCTGCTGCGCAACCTGCCGGAAAAAATCAAGGTCTGGGAAGACCTCTGCCTCGCTCGCCGGACAATGGCGCAGCAATCCACCACCACAGGTTGAAAGACTACGCCGGGTAACAGCCCGCGCCCTCGAACCACATACGGGAGACTCAGTATCCCCCTTGTGCCAGATTCTCGAAACGGGTGTATTGGCCGAGGAAGGCGAGGTGCACGGTGCCGGTGGGGCCGTTCCGTTGCTTGCCGATGATGACTTCCGCCTTGCCCTTGTCCTTGCTGTCGGGGTGGTAGTATTCGTCACGGTAAAGCATCATGATGACGTCGGCATCCTGCTCGATGGCGCCGGATTCGCGCAGGTCGGACATCATGGGGCGCTTGTCGGCACGTTCTTCCACTTTCCGTGACAACTGCGATATGGCGATGATGGGAACTTTCAGTTCCTTGGCCAGCGCCTTGATCGAGCGCGAGATTTCGGAGACTTCCGTCGCGCGGTTTTCGTTCTGGCGCGTGCTGCCCATCAACTGGATGTAGTCAATCACGATCAGTCCCAGTGTGCCGCATTGCCGCACCAGCCGTCGTGCCCGCGCGCGCAGGTCGACCGGGGTCAGGCCGCCGGTTTCGTCGATATAGATCGGCGCTTCGTGCAACTGCCCCAGTGCGAAGGAAAGCCTGTCCCATTCCTCGTCGCTCAATTGCCCGGTACGTACCCGCTGCGAATCCAGTTTGCCGATGGAGGTCAGCATCCGCATGGCAAGTTGCGTGCCGCCCATTTCCATGGAGAATACGCCAACCGGCAGCCCGGATTGGGTGGCGATGTTTTCCGCGATGTTGAGCGCGAAAGCGGTTTTCCCCATGGAGGGACGTCCGGCGACGATGATGAGATCGCCGGGTTGCAGGCCAGAAGTTTTCTGGTCGAGATCGTAAAAGCCGGAGGAAATGCCGGTAATGTCGGAAGGATTTTCGCGGTCATGCAATTCCTGCACCCGCTCCACCACCTGGGTGAGCAGGGGATTGATGTGCACAAAGCCTTCGGAGATGCGCGTGCCTTTTTCCGCAATCTCGAAGATGCGCGCCTCGGCTTCATCCAGCAGGGTTTTGGCGTCGCGTCCCAGCGGATTCAAGGCAGCGCCCGCGATTTCATCCGCCACCGCGACCAGTTGCCGCAGAATGGCGCGTTCGCGCACGATTTCCGCATAGCGACGGATGTTGGCTGCAGAAGGCGTGTTGTTGGCCAGTTCGCCCAGATAGGCCAGGCCACCGGTGTGCTCGCTCTCACCCGCGGCATCCAGCGCCTCGGCCACAGTAACCGCATCGGCAGGCTTGCCTTTTTCCAGAAGACGCGCAATCTGGCGATAAATGCGGCGATGTTCGTCGCGGTAGAAATCCTGATCCGTGACCAGGTCGCCAATGCGATCCCAGGCGGCGTTATCCAGCAGCAGGCCGCCCAATACCGATTGCTCGGCATCAATGGAATGGGGCGGCGTCCGTAATTGCGCGATGGCCGGGTCAGTGGCCGGCGCGGTTCTGGAGGAAGAAGGGAATTCGCTCATGAGGGGGCGAAGTTTAGCATTGCGGCAAGATGTAAAACGCAAGAAAAAAACCCTGCCGGAAAAACCGGCAGGGTCTCTATCGCGCCATACGATGGACTATTCGTTTGCGACCGTCACGGTCACGTTGGCGAGCACATCGGTATGCAGCGCGATTGCCAGCGGGAATTCGCCGGTGGTCTTGAGTGGGCCTTCCGGCATCCGCACCTGGGATTTGTCCACCTTGAAACCCGCGACGGCGAGCGCATTGGCGACGTCGTGATTGGTCACGGAACCGAAGAGGCGGCCATCCATCGCCGACTTGCGGGTGATGGTAATGGCCTGACCGTTCAGCTTGTCGGCCTCGGCTTGCGCGGCGGTGAGTTTTTCAGCCTGTGTCTTTTCCAGTTCGGCGCGGCGGGCTTCAAATTCGGCGAGCGCGGCGGGGGTTGCGCGCCTGGCCTTCTTTTGCGGGATCAGGTAGTTGCGGGCGTAGCCGTCTTTCACTTTCACCACATCCCCCAAATCGCCGAGATTGACGACTTTTTCGAGCAGAATGATTTGCATGGATTCGTCCTCCGCTTACTGGTGGTTGTCGGTGTAGGGCAGGAGCGCCAGAAAGCGGGCGCGCTTGACGGCGACAGAAAGCTGACGCTGATAACCGGCCTTGGTGCCGGTCAGGCGTGCCGGCATGATCCTGGCATTTTCCTGAATGTATTCCTTCAGGACTTCCACGTCCTTGTAATCAATCTGTTCCACCTTTTCGGCGGTGAAACGGCAGAACTTGCGACGCTTGAAAAGGCCGCTGCCGCGGCGTTTTTTCTTGTCGTCATCCTTCTTCTTGAAGAATCTGGCCATGATGGGTTCCTTCCAAAAATTCGAGTGTTTGCACGTGTAACACGAGGGTTTTGCTGTTGCGGCCTTTCGCGGCGAGGAAGCCGGTAATCTTCACATCGGTTTCCGGCGGCGCGGCGGCAAGGCGGTTTGCTTCTGTCCCAAACGCAAGGAGCGGCACTTCGCAACACGCCGTTCGGGGCAAGCCTGCTTCCATCACTTCCGAAACGTGGGCAAGACGCGCTTCCATCGCCGGAATGCCCGACGGGGTATAGCGCAGCGCCTTTTTTTCGACGATTCGTCCGCGGATGTCGAGCTGGTTCACGCCATTTGCAACAGCGACAAAATCAGCCAACCTTCAGGCCGCATCGGGGACTTCGGCGGCAACCGCAGGGGCTTCGACAGCCTGCTCCGTTTGCTCCGTTTCGCCTTCTTCACTCCCGATGAGCGACTTGGATTTCTCTTCCTTCATCATCGGGGAAGGCGTCGTGACGGCGTGTTTCATCTTGACCGTGAGGTTTCTGAGCACGGCGTCGTTGAACTTGAAGCCGTGTTCCAGCTCGGTCAAGGTTTCGCCGTCGCACTCGATGTTCATGAGCACATAATGCGCTTTGTGGATTTTCTGGATCGGGTAAGCCAGTTGGCGCCGCCCCCAGTCTTCCAGGCGATGGATTTGCCCGCCCCGGTTGGTAATCAGGGTGCGATAGCGTTCCACCATCGCGGGCACCTGTTCGCTTTGATCCGGGTGGACGATAAAGACAATTTCATAATGGCGCATGAAGACTCCTTATGGCAAAAACCCTCCGCCATGCGACACGGTAGGGCAAGGTTGAAAAGGGGCGAGATTAGAGCACGGAAACCAGGGCGGGTCAATAGCGCGACGGTGTGCATGACTGTCGGGATTCAGATTCATTCTGGCCGCGCGCGAAAAAACGCCAGCACCGTGGCAAGTTCCCGCGTGCGTTTCATCGGTGGCAGACTGCGCCAGACGCGGTAACCATAGGGTTTGTTCAACATGCGCGGGTCGCAGATCATCAGTACGCCGCGATCGGCTTCCGTGCGGATCAGTCGTCCCGCCCCCTGTTTGACGTTGATGACCGCCTTGGGCAACTGGTATTCGACAAAGGCATTGCGTCCGGCCTTGCGCATTTCCTCGATGCGCACCGACAGCACCGGATCGTCCGGCGGCGCGAAGGGGAGCTTGTCGATCACCACCAGCGAAAGCGCCTCGCCGCGCACGTCCACGCCTTCCCAGAAACTCTGGCTGCCGACCAATACGCCGTTCCCCGCCTGCCGGAAGCGTTCCAGCAATTCGTTCTTGCCGCATTCGCCTTGAAGGAAGAGCGGACGGGTTTCGCCTTGCGCCGCCAGATGCGCGCGCAAAAGTTCGTGCATGCGGCGCATGGCTTTCAGGCTGGTACAGAGGAAAAAAGCGCCGCCCGGCGCGGCATCCAGCACGGGAAATGCCGCTTCCGCCACCGCTTCCGTGTAGCTCTGGTTGTTCGGCTCCGGCAACCCCGTGGGAGCGTAGAGAATCGCCTGACTGGGGTAATCGAAAGGACTTTCCCAATAGCCGGTATCGGCCTCCCATAAGCCCAGTTCGGTCTGGTAGTGCTCGAAGCGTCCCTGTACCGCGAGCGTGGCGGAGGTAAAAATCCAGGCACGGAGATGGCCGCCCATCTGCTTCCTGAAAATGTCCGCAACCGAAAGCGGGGTTGCGTTCAATTGCAGCGACTGGCTGAATGTCTCGCCCCAGCGTACCCAACCGGGACGGACATCGTTGCGCCAGTCGGCAAGACCAGCGATGAGTTCCCGCATCCGTTGCCAGCAGCGTTCCAGCCCTTCCCCCCGCTCGGCCTGGGTTTTGAGTACGGCTTCCGCCGCGCTCAGGCTCTCCGAGAGGGTGGCGAGCGCGGGGGGGAATTCCGGTCTGGCTTCCAGTTGCGCAAGGGAAAAGCGTCTGGCTTCCATGCCCGCGGCGAGGCGCAGGTCGCGCGCGGCTTTTTCCAGCGCGGCCAAACGGGGCGGCAAATCGAGGCAATCGCGGGCGTTTTCCAACATCTCGACGGTGGCGTCACGGACCAGATCCAGAATTTGCGTGGTGGAAAAATGCTCGCCAAAGAAAAGCGAAGCAATTTCCGGCAATTGGTGCGCCTCGTCGAAAATGACCGTGTTGCAGGCGGGCAGAAGTTCGGCGACGCCTTCGTCGCGCAGCATCACATCGGCAAAAAAGAGATGGTGATTGACCACCACGAGATCGGCTTCCATCGCCTCGCGCCGCGCCGCTTGCACAAAGCAATCCTTGTGATTCGGGCATTCCTGACCCAGACAATTGTCGCGGGTGGAGGTCACGGCAAACCAGACCGGCGAATCTTCCGGAACGTTGCCGCATTCGGCCTTGTCGCCGGTGCGGGTCGTCTTGAAAAACCGCTGGATGCGGGCAAGATGGCCGACTTCCTCGCGGTTCCCGAAGCGGCCTTCGGTCAGGGCTTGCCGCAAATGGTAATGACAGAGATAGTTGGCGCGTCCTTTCAGGAGCGCGATCTGGATCGGCGTTTTCAGGGCATCGCGCACCTGCGGTAAATCCTTGTTGAACAACTGATCCTGCAAGGTCTTGGTGCCAGTCGAGACGATGACCTTGCCGCCCGCGAGCAGCGCCGGAACGAGATAGGCAAAGGTCTTGCCGGTGCCGGTGCCCGCCTCGGCGATGAGTATCCCCTGTTGCCGCATCGTTTCCAGGATGCGCGCGGCCATTTCCACCTGCTGTGTCCGCGTGCGAAAACCGGGAATCGTGGCCGCGAACGCCCCGTCCGGGGCAAAGGCGGCGGCAAGCTCAGGCGGCAGTGCAGGGGAGAGGGCAGTCATGAACAGAGGCAGGGCGAAAAATGGCAGCCTGTTTTACAGGCGAAGGCAAAAGGCGGGGATACGGCTGTTTCAGAAATCTGCCCGATCAGGATGCGGTCCCAGGCGCCCTTTGGCATTATCCAGAGCCGCCAGGGTTTTCCGATCCTCCGCGTCCAGGACAAAATCAAATACCGCGAAATTGCTGGCGATGCGCTCGGCATGGCCGGATTTGGGGATGACCAGCAACCCTTCTTCCAGATGCCAGCGGAGGATGATTTGCGCCGCCGTCTTGCCGTGCTTGCGCGCGATGGCGGAAATCTGCGGCTGTTGCAGCAGATTCCCCTGACCCAGGGGACTCCAGGACTGGGTGAGAATGCCATGCCGCGCGTGTACGGCGCGCAAGGGTTTTTGCTGGAAATCCGGGTGCAGCTCTATTTGATTGACGGCGGGAACCACGCCGGTTTCCCCGATGATGCGCTCAAGATGCGCGGCTTCAAAATTGGAAACGCCAATGGCGCGCGCCTTGCCTTCCTCACGCAGGCGAATCAGCGCCTGCCAGCTTTCGAGGTAGCGATTCTGCCGGGGCGCGGGCCAGTGGATCAGATAGAGATCCACGTAATCCAGTCCCAGACGGGCGAGACTTTCATCGCAGGCGCGCAAGGTGGAATCAAAACCCTGTCGATCATTCCAGAGCTTGGTGGTGATAAAAACCGCGCCGCGGGCAAGCTCCAAAGCCGCCATGCCCGCCTCGAGTCCGCGCCCTACGCCTGTTTCGTTGTTGTAAATGGCGGCAGTGTCGATCAGGCGATACCCCGCTGCCAGGGCGGTCTGTATGACGGAAGCGGCTTCCGGTTCCGGCGTCTGCCAAGTGCCCAGCCCCAGTTGCGGAATCGTTGCGCCGTTATCGAGCGTCAAAAAAGTCTGCCGTGCCATTGCGCTTCCCCTGCATCAAAGAAAGAAGAGCGGAGAGTGTACAGGGGAATCGCGTGCTGCGCAGAAGGCCCCATGCAGCGGTCAGGGCTGTCGCTGATTTTTGCTCTCCAGAATCAGGGTTTTCCCTGATTTGGCGCCGTGGGCTTTCAGATAATCCGCTACGTCCGTATTGTGGGTCTTGAGCGCCCAATCCAGTGCGGTTTCGCCTTGTTCGGTCTTGAAATCGACTTCCGCGCCCGCCGCGATCAGGATTTTGACGATATCCAGAAAACCGCCACGCGCGGCGGTTATCAGGGGTGTCATGCCGTTGTCGGCCACGGCGTCCAGATTCGCGCCTTGGGCGAGCAGATATTGCGCCACCGGCAAATGGCCGTTGAAGGCGGCATAGATGAGGGGTGTCCAGCCCGGCGTTTCCAGATCGGCGCCGGATTCGGCCAGCAGGCGGACAACCGGCAGGCGTCCCTCGTAGGCGGCAAGGCTCAGGGCGGAATCGCCGTTACGGTTGCGGGCATTGATTTTGGCGCGCTGACGGATCAGGAGCGCCACCAGTTCTTCCCTGCCTTCCCGCGCCGCGATCATCATCAGGGTATTGCCATTGGCATCCGAAGTGTTCACGTCCATGCCGCGCGCGAGCAGGCTTTCCACCGCGCCCTTGTCGCCCAGCTTGATGGCGGAAAGCAGATCGTCATAGGCCGCCGCATGGACGGCGGAGGAAGAAAGAAGCAAGGCGAACGCAAGCAGGCGCAGGAAGGAAGTCAGGCAACACATGATGAAAAAGCCGCACGGCTCTTGGGAAAAAGGGAGAAGAAATTTTCAGTCGTGGCGTGGGCAAGCGCCGTAAACGGCATCTCGCGCAGGCGGGCAACACATTCCGCCGTATGGCGGACATAGGCAGGTTCGTTGCGCTTGCCCCGGAAAGGATGTGGCGCGAGATAGGGCGCATCGGTTTCCACCAGAATCCGGTCGAGCGGCGCGCGAATGGCGACTTCCTGCACGGCCTTCGCATTTCTGAAGGTCACGATCCCGGAAAAAGACAGGTAAAACCCCAGCGCCAACGCCCGTTCCGCGACCGCCCAGTCTTCGGAAAAGCAATGGAAAATGCCGCCGATACGCGCCGCGCCCTCTTCTTCCAGGATGCGCAGGGTATCTTCCGCCGCATTCCGGCTGTGAATCACCAGCGGTTTTTGCGCCGCCAGCGCCGCGCGGATGTGGACACGAAAACGTTCGCGCTGCCATTCCGGTTTTTCCTTGTGCCAGTGATAATCGAGTCCGGTTTCGCCAAGGGCGATTACTTTTTCGTGCGCGGCCAGGGCAATGAGACGCGCCGCGTCCGGTTCTTCCGCCTTGTCGTATTCAGGATGCAGACCCACGCTGGCAAAAAGCCGCGCATGGGTCCTTGCCAGCGCCAGCACTTTCGGAAAATCTTCCAGATTGACGCCGATACAGAGTGCCCCGGCGACGCCAGCTTCCTGCATGGCCGCGAGAACACGCGGCAGTTCGGCGGAAAGTTCGGGAAAATCCAGATGGCAGTGTGAATCGATCAGCATGGCAAAACCGGAAAAACAAAAACACCGGGCGGATGTATCCCCCGGAATGCAGGGTGCGGTGGAAAAACTACAGGGTATTGGTTGGACGGGTGGAACCCAGCGCCCCGGTCAGTATCATTTCGATTTTGCGCCGTAACGCCTTGCTGTTGTCGTCGGCATTGAAGTGGATGCCGATGCCCTGGGGGCGGTTGTTCTGTGCGCCGGGCGGCGTAATCCAGGCCACCTTGCCCGCGACCGGAAATTTGGTGGGGTCTTCCACCAGCGACAGCAGCATGAATACTTCTTCGCCGACGGCGTAATCCCGGTTGGTTGGAATGAAAATGCCGCCATTCTTGAGCTGGGAGACGTAAGCGACGTAGAGCGCGGACTTGGAACTGATGTTGAGCGACAGCACGTTGGGGCGCGAGGATTGCGCTGACTGTGGCGTGGGCGCGCGCGCATTACCCGCCGGGGTTGCCGGGCGTGCCATTCCGCCGGAAGTGGCAGGATTGGAGCGGATACCAAGGGACGAAGAAGAAGGCGACAAGGCGGGACTCATGTTTTACTCACTTTGCAAACAGGGTTCGATAGCCAAAGAAAAACTGTTCCAGGAAAAGGCGAAGGTTCAGGGGATGTCCAGCGAATCGCCTCCATATCGTCACCTGACGATAAAACCGCGCCAGCGGCAGGAGATACGCCACACGCGCCAACTCCGTAATTCTATCGCGTTCGCGCAGATAAAAGCGTATTGGTATCCCCTGTGCCGCCAGATTCAGGTCGACTATCCATTTCTGGGCACATTCCAGCAACAGGGGCAAAGGATTTTCGCCCTTGACGGCTTTCAGGCTTTTTTCCAGTCCGGCGGCGGCCGTCAGCACTTCCAGCCTGCGTCCGCAGGCCAATGCCTCTGTCAGGGCCTGCAACCATTCGGTGGCCGTTTTTTCCGCCAGTTGCCGCGCCAGTTCCGGCGCTCCGCCCGCAAGCGCCAGCCAGTTTTCCGCCTCCTTCAGACCCGCCGCGGCAAGTATCCGCGTGGCTTTTTCCGTATCCGGCAAGGGAATGGCCAGCGTCTGGCAGCGGCTGCGCAGGGTGGGCAGAAGCCGCATCGGTTCGCTGGAAACCAGCAGGAACAGCACCCCGGCAGGCGGTTCTTCCAGAATTTTCAGAATCGCATTGGCTGCCGCGCGGTTCAGGCTTTCCGCCGGATGCAGCAGGATGATGCGAGCGCCGTTCCGGTGTGCGCCCACGGCCAGGAATTCGTCCAGTTCGCGGATCTGGGCGATGGTGATTTCCTGTCCGCCGCGCGACGATTTTTCCTTTTCCGCCTTTTCACTTTTTTTCTTTTCTTCTCCTGCCAGAACAGGTTGCAGGGCTTCAGGCGCAAGCAGACGAAAATCGGGATGCTGCCCCTGTCCGAACCAGCGGCAGCCCGCGCAGGCGCCGCAGGCGAATCCTTCGTTGGGCGCTTCGCAGAGCAGCGCGGCGGCAAAGGCGCGCGCCAAATCCGTTTTGCCGATGCCGCGCGCGCCGGCAAACAAAAGCGCGTGCGGCAGACGTGGCCGCCAGTCTTGCAGACGTTGCCAGCTTGCCGGATGCAGATCCCTTGCGTTCATTTTTGCTGTTTCAATCCAGAGCCGTGAGAATTTTCGCAAGCGCGGCGCGGATTGCTTCCATGCTGCCTGTGCCGTCGAGCACCCGGAAGCGTTTCGGGTAGCGTTCCGCGCGGGCAAGGTAGACATGGCGCACACGGTCGTAAAACTGCGCCTGCTCCTGCTCGAAACGATCCAGAGGGCGTCCGGCCAGCGCGATGCGCTGGCGTGCCACCTCGCAGGGCACGTCGAACAAAAGGGTCAGGCTGGGTTGCGCGTCGCTTTGCACCCAGTGTTCCAGCACCGCCAGTTTTTCCCGCGCCAGGCCACGCCCGCCGCCCTGGTAGGCGTAGCTCGCGTCGGTGTAGCGATCGCAGACCACCCAGTCGCCACGCGCCAGCGCGGGCTGGATGACCACGTTCAGATGTTCCTGCCGCGCCGCGAACATGAGCAGGGTTTCGCCCTCTGGCGATATGGGTTGCGAGAGCAGCCATTCCCGCAATTTTTCGCCCAGCGGCGTCCCGCCCGGCTCGCGGGTGGCGCACACGGTTTTGCCGCGCTGGCGCAGGAAATCGGCAATCCATTCCACATGACTGGATTTGCCCGCGCCGTCTATACCCTCCAGCGTGATGAATTTGCCCGGCAGGTCGGCAGGCGTTGTTTCTGGCGTCATGTTTGTTCTCTTTTATCCTCTTCGGCGTTGATAGCGGTTCACCGCGCGGTTGTGCGCTTCCAGCGTTTCGGAAAATTCGCTGGAACCATCGCCCCGCGCCACGAAATAGAGATAGCGGCTGGCTTCGGGATGCAGCGCCGCCCTGAGCGAAGCCAGCCCCGGCATGGCAATCGGCGTGGGCGGCAGACCGGCGCGGGTATAGGTGTTCCACGGCGTATCGGCTTCGAGGTCACGCCGCCGCAGGTTGCCATCAAAGGCGTCTCCCAGCCCGTAGATGACGGAAGGATCGGTTTGCAGCCGCATTCCCAGCCGCAGGCGATTGACAAACACGCTGGCCACCCTGGGACGGTCGGCGTCCTGCCCGGTTTCCTTCTCCACGATGGACGCCATGATGAGCGCCTCGTAAGGCGTGCGATATGGCAAACCCTCCTGCCGCGCCGCCCATTCGCGGGCGAGGGTTTCCCGCATCGTTTTCGCCGCCAGCGCCAACAGTTCGCGGTCGCTGGCATAACGGTCAAGACGGTAGGTCTCCGGGAAAAACTGCCCCTCCGGCGCAATCCCCTGCGGAAAGCCGAGGCGCTTCATGAGCGTCGCGTCATCGAGATCCGCAAGTTCATGGGTCAGATATGGCTCGTTCTTCAACCGTTGCCGCCACTGCCGGAATGTCCAGCCCTCGATCAGACGCACATCGGTTTGCAGGACTTTCCCCGCGTGCAAGGTATCCAGGAGTTGCAAAGGGGTTGTTCCCGCCGCAAGGCCGTAGGTTCCCGCCCGGACAAACATCCTGTTCCGGCTGTGCCAGCTTTGCAAACGCGAGGCCAACACCAGCAAACGGGGTTCGACTTCCACGCCCGCTGCCGCCAGATTCTTGATCGCTCCGCGCAGACCAACGCCTGCCGGCACCCGGAATTCCACCCTTGCCGCCCCCGCCGGAAATGCCAGCGGATGCGTCAACCAGGCATAAAACGCGGCAAGCGCGATACCCGCAAGACAAAGGAACAAAAAGATGGAACGAACGAGGAATTTCACAGACAGGCGCGGAAAAAGCCGAAAACAGACGCGATGATACCCGATCCCGGCACTTGCCACCGCGCCCCTGTCGCACTTGTGGCGCTACGCCGATAGCTGCACCAGCGTTTCCCGGAACCTTTGGGCGTTTTCCACGTAATGCAGGGCGCTTTTTTCCAGACTGGCGATTTCTGCCTCCGTCAGTTCCCGGACAACGCGGGCGGGACTGCCGACGATCAACACGCGATCAGGGAAAACCTTGCCTTCAGTGACGAGACTTTTCGCGCCGACGATACAAAAGCGCCCGATTCTGGCGCGATTCAGCACCGTTGCCCCCATGCCGATCAGGCTGCCTTCGTCCACCGTGCAACTGTGCAGCACCACCTGATGTCCTACCGTCACTTTCGCGCCGATTTCCAGCGGCAGACCGGGGTCGGTGTGGAAAACGCAACTCTCCTGCACATTGCTGTCCGCGCCGATACGGATCGGCTCATTGTCGCCGCGCAGCACGGCGTTGAACCAGATATTGGCGCGCTCCGCCAGCCGCACATCGCCGATCAATACAGCACTCGGCGCAACCCAGACGCCCTGGCTCAATTGCGGGCGCACATCGCCCAGACGGTAAAGACTCATGATTGCTCCGGTTTCGGCAAAGAAAACGGTATTTTACAGGAGGCGTCGCCAATGCTGACCTCCCGCGTTTCCGTTGCGTCCAGATGCGCGATGAAGGCGGCCAGGGCTTCCGGCAGGGGCGATTCCAGGACGAGACGGCTTTCCGCCGCCAGCGGATGCGGACACGTCAGCCGTGCCGCGTGCAAGGCCATTCGTTTCAACAGCCCTTTTTTTGCCAGCGCCTTGTTGAGGGCAAAATCACCGTATTTTTCATCGCCCAGGATGGGAAAGCCCAGATGCGCAAGCTGCACCCGCAACTGGTGGGTGCGCCCTGTCAGCAAACGGGCTTCGAGCAGGCTCACCTGCCGCCAGCGGGCAAGAAGACGAAACTCCGTATGGGAAAACTTGCCCAGCGCATCGACTCGTACCCGCCGCTCCCCGGATTCGGTCAGATATTTGAGGAGCGGCAGTTTGACCTGTTGCACGGGATTCATCCAGCGTCCCCGCACCAATATCACATAGCGTTTGTCGACCTGCCTGCCGGCGGCGCGGAACAGGTCATGCAGCGCGTTCAGGGCCGATCGCTTTTTGCCAATCAGGAGAAGACCAGAAGTTTCCTTGTCCAGGCGGTGCGCGAGTTCCAGGAATTTCGCTTCCGGGCGCTGCCGCCGCAGGGTTTCGATCACGCCAAAACTCACGCCGCTGCCGCCATGCGCGGCAAGACCGGCAGGTTTGTCGATGGCGAGCAACACCGTATCTTCATGAACAACCGGCAGCGTCAGCAATGGCGCGGGATGCTCCGCCACTGTTGCACGTTCGGCGCGGCGCAAGGGCGGCAAACGGATGAGATCGCCTTCCCGTATCCGGTAGGCCGCTTCCGCGCGTTTTTTGTTGACCCGTACCTCGCCGCCGCGCAGGATGCGATAGACATGACTTTTGGGTACGCCTTTCAGGTAACGAAAGAGATAGTTATCCAGACGTTGCCCGGCTTCCTCGCTGCCAACCGTTTGATAAACGACGAAATTTTTTTCCACTTTGTCCAATTTTGTTGTGTTTTGCAATATACTGCGCGGCGTTTTGCGTCCAAACCGGCAAGGCAAGCCGCGCCGTCAGACCGACCCGCCAGACGCATCTGGAATTTTTTCCATGCCACTGGCGAAGCCCGAAAGAATCGGGGGTTCTCGCAACCTCGGCAGGCCCGGCTATCCGGCGGATACCCTCCCCACAGCGGACACCGTTCCGTCGAACTTGCCGGAGAACGCAAACGGGTTAAGCTCGCTCACCCCAAGCAGCGATATTACTTGATTCGCGTGCCGCAAGCAGCACGGATCGAACCGCGCAGAATTCACCTGGCTGCCCATGAGGCGGCCGGGAATACCGATAAACCACGTCAATCCATCACGTCTTTATCCTTGAAATTGCAGCTCATGGCCTTTCTTTTTTCCTGTCTTTGCCCAGATGCTGCTGCGCGGGTTGTTCCGTGCGCGTCTTTCGACGCGCGGGAGCCTGCATCCCATGAAACGCATGTTATTCAACGCGACGCAAGCCGAGGAACTCCGCGTCGCCATCGTCGATGGCCAGAAGCTGATTGACCTCGACATTGAGTCGGCCTCAAAAGAACAACGCAAAAGCAACATCTACAAGGGGGTTATCACCCGCATCGAGCCTTCGCTTGAAGCGGTCTTTGTCAATTACGGCGAAGACCGGCATGGTTTTTTACCCTTCAAGGAAATTTCCCGCAGTTATTTTCAACCCGGCGCAAACGGGCACGCCTCCATCAAGAGCGCCCTGAAGGAAGGCCAGGAACTCATCGTCCAGGTCGACAAGGACGAGCGCGGCAGCAAGGGCGCGGCACTGACCACCTTCGTTTCCCTGGCCGGACGCTATCTGGTGTTGATGCCCAACAATCCGCGCGGCGGCGGCGTCTCTCGCCGGGTCGACGGAGAGGATCGCGCCGAACTCCGGGAAATCATGGATGCGCTGGAAGTGCCGCAGGGCATGAGCCTCATCGCCCGCACGGCGGCAATCAGCCGCCAGCAGGAAGAACTCCAGTGGGATCTGAATTACCTCCTGCAACTCTGGTACGCCATTGAAGGCATCGCCAAAGAGAAAAAAGCGCCACTCCTGATCTACAAGGAAGGCAGCCTTGTCATTCGCGCCATCCGCGATTGCTTCCAGCCGGAAATCGGCGAAATCCTGATCGACACCGACGAGATTTTCGAGCAGGCGCAAGCTTTCATGCAGCAGGTGATGCCCGGCAACGCCAATCGCGTGAAACGTTACCACGACGATGTGCCGCTCTTTTCCCGCTTTCAGATCGAGCACCAGATCGAGACTGCTTTCGGGCGGCAGGTGAATCTGCCTTCCGGCGGCGCCATCGTGCTCGATCACACCGAGGCGCTGGTCGCCGTCGACGTCAATTCCGGGCGTGCCACGCGCGGCGCGGACATTGAGGAAACCGCCTTCAAGACCAATCTGGAAGCGGCCGAGGAAGTCGCGCGCCAGTTGCGTCTGCGCGATCTGGGCGGGCTTATCGTCATCGATTTCATCGACATGGAATCGGCAAAAAACCAGCGCGAAGTCGAACAACGCCTGAAAGAGGCGCTGAAATTCGACCGCGCCCGCGTCCAGACCGGCAAGATCAGCCGCTTTGGTCTCATGGAGCTTTCCCGCCAGCGGCTTCGCCCCGCGCTTGCCGAAATGAGCTACATCTCCTGCCCGCGCTGTACCGGCACCGGCCACATCCGTTCCACCGAATCCGCCGCGCTGCATCTTCTGCGAATTCTGGAAGAGGAAGCGATGAAGGACAACACCGCTACCGTGCACGCGCAAGCGCCGGTGGATGTTTCCACCTTCCTCCTCAACGAAAAACGGCATGAGATTCAGGGCATCGAATTGCGCCACAAGGTCTCCATCCTGCTGATTCCCAACGTGCATCTGGAAACGCCGGCACACCTCATTCAGAGGCTCAACCACGAAAACCTGAACACCGATGACGTGCGTGAACAACCTTCCTACACGCTGATGGAGCACCCTGGTGACGACATCTCCCGGCTTTCCGGCAAAATGGAAGAGAAAAAGCCACGCCAGGAAGCCGTAATCAAGAGCATCGCCCGGGAACAGCCCGCGCCGGTCATGGCAGAAAAGAAGACGGCGGAAACGCAGAGCCTCATCAGCCGCCTGCTTTCCTGGTTCCGTACCCCCGCGAGTACGGAAAACCCTCCACCCGCGCCTGCAAAAAACAAGCGTCGCGGCAACACGGGCGAACGCCGTGTCCCCCCTGAACGCAACCGGCGCGACAACGAAAACGAAGGCCGCAAGCAGCAGGACGGCAAGCGCCGCGAACCCCGCGACGCGCTGGAAAGCAGCGTGGAAAAACCCCGTGACACGAAAGAAGTCCGGGAACGCAAGAATCGCAACGAGCCGCGCAATCCTGAGCAAGGCGAACGCAACGGCAAGGGACAAAACCGGGAACGCGAAGTCAAGGCGGATCTGAAAGCGGAAGAAAAAAAACCACGTACCCCTGACACCCCAACGCCGCCGCCGGAAATCCCAAAAGCCAAACCGCGCCAGCCAGAAACCGCCGAAGCCAACCTCAACAGCGCGCCCGTAACGCAGGAGACGCAGGGCGAGGAAGCCAGCGGCAGCCGTCGCGGCAACCGGGGACGCAATCGCGGCCGCAATCGCAACCGCGATCAGGCGGAAACCATCAACGACGACGCGCCCGAAACCCCCAGCGGCGAGTATGCAACGGCAACGGTAGAGGTAGAGGCTGCCCCTCCCGCTGTGGCGGCGTCCTCTGTAGAAAACTTCACGCTGGAACCCTCTCCTGCCGCAACGGTGGACACCGCCAATCAGGTGATGAACCACATTACCAGCGTGTTGGAAACCGCGAAACCCGAACGCCCCCCCGCCCCGGAGGCGGAAGCGCGTACCGCAGCCGCAACGCCCATGCTCAATGCCACCGTGGAGGAGAATCAGACCTCACCTGCGCGGGAAGCGCCTGTACAGGCCACAGAACCTCAAACGGCATCCGTTGCGGAAGCACAGGCGGCGGTTCCCCCGCCCCAGGCAGCAGAACCTCAACCCACAGCGGTTGTGATTGCTCCCCAAGTGCCCCCCCCTCAAACCGCGCCGGTTTCATTCACGCATCTGGAAGCGGAACTGGAAACCAGCGGTCTGGTGCTGGTGCAAACCAGCTCTCCCGCCGAGGCGGCTCCAGAAGCCGCCGTTCCCGCCGCCGCCCGGCGCGGTCGTCCCCGCCGCCGTCCTGAGGTGACGGAGACACAGGCTGAAGAACCGCTGACGATGGTGGAAACCAGCAAGCAATAAAATTCATTCCCCCGCGCTCTTGGCGCGGGGGAATGAATTCGGGGGAATCCAAGGGGGGCGAAGGAACGTAGCTGTGCAATCCCAAGTGTCGGCACAGGGGGGCCTCATGCCCTTCAGGAGGCAAAACAGCCTTTGTGCGCAAAACGTCGCGGTATGCGCCACCTATTTCTTTTCATTGCGATGATCGACAACCCGCACCGCCTTGCCCATTGAGCGTTCCACCGCGCCGGTAGGGTGAATTTTCACCTCGCAGGAAATACCGATGAAATCCTTGATGTCCTTTTTCACCTTGGCGGCGACGCGATCCATGTAATCCTGCCCCTTGGCGTAGAGCGGCGGACTGGCTTCGACGTTTACACGCAGGGAATCGAGGTGGCCTTCGCGGAAGACTTCCAGTTGATAGAAGGGAGAAAGCGTTTCGGTACGCATCAGGATGGCCTCCACCTGGGTGGGGAAGACATTGACGCCGCGAATGATGAGCATGTCGTCCGTGCGTCCGGTGATGCGGCTCATGCGCACATGGGTGCGGCCACACTTGCAGGGCGCGGGTTCCAGCACGGCGATGTCACGGGTACGGAAGCGCAGCATGGGGAAGGCTTCGCGGGTGAGCGAGGTGATGACGACTTCGCCTTTTTCGCCCGGCGGCAAGGGTTCGCCGGTATCGATATCCACGCATTCGACAAGGAAATGATCTTCCCAGATATGCAATCCCTTTTTGCCTTCCAGGCATTCGATGCCCACGCTTGGCCCCATCAGTTCGGTCAGCCCGTAAATATCCAGCGCGTCGATGCCCATGCGGGATTCGAGTTCGTAACGCATTTCTTCCGTCCACGGTTCCGCGCCAAAGATGCCCACCTTGAGCGGCAGCTTGCGCAGATCCACACCCAGCTTTTCCGCTTCTTCCACGATATTGAGCGCGTAGGAAGGGGTGCAGCTCATCGCGGTGGGGGCGAGGTCGGCAAGCAGCATCACCTGCTTTTGCGTCTGTCCGCCCGACATGGGGATGACCGTGAGTCCCAGGGCTTCTCCCGCGCCGTGCAGTCCCAGACCGCCCGTGAAAAGACCGTAGCCATAGGCGTTGTGCAGCCGGTCGCCGGGCGCCAGACCCGCCGCGGCAAGGCAGCGCGCACCCATTTCGCCCCAGTTGACCAGGTCGCGCCGGGTGTGACCCACCACGACAGGTTTGCCGGAGGTGCCGGAAGAAGCGTGCAGGCGCACGACGTGGTGTGAGGGCACGGCAAACATGCCGTAAGGGTAGTTGTCGCGTAGCTGCTCTTTTTTGGTAAAGGGCAATAACTTGACGTCGGCCAGACTTTGGATGTGATGCGGTTTGACTTCCAGTTCATCCATGGCCTCGCGGTAGAACGTCACGGTTTCATAACAGCGCAACACGGTCGCGCGCAGACGGTGAAGTTGCAGTTCCGCGAGTTCCTCGCGCGGCAGGGTTTCGTTGCGAATGTCGAAAATCATGGGCTTTCCCCTCTGAAAGAACAGCGACTGTAAAACTTGTAATAATACCGCCAAGCACGCCCTGCATGCGGGTGGGGTGCAATTTAAAGTTGTGGTTGAGGTGGCTCGGTTCCCCATTTTCGTCATTGCAAGAGGCGAGAAGCCCGTGGCAATCCATGCGTTTTTCTGGACGGCTTTCGTCGCTTTGCCCCTCGCAATGACGAAATTCCCGCCACTTTGGATTACCCCTCCCTGTTTTGCCTCCCCGCAGATCGCTCGGCAAGCAGTGTTATAGTTCGTTTTTTCTTTTTTTGGGGATATCTGTGGAAACCTTGCAAACCTTGTCCGCGCGTCAAAGTGTGCGTGACTATCAAGCCCGCGCGGTCGCGCGGGAACTGTTGGAAAAGGTGCTCGCCTTTGCCAACAAGGCCGCCAATGCTGGTCCCTTTCAGGTCACGGTGGTGCAGGAAGCCGCCTTGTTGCAGGACATCAACGACGCGACGCGCGTCGCCATGCGCGATTCCGGGAACGATTTTCTGATGCAGCGCGCCGCGCTGGAAGGCTATCAACCCCTTTATGGCGCGCCGGTGTTGCTGGTATTTTCCGCGCCAGCGGGGCCATACGCCCAGATCAACGTCGCCAATGCCGCGACGACCGTAATCATCGCCGCCACCGATCTGGGGCTGGCGTCCGGCTTCATCATCACGCCCACGCTGGTATTGGATGGACAGAATGCGCTCTCGCAGCGCCTGCGTCTGCCGGAAGGCCATGTGCCCACGGTGTGCGTGCCGCTGGGCTATGCCGGAGATCGAAGCAAATATCACCATCCGCGCCCGCTGGCGGACAACATCAACTGGGTTTGACGCGCTTTTTCCCGGAGGGAGGGGGCGCCCGGATGCGTCAGCGTTCTTCCCGCGCGTAAGGGTTGTGGCTGGTGTTGAACTGAATGCGCAGCGGGGTGCCGGTGAGGCGGAAGGTTTCACGGAAGGTATTTTCCAGATAGCGCCGGTAACTGTCCGGGATGTGTTCCAGCGCGTTGCCGTGGATCACGATGATCGGTGGATTGCTGCCGCCCTGATGGGCATAGCGCATCTTGGGACGGCTGACGCCGTGCCGGGGCGGCGCCTGGCGCGCGACGGCATCCGCGAGAACGCGGGTGAGTTTCGGGGTCGGTAGTTTGGCCGTGGCGGCGGCGTAGGCGGACTCCACCGATTTGAACAGCGCGTCCAGCCCGATGTTTTCGCGGGCGGAAATGAAATGGACGCGGGCAAACTCCAGAAACTTCAATTTGCGCTCGACAGTGGCGCGGATTTGCGCCTTCGCGTAGCTGTCCAGACCATCCCATTTGTTGACCGCCACCACCAGCGCCCGCCCGGATTGCAGAACGAAATCGGCAATATGGGCGTCCTGGTCGGCGATGTCCTGGCGCGCGTCCAGCATCAGGATGACGACGTGGGCGTTTTCGATGGCTTGCAGGGTCTTGATGACGGAAAATTTTTCGATGGCCTCGAAGACCTTGCCCTTTTTCCGCAAGCCTGCCGTATCCACCAGGCGGTAATCCCTGCCGCCGCGGGTAAAGGGGATGTCGATGGCGTCGCGCGTGGTGCCTGGGCGATCGAAGGCGATCACCCGCTCTTCGCCCAGAAGGGCATTGATCAGCGTGGATTTGCCCACATTGGGGCGTCCGGCCAGCGCGACCTTCAAACCCTGCTTTTCTTCCTCAGCCGCCGCTGTTTCCGTTTCTTCCGCAACCAGAGCGGAAAGCGTGGATTCCATCAAGGAATGCACGCCGTCTCCGTGCGCGGCGGAGATGGCAAACGGCGCACCCAGACCCAGTTCGTGGAATTCGGCGGCCACCATGCCGCACTCCATGCCCTCGGTTTTATTGACCGCGACCCGCACCGGACGTTCCAGCCGGCGCAGCCTGGCGGCGATTTCCTTGTCCTGGGGCATCAGGCCGTCGCGCCCGTCGACCACGAAGAGGATGGCGTCGGCCTCGGCAATCGCCTGTTCGGTCTGGCGTGCCATTTCCTTCAGAATGCCATCTTTCACCAGTGGCTCGAAGCCGCCGGTATCCACCACCAGAAAGGGACGTTCGTCAAAGCGCCCGCGTCCATAGTGACGGTCACGGGTAAGACCGGCCACATTGGCCACCAGCGCGTCACGCCGACGGGTCAGGCGGTTGAAGAGGGTGGATTTGCCCACATTGGGGCGCCCCACCAGCGCGATGGTGGGGAGGCTCATTGCGCATCCAGGGCATAAACGTGTCCGGCGCGAGTCTGTACCAACACGTATTGGCGCAGGGATTGCGGCGCGGAGAGAATGGGCGAACCGTCGGTTTCAAAGCGCCCGGTAAATTCCCCGTCGCCGCGGGAGAGGAAATGCACGATGCCCTTCGCGTCGCCCACGGCCAGATGCGCTTCCAGCGGCAGGGGCGCCGTGAGATTCCGGCGCAGAAGTTTTTCCTGACGCCACAGGCTGCTGCCGGATTCCGGCGCCAGGGCGTGCAGCACGGAACGTTCGTCCGTCACGTAAACGGCGCGTTGATCCAGCCCAAGACCGGCGGCCGAGGAAATGTCGCGCGACCACAGGACGCGGCCATTCTCCGAAAAATCAAAGCAACTGACCCGCCCCTGCCAGGCCACCGCACAGCCGATGGCGCCCAGAACCACCGGGGCGGAAGCCACGTCCGCCATGCGTTCCAGTTCGGAAGAACCTGTCGGGACGGCGACCGTGCCTTCCCAGACCGGCGCGCCGTTGGTCAACGCGAGCGCGACCAGTTTGCCGTTGGGAAAGCCGGAAAGCACGAAGGGGTCTATGGCGGCCAAGGGGGCGGCAGCGCGCAGAATCAGGCTGGGGGTGGGGCGCTGGTACAGCCATTTCTGGCGGCCAGCGTGATCGAAGGCCACGATACGGTTGTCGCCGCTCTTGACGAGGACGAGATCCTCCGTCACCAGCGGCGGCGCGAGGACTTCGCTGCTCACCTTCGCTTGCCAGCGCGGACTGCCGTCGGCGGCGGAATAGACGAGCACGGTGGCTCCGGCGGCCACCACGACCAGATCGCCATTGCTGCCGACGCCAGCGGTCAGCGGCTTTTTCTCCGTTTGGACACGCCAGCGCGCGTTGCCGTCTTCCAGCCGCGCCAGCGCGCCGTCCGCTGCTGCCACGAAGACGGCCTCCCCCGCCACGGCGGGATAAAACACGGCTTCACCGGCCTTGCCGATGCTGTAGCTCCAGATCGCGCGCACCTTGAGCAAAGGTGTAATGGCGGGGAGTTCCGCCATTTTGGGCGCGCTGCTGGCAAAGGGATTGAGGCGGTCCAGCGAGGGCAGCATGGAGCAGCCGGAAACGAGGAAGGCCACCAGAAAAGGCAGACTGCGCCGCAGCGGGCGGAAAACCTGGTGTTTACGCATCATGCGTCTCCCAGAGCGTCCAGTTTCTGTTGCAGCAATTGTGCCGCCGGATTGGTCGAGAGCGGATCCGTATCTTCCGCCTTTGCGGCAGGCGCGTCGGCAGGTTTTTCCCCGGCCTCTTCCTCTGCCGCAGCGCTGACTTTTTCCGTCTGCGCTTTCAGGAGCGCGAGGGCTTCCTGATAGGCGCTGCGGGCTTCCGCCGGTTTGCCCTGGGCGAAGAGCACATCGGCCTTCAGTTCAGCGTAAGCAGGCGCGAAGGTTTCCAGCGGTTTGGGGGCAAGCAGTTCCAGCGCCGCGTCGTAGGCTTTTTCATCGAGCAACACGCCCGCCCGGCGCAGGCGCGCGAGATCGCGCACTTCGTCGTCACCATGCGTTTCCGCCCATTCCAGTTGCGTTTGCGCCGCTTTCAGGTCTCCCGCGTCGAAGGAAACCCGCGCCGCGAGCAACGCCCCCAGCGAGGCGTAGCTGGTCTTGCCGTATTTTTCCATCAATTCCCCCGCCAGCGCGCGGGTTTCCTGGGGCTTGTTTTCCATGAGCGATTGTTGCAGCTTGCCAAAAAGCGTGCTGGCCCTGTCCGCCTGCTGGTTCTGATACCAGTTCCAGCCCTGCCAGGAGACCACGCCCAGCGCCGCCGCCAGGGCGATACCCGCAACCTTGTTGCCGTGCTGTTGCCACCAGTGTTTCAGGTTGTCCAGTTGTTCCTGTTCTTCCAGATCGTATGCAGCCATGTTCAGAGTTCCTCTTCGGTTTCGTCGATGTCGTTGAAAAAATAATCCAGCAGCACGTCGCCCAGATCGTTGGCGGGCAGGCGTTGCTGGGGGGTATCCCTGTCGCGCAGGAATTTGAGTTGTACGGCTTCGGCTCTGGCTTCGTCGTCGCCGATGATGATGGCACAGTGCGCGCCGGAGGCGTCCGCTTTTTTCATCTGCGCCTTGAAACTGCCGCCACCGCAGTTCAGTTGCACGGAAAGTCCGAGCGCGCGCAACTGTTCCGCCTGCCGGAAGGCGGCGTGGCAGGCTTCTTCGCCCTGGTGGACGATGTAGGCTTCAGGCCCCGGAATTTCACCGGGCTGAAACACTTCCGCGACGAGCGCAAGAATGCGTTCCAGGCCGCAGGCCCAGCCGCAGGCCGGGGTCGGCTTGCCGCCCAGTTGTTCGACAAGACCGTCATAGCGTCCGCCCGCGCAGAGGGTGCCCTGCGCGCCCAGCCTGTCCGTCACCCACTCGAATACGGTGAGGTTGTAATAATCCAGCCCGCGCACCAGACAGGGATCGACCACATACTGGATTCCGGTGGCGTCGAGCAGGCGGCGCACGCCGTCGAAGTGAGCCAGCGATGCTTTCCCCAGATAGGTCATGAGTCTGGGCGCGTCGGCGCACACCGCCTGTACTTCCGGGTTCTTGCTGTCGAGAATCCGCAGCGGATTGCTGTGGAGCCGCCGTAGCGCGTCCTCGTCCAGCTTTTCCCTGTGCGCTTCCAGATAGGTGGTCAGGTCGGCGCGGTAGCGGGCGCGTTCTTCCGGCTGCCCCAGCGAATTGAGATGGAGGGTGAGGTGTTCCTCGATGTTCAGCATTTCCCAAAGACGCGCGGTCATGAGAATCTGCTCGACATCGATGTCGGGGCCGTCGAAGCCAAAGGCTTCCACGCCGATTTGCTGGAATTGCCGGTAGCGTCCCTTTTGTGGGCGCTCATGCCGAAACATCGGCCCGATATAAAAGAGCCGCTGCGCCGTCTGCCGGGCAAGGCCATGCTGGATCACGGCGCGCACGCAGCCTGCCGTGCCTTCCGGACGCAGGGTGAGCGCCTCGCCATTGAGGCGATCCTCAAACGAATACATCTCCTTTTCCACGATGTCGGTGACTTCGCCAATGGCGCGGCAGAAGAGCGGGGTCGGTTCAACGATGGGCAGGCGAATCGGACGATAGCCGTAGTTCCGCGCCAGGGTACTGACGAGCATCTCCAGCGCAGCCCATTTTTCGGCCTCGCCGGGCAGGATGTCGTTCATGCCCTTTACAGATTGCAGGGGTTTGCTCATGGATTCCTTCTGGGGTATTTGCGGGCAACGTAGCCCTCGATCATCTGGATGAATTCGGCGGCAAGATGCTCGCCTTTCAGGGTGGCGACCTTTTGCCCATCCTCGTAGACCGGCGCGGCGGGATCTTCGTCTGTGCCGGGCAGGGAAATGCCCAGATTGGCGTGGCGCGATTCGCCCGGCCCATTGACCACGCAACCCATGACCGCAAGCGACAGGGTTTCCACGCCGTCGTATTGCGCGCGCCATTCCGGCATTCGGGCGCGGGCGTGATCCTGCACATCGCGGGCGAGTTCCTGGAAGAGGCGGGAAGTAGTGCGGCCACAGCCGGGACAGGCGACCACCTGCGGCGTGAAAGCGCGCAGATTGAGGCTTTGCAGGATTTCCTGCGCCACGATCACCTCCGCCGTGCGCGATTGGCCGGGTTCCGGGGTGAGCGAAACGCGGAGGGTATCGCCAATGCCGTCATTGAGCAACACCGCCAGCGCCGCCGTGGAAGCGACGATGCCTTTGGAACCCATGCCCGCTTCGGTCAGCCCCAGATGCAGGGCGTAATCGGCGCGGACGGCGAGTTCGCGGTAAAGCGCAATGAGTTCCGGGGCGGAGGAAACCTTGCAGGAGAGGACGATGTTTTCCCCCGGCAGCCCCAGCTTTTCCGCCTGTGCGGCGGATTCCAGGGCGGAAGCGATCATCGCCTCGCGCATGACGGCGGTGATCGCCTCTGGTTTGGGCCGCCGGTTGTTTTCATCCAGCACGCGCGCAAGCACGGATTGGTCGAGACTGCCCCAGTTGACGCCAATGCGTACCGGCTTTTCGTAGCGGCAGGCAAACTCGATCATCGCCGCGAACTGCGCGTCCTTCTTTTGGCCGAAGCCAACATTGCCGGGATTGATCCGGTATTTGGCGAGCGCAGCGGCGCATTCCGGCACTTCCGCCAGAAGGCGATGCCCATTGTAGTGAA
Source organism: Zoogloeaceae bacterium (assembly GCA_031271025.1). GTDB lineage: Bacteria > Pseudomonadota > Gammaproteobacteria > Burkholderiales > Rhodocyclaceae > Azovibrio. The sequence goes on along the minus strand of JAISWQ010000015.1, from coordinate 29,370 downwards.
AATCGCCGATCAGCGGCACGGCGCAGCCCAGGGCATCCAGCTTTTCGCGGATGGCGGGCACGGCGGCGGCGGCTTCCGGGGTGTTGACCGTGATCCGCACCAGTTCCGAACCGGCGCGCGCCAGTTCCGCGCACTGGCGCGCGGTGGCCGCGACATCCGCCGTATCGGTGTTGGTCATGGATTGCACCACGACCGGGTGTGCGCCGCCCAGGGCGACGCCGCCGATATGACAGGTGCGCGTCGCCGTCTGCCCCGGCAATTTGCCGTAGCGCGTCATGGTTCGACGCCTGTTTTCCGTGCCGGGGATTCCGCCGCGACAGACGCCGCTTGAGACGGGTTTTTCAGGGGCTTGTTTTTGGGGGCGGTTTGCGCGCCCGCAGGCGGCAAGGGCAGCCTTACTTTGGCGACGCGGGTGTTGCTCTGCGGGGACAGGGGAACCCGTGTGCCGTTATCGAACAACTGCACCTGCGCGGCATCCCCTATCGTGACCAGCAGCGGCGGCGTACCGCTGAGTGATTGCGATTGTCCGGCGGCAAAACGCCTGGAAACCAGAATCCTGTCATTCCCGTCCTGCACTTCGATCCAGGATTCGCCGGAAAAATGGAATTGCAGGGTGCGCGTTGCCGTGCCCTCGTCGACTGCAAGCGGAGCCAGGGCAAGGGTTTCGGAGACGGGCGCGGACGGGATTTCCAGCGGGAGCCGCGTCGCTTCCTGCGCGCTGATTTCCACCGGACTGTCGGGTTCCACGGGCGCTGCGGCAAACAGACGCTCCAGTTCGAGGCTGGGGACGAAGACATAGAGCAGCACCGCGCTGACGATCAGCGCGATCACCGCCAGCAGCAGGCGGGTATTCCATCCGCGTGGGGGCACATGGGCATAGGCTTCCGGCATGATCACATGCGTGGATTCCGGCAGGGCGAGGGTAGGCGTGGCCAGTCCTTCGACCTGATCCAGCAGGCCAAGCAATTGCGCGGCATCGAGTTCGAGCGCGTTGGCATAGCTGCGCACAATGCTGCGCACAAAGGTCTTGCCCGGCAGGCGGGAGAATTCGCCCGCTTCCAGCGCCTCGATCTGACGCGCGCCCAAGCGCAGACGGCTGGCCGCTTCCAGTACGGAAAGCCCTTGCGCTTCCCGTCCGGCGCGTAATTTTTCTCCCACCAGAATGCCCGCCGTCGCGGCCGTGTGGACGGGATTTGGGGAGACGTCGGGCTGTGCCACCTCAGTCATAACGGCCTTTCAGGAATTCCTGATATTCGTCCGAGTTGGGATAAAGGCGGCGTAGCTGCGAAACCAGACTTTCCTCTTCGGCGCGGTTGCCCAGGCGATGCTCGATGCGGATGCTCAACCACAGGACGTCTGGCGGCAGACTATTGACGTTGCGGGTGATTTCCGCCAGACGGTTGCGGGCTTCCTTGGTGTTGCCTTCCTGATAGGCGAGTCTGGCCAGTTGCAGTTGCGCGAGCAGCGCGCCGTCGCGTCCCATGCGCAGGGCGCTGATCAGATATTCGCGCGCGCCGGCCAGGTCGCCGCCCTTCATCGCGCAGGAACCCGCGTTCACATAGGCGATGTCCGGCGTTGAATAGAGCGGGTTTTTGATGGCATTGAGGAAATAGGGCATTGCCGCCTGTGGCTCGTTGCGATGCTGGCAGAGATACCAGCCGTAGTTGTTGGCGATTTCCGGGTCGCCGGGGGCAAGACCCATGGCCTTTTTGAAATCCGCGTCGGCGGCGGCAAAATCCCTGAGCGAGGCATAAACCAGCGCCCGCACACTGTAGGCCGGGGCATAGCCGGGATCGGCGGAAATGGCGATGGCGGTTTCTTCCAGCGCGACAGAAGGCACGCCTTCCTGAAAATAAAGGGAGGCAAGCTCCGTGTGCAGTTTTGCACGCGAGCCTGCGTCGGAGCGCGCTTCGCGTGCGGATCCCGGGATGGCGACCTGTTGTGCGGCAAGCGGCGCGGCCAGAGCCAGCCCCAGCGCGAGCAAACCAATGCGGGTTTTCCAGATGTTCATGAGACCTCCTCCAGCAGGATAGGAACGGCCTGGCGTTCTGCCACGCGCCGCGTTTTGTCGCGTACCTGCCCGGCCAACTGGCCGCAGGCGGCGTCGATGTCGTCCCCCCGTGTCTTCCGGATCGTCGTGATGATGCCGGCTGCCAGCAACGTTTCCGCAAAACGGCGGATGCGTTCGCGTGCCGGACGCCGGTAGGGTGAACCGGGAAAGGGATTGAAGGGGATGAGATTGAACTTGCAGGGGATTGTACGCACCAGGGCGATGAGTGCGCGGGCATCTTCCGGGCGATCATTGACACCTTCCAGCAACACATACTCGAAGGTGATGAAATCGCGCGGGGCGGATTCCAGATAGCGGCGGCAGGCCGCCATCAGATCCGCGAGTGGATATTTGCGGTTGATGGGCACAAGGGTATCGCGCAGGGCGTCGGTTGGCGCGTGCAGGGAAACCGCAAGCGCCACCGGACAGGCCGCCGCCAGAACCTCCATCGCCGGGAGGATGCCGGAAGTGGAAACCGTCACCCGCCGCCGGGAAAGGCCGTAGGCGTTGTCATCCAGCATCAGGCGCAGGGCCGCGATGACATTTTCCAGATTGGCGAGCGGCTCGCCCATCCCCATCAGAACCACGTTGGAAATGACCCGCGCTTCGCCGCTGTTGCCGTTTTGGGGATCGCGCCCCAGCGCCTTGTTGGCCTGCCAGAGCTGGCCGATGATTTCAGCGGCGGAAAGATTGCGATTGAAACCCTGTTTTCCAGTGGCGCAAAAAGCGCAGTCCAGTGCGCAACCCGCCTGGGTGGAAACGCAGAGGGTGCCGCGTTCCGTTTCGGGAATGAAGACGGTCTCCACGGCGTTGCCGTTTCCGGCGGCAAACAGGAATTTGCGCGTGCCGTCGCCGGAAGCCTGGTCCGAAATGAGCACGGGCGGGGTGATTTCTGCCGTCGCTTTCAGCTTTTCCCGCAAGGGTTTGGCGAGATCGGTCATCGCCGCAAAATCGGCGACGCCGAAATGGTGCATCCAGCGCAAGACCTGCGTCGCGCGAAACGGCTTTTCACCCATGTCGGCAAACAGGGCGGCAAGGGCGTCAGGAGCGAGACCGAGGAGATTGGGCATGTTCTTTTCGCGCCACCGGAGCGGGGCAAGGTTTCCGCCCCGGAGGTTCAGGCCGGACGATCAACGGCCACTGTAGATATTGAGACCGGGAAAGAAGAAAGCGGTTTCCACGGTGGCGGTTTCGGGGGCGTCGGAGCCATGTACGGCGTTGGCGTCGATGGAATCCGCAAAGTCGGCGCGAAGGGTGCCGGGCGCGGCTTTCTTCGGATCGGTGGCGCCCATCAGCTCCCGGTTTTTGGCAATCGCGTTTTCCCCTTCCAGGATTTGCACCATCACAGGGCCGGAGGTCATGAATTCGACCAGATCCTTGAAAAAGGGACGTTCCTTGTGCACGGCATAAAACTGTCCGGCTTCCTGCGCGGAAAGCCAGACCATTCTGGCGGCAATGATTCTGAGGCCATTTTCTTCAAAACGGGCGTAGATTTTGCCGATGACATTTTTCTTGACGGCGTCGGGTTTGATGATGGAAAGGGTACGTTCGATGGCCATGTGCAAAAACTCCGGGAAACGGGGAAAATCCTGCGCTGACAGGAGCCCCAAAGTTAAAAAAAACGCGGCATTCTACCAGAGTTTGCGGGCGACGGAAGGGAATGGCGTGGAAAATCTTTTTCTTTCAATGAGTTATGAAGTGTGGGTGCGGTATGCGCATGGACTGGAGGCTGGCCGTGCTGTTTCTATCTGGCGTCCTGTCTGCGAATTGGCTTGATTTTCCCATGAGACACCTGAATGAAAATGGAGTAGCATCCCTGTTCGTTTGGCAACTTACTTCAACCTTTTCAAGGAGTTTGGCGTCATGAAAGTCGAAACCTATCTGTTTGGCAGCATCGAGGTTGCAGCGGAACAGGTCATTGAATTTCCGGCGGGTCTCATCAGCTTTGAAAGCAACAGGCGGTTTACGCTGATTCACGAAGTCGAAACAGGGGATCCGGTGAGTTATACGCTGCAATCGCTGGATGACCCGGCGCTTGCCTTCCAGATCATTGATCCCGCCGCGCTGGGTTTCAGTTATGAGCTTTCCCTGACCGACGCGGAAGAAGCCGCCCTGAAGCTCACCAATCCTGCCGATGCCGCAGTGATGCTGGTGCTTTTCAAACAGGCGGACAAGAATGCTGCTGGTCTGGGCGCGAACCTGCGCGCGCCGCTGATCCTCAATACCAAAACCCGGCTGGGGCTGCAAAAGCTGCTGCCTTTCGTGCGTTCCAATGTGGTGCTGTCCAATCTGAGCAATTTTGCCGCCTGAGGGCGGTTTGACGTGCGTGTTCATTCCGCCAGAAGTCGAATGTCTTTTCGTGCTCTGGCGGTTTTCTTTTTCGTTTTCTTTTTTCTCCCCTTTTTTTCATGCCGCAACCCAAGTCTCTTTCCGCGCCTTACGGCACGCCGCAAAATCCCTGGCGCGCGCCGGACGGCAGCATTATCGCCTGTACGGAAAAACTGAAAGTCATGCAGGAAAATCTGGCGGAATTGCGCCAATGCGCGCTGGATGCCTTGCAGGATGCCGTGCTCATGGGCTACGACGAAACCCAGGTCAAGGCAGCTTTTCAGGCAGAAATCGCGGCGATCTCTTCAGGCTACGAAGCGTAGGATACAAGCTGTTTACGATTCCCGACAAGCCGCTTTTCCAGATTCCATTCGTCACAGGCAAGGAGAGCACTGCGGCGCTTCGTCTCTCGCAATGATGAAGTTTCGCGCTTGTTTCCGCCTCTTTCAATCGCGCCTGACGCCGCCTGGAATTTTTCCCGCCGGATTCCGTCTCTGCTATAGTCCGCGCACTGTTTCTGGAGATGACTGATCCATGCCGCTGCGCGTTGCCGAATACATTGCCCAGGCGCTCGTCCAACATGGCGTGCGCCATGTGTTTTTGATGACGGGCGGCGGCGCGATGTTCCTGAATGACGCCCTGGGGCACCAGCCGGGCCTTGCCGCCGTCTGCTTTCATCATGAACAGGCTGCCGCGATGGCGGCGGAAGCCTCAGCCCGTATCCGTGAAAGCGTCGGCGTGCTCAACGTGACGACCGGCCCCGGTGGGATCAACGCCCTGAATGGCGTTTTTGGCGCCTGGACGGATTCCATCCCCTTGCTGGTCATTTCCGGTCAGGTCAAGCGGGAAACCAGTCTGCGCCACATGGGGCTGCGCCATTTGCGGCAACTGGGCGATCAGGAAGCCGACATCGTGGCGCTGGCGCAGCCCATCTGCAAATATGTCGCGTTCGTCGATGACCCCGGCCGCATCCGCTTCGAGCTGGAAAAGGCGCTCCATCTGGCAGAGCACGGACGCCCCGGCCCCTGCTGGCTGGATATTCCGCTGGATGTGCAGTCGGCGCTGGTAGCGCCGGAAACCTTGCCGGGATTCGTGCCGGAGCCTGATGCCGCGCCGCCCGCCGCGCAACTTGCGGCGCAGTGTCAGGAAATTCTGGCGCGGCTTGCCGCAAGCCAAAGGCCGGTGATTCTGGCAGGCAGCGGCATTCGCGCGGCGCGCGCAACCGCGATTTTCGAGCGTGTCACCGCCAGGCTGGGCGTGCCGGTGGCCACCGCCTGGACGCATGATCTCATCGCCAGCGACGACCCGCTCTTTTGCGGACGTCCCGGCACCATCGGCACCCGCGCCGGGAATTTCGCCGTGCAGAACGCCGATTTTCTGCTGACGCTGGGCAGCCGTCTCAACATCCGCCAGACAGGTTACAACTGGGCTTCGTTTGCGAAAAACGCCTTCAGGGCGCAAGTCGATATTGATTCGGCGGAACTGGAAAAACCTTCGCTCGCAACGGACCTTCCCATTCAGGCGGATCTGAACGTTTTTTTGACGACACTGGAAAAATGCCTGCCGAATCCCCTGCCTGCCAAGCCCGCGCATCAGGCATGGCAGCGGCGCTGCAAGGATTGGCTGCGCGAATATCCCAATGTGCGGCCGCCGCAGCGGCAAATTTGCGCGGGCAGGATCAACCCCTACCATTTCATCGAGACCCTGTTCGGGCTTCTGGAAGCCGATGACATCGTGGCCTGCGCCAACGCGGCGGCCTGCATCGTGCCCTTTCAGGCGGGCGCAATCAAACGCGGGATGCGCCTGTTTTCCAATTCCGGCTGTGCCTCGATGGGCTACGGCCTGCCCGCCGCCATTGGCGCTTACTATGGCGCAATGGCGGCGCGCGGACAGCAAAAGCGCGTCATCTGCCTGGAAGGCGATGGCAGCATCATGCTGAATCTCCAGGAATTGCAGACAGTGGCGCACCATCGCCTGCCGCTCAAGATTTTCATCCTGGACAACGGCGGTTATCTTTCCATTCGCAGTTCGCAGGCCAATTTCTTTGGCCGCCTGACCGGCGAGAGTCCGGCTTCCGGCGTGTCCTTCCCGGATTTTGTCGCCCTGGGCAAAGCCTTTGGCCTTTCCGCGTGCGAACTGGCGGGGGAAGATTTCGCGGCACGTCTTCCCGAACTATTGGCGGATGCCGCGCCCATGCTGGCCGTCGTTCGCCTCGACGCAACCCAGGGCTTTGAGCCGCGCATGTCGTCAAGACAATTGCCGGATGGCCGCATCGTTTCGCCCGCGCTGGAAGACATGTTCCCCTTCCTGCCGCCGGAAGAACTGGCGCGCAACATGCGAAATTCCGCCAACGAAGTTCCCTCCGGCGCACCGCGCTGAAGGGCGGGGTTTCAAACCGGAGTGGGTTTTACGATGAAGCCAGCCGCCAATGGTTAGAGGGCATCGTGCGCTTCCGGGTTTCCGGGCGGTTTTCCCTCTTGCCGCCTTATCTCAAGGCGCAGACTTGCCATCCTGAAGATCTGCCGTGCTGGCCCAATCCGCTGCGTTTCATCGACTGCGGCGCATATACAGGCAATACGCTGAACGATCTGGAAAAAGCAGGCTATGATTTCGAGGCGATGAAAGTCATCGTCTTGTCTATCCGCAGATGACGCAGAAAAATCTGCGGATGACAAGACCCTCGTTGCTGCAAGGAACACAGCAACGTGGCAATCCACTCGTTCCACACGGAGACGAAGCCGCGTTCAGCTCAGGAGCGAGAGCACGTTCTGCGGAATGGCGTTGGCCTGCGCCAGCATCGCCGTACCCGCCTGTTGCAGGATTTGCGCGCGGGCGAGCTTCGCGGTTTCAGCGCCGTAGTCGGCATCGGTAATCCGGCTGCGGGAGGCTTCCGTATTTTCGTGCGCGGCGGAAAGCTGGGTCAGCGTGGCTTCAAACCGGGCCTGTCCGGCGCCCAGGTCGGCGCGTGCCTTGTTGACCGCCGTCAGCGCCGCGTCGATCACACTCATCGCGTCCAGTGCGTTGATGCCATCGTCGCCCGTCAGCCCTGTGCCCGCCACGCTCTGCGCCATAACATGGCCATCCAGGGTCTTCAGCTTGATCTGCGAGTAGCCGTGAATGGTTTCGCCCACCTGGAACTGCACACCTGTGCTGCCGTTGCCGGTCACGAATTCGCTGTTGGAAGTCAGGAGTTGCTTGCCGTTGAAGTTGGTGGCATCGACCACGCGCGCGATTTCCGAGGAAAGTTGCTGGAATTCCGCGTCCAGCGCCTCCCGGTTGACCGAGTCATACTGACCGGAGGCCGCCTGCACCGCCAGTTCGCGCATCCGTTGCAGGTGCCCGGCGATGTTGGAAAGTCCGGCTTCCGCTGTCTGCCCGGCCGAAATCGCGTCATTGGCGTTGCGCTGGGCGACAATCATGCCGCGCGCGGCGGCGTTCATGTTTTCCGCAATGGCCATGCCGGCGGCATCATCCTTCGCGTTGTTGATACGCAGACCGGAAGAAAGCCGCGTCAAGGCTTCGTTGAGCGTACCTTGCGAGGTGTTCAGATTCCGCTGCGCGTTGAGCGAGGGAATATTGGTGTTGATGATTTGAGGCATTTTGCCGCTCCCGTATTTCAATTCACGCCCGTAACCGGGCGGTAACAGTGCATGGAAGCGGTCATGCCTCTCCCATGCGGGACGATTCCCCTGAAGGGGGCTTTCAAACCGGAATTGGTTTGGGTGAAAGTACGTGCCACCCAAGCATCAATCGTGCCAGCCTGGTTTGAACATGCGCGGCTTTTCTTTGCCGGTGAAGTTCCGCATAATCGGCAGCTTCCCGATACGTATATTTTCCGAGAGTCATGTCCGAAAAAATCCGGCGTTTGATCGACCAGGGACAAAAGGCCCTGCGCCGCCAGCATTATGAAGAGGCGGGCGCGAAATTCGAGGCTGCCGCCGCGCTGGACGCAAACGCCCATGCGGCATGGTTTGGTCTGGGCGAGGTGGCGCTGGGCATAGGGCAGGCGGAAACCGCCCGGACGTTTCTTGCCCATGCGGTTGCCCTGTCCCCGAAGCGTGCCTGTTACCACCAGCGTCTGGGCGAATGCTGCGGACGTCTGGGCGCGCTGGAGGAGGGCATTGCGGAACTGAAGACCGCGCGCCGCCTCGCGCCCAACGACGCGGGCATTCTGCTTGCGCTTTCCGGTCTCTATGTGAAGGCGCGGCTGTGGGGACATGCGAAAACGGTTTTGCAGGCGCTCATACGCAAGGAAAAACCGCAGGCCGGGCATTACTGCCTGCTGGGGCTGGCCTTGCAGTATTCGGGGGAACTGGACGCGGCGCTGCGCGCGTTTCGCAAGGCGGTGTGCATGGATGCGCGGAATCCGGAAGCCTGGATGAATCTGGGCTATCTGCAAATGGAAAAAGGCGCGTTTTCCGAAGCGGAAGCCTGCCTGGAAAAACTCTTTGTGCTGGCGCCGAAAGCGTCCATGACCCTGAGTCTGGCCGGGGATGCGGAAATGGAGCGCCGGAATTTCCAGGTAGCGGCAAAATTTTACCGGGAGGCGCAGGAAGAAGCGGCAGATTCTGCAGCGTTCGTGCTGCATCTCAAGCTGGCGTTTTCCCTGGTGGCCAGCGGCGATACGCTTGCCGCCATCGACGCGATGGAGGCCGCGCACGCGGCGGGCGCGAACGAGGACTGGATCTACGAGCAACTGGGGATGATGTTCGAGCAACATGGCAATACCGACGCGGCACGGGAAAATTTCGAGCTGGCCGTCGAGCGCAACCCGAAAAACCTGAATGCCTGGAACGTCCTGATCCTCATCTACAACCGCCAGGGAGAAAGTGAAAAGGCGTGGCAGGCGGCAAAGGCGATTCTCAGCCGGGATCCGAATCACCAGAACGGGCGGATCAATCTTGCCACCTGGTATGGCGACCAGGCGCGCAACGCCGAGGCGATTCCGCTTCTGCGCGAGGCGCTGGCGGTGGAGCCGGAACGTCCTGTCATCTATACCAATCTGCTGTGGACGCTGGTGCATTCCAGTGAGGTGAGCGCGCAGGATGTGCTGGAGACAGCGCGGGAATTCGACCGCAACCTGTGCCAGCGCAAGCGCCGGGCGGACGATTTTCACGACCGCGACCGCGCTCCGGAACGCCGTCTGCGCATCGGCTGGCTTTCCTCGGATCTGAACAATCACCCGGTCATGCTCTTTGTTTACCCTTTCTACCTGCATCTGGATCGCGCACAGGCCGTGGAAAATTTCGTTTATTTCAACAGTATGCGCCGGGACGCCATGACCGAACTGCTCAAAGTGAATACGGAGCACTGGCGCGATGTGATGGCGCTGGGCGACGACCGGCTGGCGGATCTGATCCGGGAAGACGAGATTGACATACTGATTGACCTGAACGGCAACACGCAGGGCGGGCGGCAACTGATGCTGGCGCGCAAACCCGCGCCCATCCAGGTGGGCTGGCTGGGCTTTCCGGGGACAAGCGGCATGTCGGCGATGGATTACATTCTTGTGCCGCCCGATCCGGTGCTGGAAGCGTCCGGCTGGAGCGCCGAGACCCCCTGGCCCCTGCCGGATTGCTATGGCGTGCGTTCGGTGGCGGATTATCCGGATGATGTTCCGGTGTTGCCGGGATTGCCCTGCGAGCGGGAAGGCAAACCGTTCACCTTTGCCTGTTTCAACAATTTCCGCAAGGCGAGCCAGAAGGCTTTGGATCTCTGGGCGCGCATCCTGTTGCGCGTGCCGGAATCCAGGCTGATTCTGGTGGCGCGCGGCGGGCGCGACGGCACGATGGTGGAGTATGTGGAAGCGCAGTTCCGGCAGCGCGGCGTCGCGGCGGATCGCCTGGAATTGCGCGGATTCTGTTCGCGTCAGGCGTTTTTCGAGCAGCACAACGAAGCCGACCTTTGTCTCGATCCCTTTCCCTTCAACGGCGGCACCACTGGCTATGACGGCATCTGGATGGGCGTGCCTTTTGTCACCCTGCCGGGCGACATGCTGGTGGCGCGCATGGGCAAGGCGATTCTGGAAAATGTGGGGTTGCACGAACTGGTGGCCGCCGATGCTGACGCCTATGTAGACATCGCCGTGGCGCTGGCGCGGGATCACGAACGCCTGAAACGGCTACGGGCGGGCTTGCGCGAGCGGATGCTGGCCTCTCCCCTGATGGATAGCCCGCGCATGGCGCGTTCGCTGGAACAGGCGTTTCGCGGCATGTGGCGGCGCTGGCTGGCGGAACATCCCCTGTCAGGCGTTAGAAGCAGTTCATGATCTCCAGTAAGCCGCTTTTCCAAGCCATTTTCGTCACAAGTGAGGAGAGCACAGTGCGCGGCTTTCCCAACGGTACTGGGATATGCTTCAGCTTTCTGGAAGGCATCACCACCGCATGGATTGCGTGTCGTTACGCTCCTTGCTTGTGACGACTGCATGGGAAGGCTGCGCCAGGGAAAACCAGAAATTATGAACAGGTTCTTGGTTTTACGATGAAAAAGTATCGACAAACATTCTGAATCTGGTTAATATCATACCTGAACAGTATCAGGGATAGGCGGGGAAGCCCTGTTTTTCTGCCATAGCGTTATATAACGCACCTTCAAAAGGAGAAGTGTTTCCATGAAAAATACAAACGATATGTCTCATGTCAATTTCGTCAGTCCGACGGAATCCGAGAATGATATTTTGACTCGTCTGGATGATTCATATACAAAAATATCGGAAATGTCTTTCGCCCAAAGAATGTTTATAAACGCATTGATTTTAAGAAACAAACCCAAAAAACTATTGGAAATAGGGGTCAGTGCGGGAGGATCCTCAATAGTGATTCTAAACGCCATAAAATGTTTTCCCGAGTCAAGATTGTTTTCGATAGACTTACATGACACATGGTATAGAGACCCAGATTGTAAAACAGGTTATTATGTAGACTATTATCCTCATTTAAAGGAAAAATGGAAATTGTTTACTGGCGGACTTGCTCTGAATTTCATTGATGAAATTGCACAGGATGGGAGGGGAGTGGATTTTTGTCTTATTGATACCGTGCATTGCAACCCAGGTGAAATACTCGATATATTGATGGTATTGCCATTCATGGAAGATGACGCGATAATTGTATTCCATGATGTCTCGCTCCATACATATTATTTTCTGGATGGTAAAATTGCTCTCGGACAAAAATCGATAACAAATAATTTATTGATGAGTTCGATAACAGGGGAGAAATATCTAATGAACAGTATGGAAGGAACAAATTTTCCCAATATTGCTGGCATAAAAATAAATAAACTCACAAAAGAAAATGTATTTGAAATATTCAACTTATTGATGCTGAAATGGAGTTACATGCCGACGGAACATCAAGAGAAAGAAATTGTTTCCCATGTTGCAAAACATTATGATGAATATTATGTAAAATACCTGAAGGACATATTTGAATATCAGAAAAAAGTAATGGTTTATGGCAAAACCCACAAATTAAAAGAAATGATTAAAAAAATAATTGGCGTAAATAATTTTGCCAAAATAAAAAATATAATAAGGAAAATATAAGATCCTTTTGAGAAATTCAAAACCCGCACTGATCGCCCTATGAAAATCAATGACTTAGGCGACAAACACTGCGCCACTGGCGTAGTTTTGCAAAAAGCCAATAAGAACCTGTTCATAGTCTCTGGTTTTCTCTGGCGTAGTCTTCCCCACCATCATTATTGCGAGGAGCGTAAGCGACGTGGCAATCCATGCGGCGGCACGGCCTTCCAGAAAATTGGAACATCATACCCCAGAGCCGTCTGGAAAAACCACGTCACTGCATTCCTCGCTTGTGACTAAAATGGCTAGGAAAAGCGGCTTGTCGGAAACCATGAACAACTTCTTACAACTTGGCAGCATAATAAAATCAATGCTATGAAAACGCAGCGGAAAAGTATCTGCGCATCCGCGCCTTCAGGTCTGCTGTCGGCTTCGCTGCCGGCAGCCTCGCTGGCGGCGGCTTTTGTCGTCGCGGCGCGGCAGATGGGGCGGGTGCTGGAAGGGCAGAGTCTGGGACAGGAAGGCGGACGCGCCGAGCCGGGCGTGGCAGACCCGGATCAGGTCAAGGACCTCCTCTTTGGCGCGCTGCGCCGTTATGGCGTGGGGGACGCCCGCCTGGCGCCCCTGCTGCGCAATCCCCCCTGGCCGGAGATTCGCGCCCTGCTGCTGTGCGCGCTCTACCGGCTGGAAACCTGGACAGATGCGCATACGGTAGTGAATCAGGCGGTGGAAGCGGCGGGTGTTTTACACGGTGGGCGCTACAAGGCGCTGGTGAATGGCGTGCTGCGCAATGTTCTGCGCCAGCCTGGACAGGCATTGTCCGAGAATGTTGCCGCCCTGCACTGGCATCCCGACTGGTGGGTGGCACGCCTCGAGGCGGCCTATCCCGATTACTGGCCACGGATCCTCGCGGCAGGCAACCGGCTGCCGCCTCTGGGGTTGCGTGTCAACCGGCGTAAAACCAGCGTTGCCGCCTATCTGGAGGCGCTGCGCGGCGCGGGACTTTCCGGGGAGGCGCGCGGGGAAGCCGGTATCCTGTTGCCGACGCCAGTGCCGGTGGCGCGCTTGCCGGGTTTTGCCGAAGGACTGGTTTCCGTACAGGATCTGGGCGCGCAGCGCGCGGCGGAGCGACTCGATCCCGCGCCCGGCAGTCAGGTGCTGGACGCCTGTGCCGCGCCGGGCGGCAAGAGCGCGCATCTGCTGGAGCGCGGCGATCTGAACCTGATCGCGCTGGAGATCGATCCGGCGCGTTGCCGTCTGATCGGGGAGAATTTCGCGCGGCTGGGTCTTTCGGCCACGATACGCTGCGGCGACGCCAGCGCGCCCAATGCCTGGGGCAGAACGCCCGCGCGGTTTGACGCCATTCTCGCCGATGTGCCCTGTTCGGCGAGTGGCGTGGTGCGCCGCCATCCCGACATCAAGTGGCTGCGCCAGCCGCGGGATGTGCTTTCCTTTGTCCGCACCCAGCGTCGCATTCTGGATCGGCTCTGGCAGGCGCTGACGCCGGGGGGCAAATTGCTTTATGCTACCTGCTCCGTGTTTCCCGAAGAAAACGGGGAACAGATTGCCGCCTTCCTGCGCCGCAGACCGGAAGCCGTGCTGGAATCTGAGGAAATCTGCCTGCCGGATGATGAACATGACGGGTTTTACTATGCCTTGTTGCGCAATGAGACGCTTTAGAGCTTGCTGTTTTTTTGCGTTGCTGCTGGCCTTTTTCGGCGTGTCCGGGGCGCGGGCGGAAGGAGCGCGCCTGCAAGACCTGCAATTGACGCCCATCGAGGAAGGCGGCTACGCCCTGTCGGCGCGTATCGGCCTGGAGTTCAACGAACGGCTGGCGGATGCCGTCGCGCGTGGCATGACCCTTTATTTCGCCCTGGAATTTGAATTGCATCGCCCGCGCTGGTATTGGGTCGATGCGGTCGTGGCGAAAAAGCGCCGGGTCTGGCGTCTGGGTTATCACCCGCTGACGCGCCAGTATCGCGTGTCTACAGGCGAGCTGCATCAATCGTTTGCCACGCTGGAAGAAGCCCTGCAACAGCTTGTCCGCGTGGTGCGCTGGCCTGTGCTGGAAACGCCCCTGCCTGCCGACGTGAAGCTGGAAGCCAGGGCGCGCTTCTGGCTGGATCGGTCGCAATTGCCCAAGCCTTTCCAGTTTTCCGCCATGACCAGCAGGGAATGGGAGGTGGATTCCGGCTGGCAGCACTGGAAATTCGTCCCGGAAAGCGCGCCTGACGCGCAAGGCGCGCTTTCCGTCCCGGTTCCTGCCGAAGGCATGCGCCAGTCGGCTGTCTTCTTGCCGGAACCGCCATGAACAGAATCCTGATCGGTCTGGCGGCGGCAGGAGGGATGCTGGCGCTCTTTCTCTGGTTTTCGCTGCTGGCCTCGACTTCGGCCAACAGCTTTCTGGGCGAACAGTATCCGCTCCTGCTCTGGCTCAACACCCTGATCGTGCTGGTTTTGCTGCTGCTTACCGGGGCGTTGGCGGCGCGGCTGGCGCGCGATTTCCGAAACCGGGTTTTCGGCGCCAGATTGCGGCTGCGGCTGACTCTGCTTTTTGGTCTGGTTGCGCTTTTGCCGGGGGTGCTGGTCTATGGCGTGGCGGTGCAGTTCGTCACCCATTCCATCGAAAGCTGGTTTGACGTGCGAGTGGAAAAGGCGCTGGATTCCGGGCTGGAACTGGGGCGTTCGGTACTGGATTCCCTGCTTGCGGATCTGACCCAGAAGGCGCGCGGCATGGCGCGGGAACTGGAAGCGCAACCGGACCTCCTGCAACGGCTGGCGCTGGCGCGTCTGCGTGAACAGGCGGGCGTAACGACGGCGGCGCTCTTTGGCGCGAGTGTGCAACCGGAAATCAGCGACCGGGAAATCGGGCAGATCCAGCCTCTGCCGACGGCGGCGGAGCTGAAGCAGGCGCGCGGCGGCGCGCAGGCGCATATCGACAGCGAGGCGAATGGCGCGTTGCGTTTGCGCGTGCTGGTGGCGCTTGCCCCCGCTTCGCTTTTCGGCACGCCGCAAGTCCTGCAAGTGACCAAGAATGTGCCCAGGAATCTTGCCGAAAACGCCGAGGCGGTGCAGACGGTGCAACGCGATTACCGTGAGCTGCAACTGGGACGAATCGGTCTGACCCGCATGTTCGCGTTGACGCTGACGCTTTCCATGCTGGCGGCGCTTTTTGCCGCCTTTGCCTTTGCCTTTTATCTGGCGCGGCGGCTGGCCGCGCCGCTCTCGCTGCTTGCGGCGGGCACCCAGGCCGTGGCGCAGGGTGATTACTCGCCCTTGCAGGCCACGCACAGCCGGGACGAACTGGGCGTACTCACCCGTTCCTTCAACCGCATGACCGAACAACTCGCCGACGCGCGGCAGGAAGCGGAGCGCCGCCGGGGCGAGGTGGAATCCGCCCGCGCCTATCTGGAATCCATCCTTGCCAATCTTTCCGCCGGAGTGCTGGCGTTTGACCGCAACGGGGTGCTGCGCACCATCAACGAGGGCGCCATTACCATTCTGGGGGAAAGATTCTGCGTTTTTCTCCATCAGCAGGCCGAGGTCTGGGATGGGGATTACGAGGCGCTGGGGACGTTCATCGCGCCCAACCTGAAGGCGGAAGCGGAAAGCGCGTGGCAGGGACAAATAGAATTGCCGCACGCGAATGGCGTCCAGACCCTGCTGTTGCGCGGTACCCGTCTGCCGGGCAGGAGCGATGTGGGTTATGTGGTCGTGTTCGACGATGTGACGCAACTGATTGCCGCGCAGCGTTCCGCCGCCTGGGGCGAGGTGGCGCGGCGGCTGGCGCATGAAATCAAGAATCCCCTGACGCCCATCCAGCTTTCCGCCGAACGTCTGGCGATGAAGCTCGCTGGCCGTCTGGAAGGAAAGGACAGGGAAATGCTGGAACGCGCGACCCGGACCATCGTCAATCAGGTGCGGGCGATGCAGGGCATGGTGGACGATTTCCGCGATTATTCCCGCCGCTCCGCGCCGGTGCTGGCGGCGCTGGATCTGAACGCGCTGATCCGGGAAGTGCTCACCCTTTACGAACACGCCGACGCGCCGCCCATTGCCGAACTTGCCGAAGACCTGCCCCTGACCGCGGGGGATGCCGCCGCTCTGCGGCAGGTGATTCACAATCTCGTGAAAAACGGCGAGGATGCGCTGGAAAGCCAGCCCGATCCCCGGCTCATGGTGCGCACCACGCGCGCGGAGCATGAAGAAATCCTGCTGGAAATCAGCGACAATGGCAAGGGCTTTCCGGCGGAAATACTGGCGCGCGCGTTTGAGCCGTATGTCACGACCAAGGCGCGCGGCACCGGACTGGGCTTGCCCATTGTCCGCAAGATCATTGACGAGCATCAGGGGCGCATCGTCATTGAAAACCGGGCGGAAGGCGGCGCGCGCATCCGCATCTGGCTCCCCGGCGCTCACTTGGCTTGAGGCTTATCATGGCAGACATTCTGATCGTAGACGATGAAATTGGAATCCGGGAACTGCTCTCGGAAATTCTGATGGACGAAGGCCACGCGGTGCGCGTGGCGGAAAACGCGGCGGCGGCGCGCAAGGCGCGCAAGGCGCGTCCTCCCGATCTGGTGCTGCTCGACATCTGGATGCCGGATACCGACGGTATTTCGCTGCTCAAGGAGTGGATACTGGAAGGCTTGCTCACCATGCCGGTGGTGATGATGTCCGGGCACGGCACCATTGATACGGCGGTGGAAGCGACCCGTATCGGCGCGGTGGATTTTCTGGAAAAACCCATTGCCCTGCAAAAGCTGCTTGCCACCGTGGAAAAGGCGTTGAAGCACGACCACATTGGCAAACGTCCGCCGCTGACGCTGGAGGCGCTGGCCAAATCGCATCTCTTTCGTGACCTCAAGAGGCGGCTGGAACAGGCGGCGGCGAAAAGCAGTTCGCTCATGCTGCGGGGCGGCATGGGCGTGATCGCCGAACTCTGCGCGCGCACCCTGCACCGTCCGCGCGCACCCTGGCTGGAGTTTGCCGATGTCACCGCGCCACTCACCCAGGAAACCCTGCAAGCGCACGCGGGCGGTCTCCTTTATGTGCGCGATCTCGCCCTGCTGGGCAAGATGCAGCAGATGAGCCTGGATTTCGCGCTGGAACGGGCGGCCAGATTCAATATCCTGGTGGTCGCGGCCTCCTCGCTGTCGCGCACGGCGCTGGCCGAGCGGGGCTGGGATTCCCGCACCCTGGGCCGGATTTACGAGGTCTGGCTGGATTTGCCCGAAATTGTCCACCATGCCGACGATGTGCCGGAAATCGCGAGTCTTTTTCTCGCCATCATGGTGGAGCGCCAGGAAGTGCCGCGCCGCCAGTTTTCCAGCGCCGCCCTCAATCTGTTGCGCGCCCATGTCTGGGGCGTGGAGGGCAACGAACGCAACGGCTGGAGCGAATTGCAGACACTGGTCCGCAACCTCGCGCTGGCCGCCCTGGAAGAAATCATCAGCGAGGCGGATGTCCGGCGTCTCATGCCGGAACCGGAAAACAAGCAGGAAGACAAGGACCTGGCGCAATTTCCCAAGCTCTTCGCCCTGCCGCTGCGCGAGGCGCGCGATGTTTTCGAGAAACTCTACTTTGAGCGCCTGCTGCAACAGGAAGAAGGCAACATGACCCGCATCGCCGAGCGCTCAGGGCTGGAGCGCACCCACATCTACCGCAAGCTGAAACAACTTGGCTTCGCGCTGAACCGCAAGGATGGCGGGGAACCGGGCGCGTCGTAATGAAAATCATCATCCTGGGCGCGGGACAGGTGGGGTCCAGTGTGGCGGAAAGCCTGATCTCGGAAGAAAACGACGTCACTGTCGTCGACCAGAACGAGCGTCTGTTGATCGACCTGCAAAACCGTCTGGATTTACGGGTGGTTGCGGGCAATGCCGCGCATCCTTCCATCCTCGCGCAGGCGGGGGCGGAAGATGCCGATCTGCTGGTTGCCGTCACCCAGAGCGACCAGACCAACCTTGTCGCCTGCAAGGTGGCGGCCAGTCTTTTCAACATCCCCAGCCGTATCGCCCGTCTGCGTTCGCGTGATTTTCTCGAAGCGCCGCGTTTGCTTGCCCGGGAAAATTTTGCCGTGGATTTCGCGCTTTGCCCGGAGCAGATCGTCACCGATTACATCGTGCGTCTGGTGCAATTCCCGGAAGCCTTGCAGGTGCTGGATTTTGTCGATGGACGGGTGTCGCTGGTGGCGGTGCGCGCCTTGCGGGAAGGGCTGACGGTGGGCAAGCCGATCAAGACCCTGCGCGCGCATCTGCCGCTGGACGTGGATGCCCGCATCGTCGCCATTTTCAGGAACGGCAAGGCCATCGCGCCCACCGGCGAGGCGCAGATTCTGCCTGGCGACGAGGTGTTCGTGCTGGCGGCGGCGGAACATATCCGTCCGGTGATGCGGGAGATTCGGCGCATGATGAAACCGGTGCGGCGGGTGATGATCGCGGGGGGCGGCAATATTGGTTACCGCGTGGCCGCCGCGCTGGAAGGCGATTACGAGGTCAAGGTGATCGAAAACCAGCCGTCCCAGGCTGCTTTCATCGCCGACCGTTTGAAGGATACCCTGGTGCTGGAAGGCAGTTGCACCGACGAGGAACTGCTGGAGCAGGAAAATATCGGCGAGATGGATCTGTTTCTGGCGCTCACCAACGACGACGAAAACAACATCATGGCGGCGACGCTGGCCCGGCGCATGGGCTGCACGCGGGTGGTGGCGCTCATCAACCGCCGCGCCTACGTGGATATGGCGCAGGGGGGGCCTGTCGATATTTGTCTTTCTCCGGCCTATGTTTCCATCGGCGCCCTGCTCGCGCGCATCCGCCGGGGAGACGTGGCGGCCGTGCATTCCCTGCGCCGGGGCGCGGCGGAGGCGCTGGACATGGTGGCGCATGGCGATACCGGCAATTCCCGCGTGGTGGGCAGACGCATCCGCGACATCAAGTGGCCGGAAGGGGTGACGGTCGCGGCGCTGGTACGCGATCTGGACGCGGTGGCTTCACTGGAAGTACGTGACGACGGCACGGTGGATCGGCGGCTGGGGCGGGTGGAAATCGCGCATGGCGATTCCGTCATCCAGTCTGGAGACCATGTGATTCTGTTCTGCGTGAAGAAAAAACTGGTGAAAAAAGTGGAACAGCTTTTTCAGGTCGGGTTTCATTTTCTGTGAGTAGCGCGATGCTTTTTTTGTCTTCTGAATCCTGAACAAACGTGTCCCGCTATCTTCCCGTCTTCCGTGCGCTGGGTCTGTTGCTGATGCTTTTTTCGCTGACGCTCCTGGTGCCGCTCGTCTATGCGCATGTCAGTCACGACGGGGCGGAGGCGGCCTATGATCTTGCCTTTGTCGCCACGCTGGGCAGTGGCGCGTTGCTCTGGTTCCTGGCGCGCAAAAGTCAGCGCGAACTCCATTTGCGCGATGGTTTTCTGCTGGTGGCGCTGGCCTGGTCGGTGCTGCCGGTCTATGCGGGTCTGCCGTTTCTCGCGCAACTGCACCTGAGTTTCACCGACGCCTATTTCGAGGCCGTCTCTGGTCTGACCACCACGGGTTCCACGGTCATCAGCCATCTCGACCAACTGCCGCGCTCCATCAATCTCTGGCGCAGTCTCATCATCTGGCTGGGCGGCATGGGCTTGATCGTGCTGGCGGTGGCCATTCTCCCCATGCTGGGCATTGGCGGGCGACAGATGTTCAAGGCGGAAACTCCGGGCCCCATCAAGGATACCCGGCTCACTCCGCGCATTACCGGCACTGCCAAGGGTCTGTGGCTGGTCTATGCGGGTTTTACCGTTCTTTGCGCGCTCGCCTATTACGCGGCGGGCATGGATGGTTTCGATGCGGTCTGCCATGCCTTTTCCACGGTGGCGCTGGGCGGGTTTTCCACCCATGACGCGAGCTTTGCCTACTGGAATTCGCCCCTGATCGAAGGCATCGCCATTTTTTTCATGATCGCGTCCGGCATGAACTACGCGACGCACTACATTGCGCTGGCCGGACGCGCGCCGCGCGCCTATCTGCGCGATCCGGAAATCATCTGGTTTCTGGGTGTACTGGTGCTCAGTGTCCTGCTGATTACCTTTTATCTGTGGGATTTTCGTCTGTACGGCAACGCCTCGGAAACCCTGCGTCATGTTGCCTTCAACCTGGTTTCCGTCGCCACGAGCGCGGGCTTTGTCAGTGTGGATTACAGCCTCTGGCCGTTTTTCGCGCCGCTGGTCATGCTGTTCCTGTGCAGTTTTGTCTGCTGTTCCGGCTCAACGGGCGGCGGCATCAAGATGATGCGCGCCGTATTGCTCTACAAACAGGTTTACCGGGAACTTCTGAGATCCATGCATCCCAGGGCGGTCTACCCGGTCAAGCTGGGGGGACACACGGTGCGGCAGGATACCCTTTTCGCCGTGCTGGCCTTCAGCTTCATCTACATGGTGACGCTGGTGACGCTGGTGCTGGCGCTGAGTTTTTCCGGGCTGGATATCGTGACGGCCTTTTCCGCCGCGGTGGCCTCGCTCAACAACACGGGGCCGGGTCTGGGCACGGTCGGCCCCAGTGGTACCTACGCCGTGCTGACGCCCTTCCAGACCTGGGTCTGCGCGTTCGCCATGCTGCTGGGACGTCTGGAGATTTTTACACTGCTGGTCGTGCTGACCCCGGCGTTCTGGCGGAAATGAACAGCTTCTCAGCTTGGGTTGATGATCTGCTCTAGAATGCCTGGGTAGGCGTTTTTTTGAGGAATGCGTGATGACGAAAATCCTGTTCGTCTGCATGGGAAATATCTGCCGTTCACCAACGGCGGAAGGCATTTTTTGCCAGTTAGCGCGGCGGCGCAAGCTGAAAGCAAACTATATTGCCCATTCGGCGGGAACGCATGGCTATCACGTCGGGGAACCGCCCGATCTGCGCACGCAGCGCGCGGCTATTGTGCGCGGCTACGATCTGTCGCAGTTGCGCGCGCGCAAAATCACGCTCCATGATCTGGCAACCTACGATCTCATTCTGGCAATGGACAAAGGGAATCTTGACAATCTCCTGCGCATGGCGAATCCTGCCATGCATGACAAAATCGGCTTGTTCATGGATTTCTCCCGCCATTACGATGACGACGAGGTGCCAGATCCCTATTATGGTCTGGGCTATGATTTTGATTTGGTGATCGACATGGTGGAAGATGCCGCCGCAGGTCTGCTGGACGCGCTGGCACGCTTGCGCAGGCACGGCGGCGTAAGCCACGCTGAACTTGTGCGTCTGGCGCAGGAGGCTTCCCCATGAAGCGCGATGAATTCCCCGGCTGCCGGAGGGTTTCTCCGGTCGGCCTATCCAGCAAGAAACAGAAAACAGGAGATTTGCCATGAAATTATCCAGCAACAGTTTTGCCGATGGGCAGCTCATTCCCGGTGAATTTGCGTTCGGTATCCTGGATGCCACACACCATGTGGCGCTGGGCGAAAACCGGAACCCGCATCTCATCTGGACGGACGTGCCGGAGGGAACACGCAGCTTTGCCCTGATTTGCTGCGATCCGGACGCGCCCAGCGTGGGCGACGATGTGAACCGGGAAGGACATCGCGTTGCCGCCAGTCTGCCGCGCACGGATTTTTTCCACTGGGTTCTGGTGGATTTGCCCGCTGAATTGCGTGAGATTGCCGTGGGCGAGTTTTCCCGCGAGGTAACGCCGCGCGGCAAGCCGGGGCCGCAAGCGCCGCATGGCGCGCGACGGGGCATCAACAGCTACACCAGCTGGTTCGATGACGACAACGACATGCGCGGCGACTATTACGGCTATGATGGCCCCTGCCCGCCCTGGAATGACGAATTGCCGCATCGCTATGTTTTTACCTTGTACGCGCTCAATGTGGCGCGGTTGCCGGTTGAGGGGCGCTTCGACGCGCCCGCCGTGCGCGCCGCGATGGAAGAGCATGTGCTCGCCGAGGCAAGCCTTGCGGGAATCTACAGCCTGAATCCGGATCTGGCATGAGTGAACGCGATTTGCAGTCCCTCTGGCAGCGCCTGCTTTCCGCTGAACGGCTGGGCGCGGGATTGCCGTCCAGCACGCGGGAACGCACGGTCTTTCAGCAGGATTACGACCGCATCGTCTTTACTTCCGCCTTTCGGCGCTTGAAGGACAAGACCCAGGTTTTTCCGCTTTCACGCAGCGATTATGTGCGGACGCGGCTCACGCACAGTCTGGAAGCCAGTTGTGTCGGGCGTTCGCTGGGAACCGTGATTGGGCGGGAAATCATCGCGCGGCACGGGCTTGCGGACGTGGAGGCTTCGGATTTCGGCGCGATTGTCGCTGCGGCCTGTCTTGCGCACGACATCGGCAATCCGCCTTTTGGACACGCGGGCGAGGATGCCATCCGCGAATGGTTCAAGTCCTCCGGCCTGCTGGATCGCTATGATTTTTCTCCGGCACAACGGGCGGATTTCGAGCGCTATGAAGGCAACGCGCAAGGCTTTCGCATTCTCACCCGTCTGCAAAGTCCGTCCAATCCCGGACTGCAATTGACGATGGCGGTACTTGCCGCCTTTACCAAATATCCCAACGCCTCCTGGATTGCGCCGCCTTGTTCCGGGAACAGCAAAAAATTTGGTTTCTTTCAGGAAGACGCGCAAACCTTTGCGCGGGTAGCGGCTTCCACGGGACTTGCGGAACGGGCGCCTGGCGCGGCCTGGCAGCGCCATCCGCTGGCCTGGCTGGTGGAAGTGGCGGACGATACCTGCTATCTGATCGTGGATCTGGAAGATGCCTCCCGTCTGGGTTTCGTGCGCACGGAAGATGCGGAAACCCTGCTTGCCGATTTGGCGGGGAGCACGGTGACAGGAGGCAGGCTCACCCGCATCGGGGAAGCCAAGGAGCGCATCGAATACCTGCGCGCCAAGGCAGTGGGACGCTTGCTGGAAAGCGCGGCGGCGGTATTTCTGGAACACGAGGCGGCGTTTTTTGCGGGAACTTTTACGGGGGGACTTCTGGAAGCGTCTGCTGTCGCCACGCCCTTGCAGGCGGTGAAAAAAGTAGCGGCGGAACAAATCTACGTGGCGCGTCCGGCGCTGGAGGTGGAAACCGCAGGTTTCGAGGTGCTGGGCGGCCTTTTGTCGCTTTTCGTCTCCGCCGTGGAAGCGGGCGCGGGCGCGAGCCGGGTGACGACGCGCGAGCGCATGTTGCTGCATCTTCTTCCCGCCCAGTTTCTGGGCGCAGACGGAAAACCCGACGCCAATCCCTATCGTCGCCTTCTTTCTGTCGCGGATTTTGTCACTGGCATGACGGATTCCTACGCGATGGAGCTTTACCGCAAGCTGAAAGGGATTGAATTGCCGCTTTCCTGAACGGAACCTGAAGCCTTGGCAATTCCATGCTTCAGGTAAAAGATAAAACCGCCTGTATTTTTACCAGCAACGCGATAGCCATCTTGAGCAAAATGAATCATCCGGCGAAATTCGACGCACGACGCGCAAACAGGAAAACACTCTTGATCTCACCACGCCTGCACCGGCGCAACGCCGCGCGCTCGATCTCATCGAATAAATCCGAATGTAGTCAGAAACCGGAACCCCAAACTCATGGCCAAACCCTGCCGCAAAAACAAAAACCCGCAGGCTTTACAAGCCTGCGGGTTTTCCATTCTCGAAAACACGACTACGCGTGCTCGGTATAACCTGCCAGAAGCTCCAGCAATTTCGTTTCATCGTAAGGCTTGCCCAGATACTGGTTTGCCCCAATTTCTATCGCGTAATTACGGTGTTTTTCCGCCGTGCGCGAGGTGATCATGATGATCGGCACCTCGACAAAGCGATCATCCGCACGGATATGGCGCACCAGATCGAAACCATCCATACGCGGCATTTCGATGTCCGAGATGATCACATCCGGCACGACTTCTGCCAGATGTTCCAGGGCATCCTGACCATCCTTTGCCAGTTCGACCTGATAACCCTCACGCGTCAGCAGCTTCTGGGTAATCTTGCGCACGGTGAGTGAATCATCGACCACCATGACCACCGGTTGCCGCGCTGGAACCGGCACATTCTGTGCCTGTGCCACCACCCCACCGCCCTGAATGAGCACTGTCCGCTCCCGCATGGCCAGCGCAACGGGATTCAGAATCAAGGCAATCTGTCCATCACCCAGCACGGTTGCGCCCGAAACGCCGACCACACGCGCCATCTGGGGTCCCACGTTCTTCACCACGATTTCCTGCGTGCCGATGAGATCATCCAACAGCACCGCCACGCGCTGCGTCCCGGAACGCAGGAGCATCACCCAATAAAGCGTGCGCTGTTCCAGTTGCGTGACCGTATCACCCAGCAGGCGCGGCAGGTAGTGAAAGGGATAGTGATGATTCTGCCAGAGCGCCTCGCCCTGGGCGTGAATTTCGCCCAGCGCCTTTTCCCGTACCTCCATGACCTGTTCGACCATATTGGCAGGAATCGCGTAGATGCGACCACCGCCCCGCACAATGACCGTCTGCGTCACGGCAAGGGTAAGCGGCAGGTAAAGACGGAACGCCGTCCCCTGCCCCGCCTCGCTCCACACTTCGATCCGCCCCCCCAGCTCGGTTACGCCCGCTTTCACCACATCCATCCCGATGCCACGCCCAGCCACCTGGGATATCCTCTCTGCGGTAGAAAACCCGGAATGAAAGATGAAATCCATCAGCTGCTGGTCGTCAATCTGTGCATCCGGCGCAATCAAACCTTTCTGTTCAGCCTTTTCACGAATACGCTGCAAATCCAAACCCAAACCATCATCCGAAAGCGCCAAGATGATTTCGTTGCCTTCCTGTTTCAGCACGATGCGAATCTGCCCAGCCACGGGCTTGCCCTTCGCCACACGCTCCGCTTCGCCTTCCAGACCATGCGCAATGGCATTGCGTACCATGTGCTCCAGTGGCGAAAACACCTTTTCCAGCACGAAGCGATCCAGCTCAAACTGCCCCCCCACAATTTCCAGATGCACGGATTTGTCCAGTTCACGCGCAATCTGTCGCACCAACCGCTGCAAACGCCCGGATTGACTGTCGAACGGGACCATGCGCACACTCATCAGCGACTGTTGCAAGCTGCGGTTGAGACGTGCCTGCGCCACAATCGCCGCGTCTGCGTCATCCAGATTCTTGAGCAGATTCTGTTGTACCGTACCCACGTCGTTGACCGACTCCGCCATCATCCGGGTCAGTTCCTGGAAACGGGTAAACCGGTCAAGCTCCAGCGGGTCAAACCCCGCCTTGTCCTTGTCCTCCGCCCCCGCCTGCATCCGGGTTTCAGCCTGGATTTCAATCTCACGCAACTGACCACGCAGACGGATGACATTATCGGTAAGGTTGAGGAGCGATTCCTTCAGATCCCGCATTTCCCCTTCGATACGGGCACGGCTGATCGCCATTTCACCCGCTTCGTTCACCAACCGATCGACCAGATCGGCACGTACCCGCAATTGCGCCCGCGCCTCCAGTTCCACTCGCCCCCGTGTGGCTGCCTGCGCTTCCTGTCCGGCATCCTCCTGGGGCGCATCCCCCAGTGGGGGAAACAAGGGTTCCACTGCCGTGGCGTCCGGTGTTTCCAGCACGGATGTCGCCACAGTTTCCTCAGGTATGGCAAACGTTCGCGCGCTTGCGGTCAGGGCTTCAAATTCAGCGCCAACATCGTAATTCCCGGCCTGATAGGCGTCGATGACGCGCGCCATGATGTCACAGGCAGCCTCGATACCGCCCAGATCCACCGCGCTTACCTTACCCTGCGCTGCCAGCATGTCCACCTGGGTTTCGGTTTCATGCACCAACAAACCCAAACACATCGCCCCGGCCATGCGCGCGCTGCCCTTCAGGGTATGCAACACCCGCGCCAGCGCACGTGGCGGCGCATCCTCATCCGGAGCCTCGCGCCAGGCTTTCACCTGCGTGTAAAGACTATCCAGCAAATCCACCGATTCGCTCATGAAGATCGGCAACAGATCAGAAACCAACGCATCTTTCGGCAGATCCCGAAGCGTAAAGGGCAAAGGCGAGGCCACATTGGATGTCGGCACAGGTGCAGATCGCGCCACAGACACGCTTTCGACTTCTACAGTATCGCTATCCACAGGAGAGGGGTAAAGTTCCTCCAACGCAGCGATCAAGGTTGTTTCCGCTGTCGGCATCCGCCCCCGCTCCAGCTCACCCAGCATCCTCCCCAGCGCTTCGACTGTCTGCCGCATGACTTCCTGCCCCTCCAGCGCATCCGGGTGCTGGGTGTCACCTCGGCGCACCAGGGCCAACTCCAGCCCCCTGGAAAGATCATGCACCGGCATAAAGCCCAGCGTTCCCGCAATTCCGGCCAGGGTATGGGCGGCACGATGCGACTCATAGGGAGTCGGCATCATGGGCGTTGCGACCAGATCCACGATAAAGGCATTCAACCGATCCATGTAGGTTTGGGCCTCACCCTGGAAAATCTGGAAAAGCTGCGGCGAAATCTCAGAATCCTCTTCTTTTGCGACTTCCTCCTCTTTCGCGGCTTCTGCCCCAGATACAACAGGCGCGCGTTCCTCTGCCGCATCGGAAGCAAAGCTGAAATCCTTCGCATCCAGCACCACCTCGCCCCACTCTTTGGGCGCTTCATCGGGATATTCCGCCTGTACGGCTTCGGGATATTCTGCCTGCGCGGCTTCGGGATATTCTGCCTGCGCGGCTTCGGGATATTCTGCCTGCGCGGCTTCGGGATATTCTGCCTGCGCGGCTTCAGGATATTCTGCCTGCGCGGCTTCAGGATATTCTGCCTGCGCGGCTTCAGGATATTCTGCCTGCTCGACTTCGGGATATTCCGCCTGCGCGGCTTCAGCAAGCACCGCAGCGCCTGCAAGATCAGGGCTATCAGTGCTTGTTTCAGACTCCGGGTACGCTTCGGAGTCCTGCGTGATATGGAGATCAAAACCCAGCGTTTCAGAGTGTGAATCCACGCTCACTTTTTCGTCCGGTTCGCTGCCAGCTTCCGCGCGCTCCGTCGTTTCTGGATTCGATTCAGTATCCGGATTCGCCGGAACTTCCTGTGCCTTCAGAACCAGAGGCTCTACAGGCGCCAATAAGGCTTCAGAGGAAGTTCCGGCTTGCGGCTCCCCCAGGCCACCTCCAGCCTCCTGGGCAGACGCAGAGGAAGCCCCCCCCAGACGTACTTCACTTCCTCCCCGCAAATGTTCCGCCAACGCCACCAACGATGTGTAAGCAGGCGCCAAACCATCGCGGGCACGCAAATGAATGATCCATTCGGAAAAAATCCGATGCACACGCTCAATCATTTCCAACAATTCCGGGGTAGCCTCCTGCTTCTGGTTGAGCCAGAGGTTGAGGGTTTGCTCAACCGCCCAGGCAACCTCGCCCAATTCCTTCAAGCCCACCATGCGTCCGCTGCCCTTCAGGGTATGCGAGCCACGCCGGATCGTCGTCATCGTATCCAGATCATGCGGCTGCTGCCGCAAGGCGCCCAGATTTTCCTCGATGCTACCCAGCACTTCTTCCGCTTCTTCGAGGAAGATATCCAAGAGTTCCGCATCCACCTCGTCATCACTGGATTGCGCCAATTGCAGGGTTTCAGCGGAAGGCTGGGATTCAGGCGCAAACTCGATGGCAGGCGCAAGCGTCTCCTCCACCTGCGCAATCTGCGCAGCCTGTTCGGAACCGGTCGTGCGCAAGGTTGCCAGCGCCGCCTCGATTTGCGCCAGGAGCGTCTGGTCACCCACCAGATCGGCATTCTTTTGCAGCACCAGCAAATGTTGTTCCAACTTGTGGCGCGATTCCACATCGCCGGGGTTGGATTTGACCGCCTCCAGCACACTCCGGGTTTCCGACTTCAGGCGTTCCAGTTGCTGCTCGACACTGGTCGTGGTCACAAGTGCGGAGGCTTTCGCTTTCTCGGCAGCCGCTCGCGCTGCCGCCGCAGCAGCCGGATCCAGCAAACGTTGCACAAAGCTCTGGAATTCCTGCACGCTGTTTTGCAGCGATTCGACAAAGAAGGCAATGACCGCAAGCCGTTGCGCGACTTCCTCAAAAGTGGCCGTATCCGGCGTCTCAGTCTGGTTGAAAGTCAGGATCAGCGTCTTGCAGTCATCCAGATAGGCCACCGCGGCATCATGTCCCAGCATGGCAAGCGCGCCGGAAACCTGATGCAGGCTTTCTTCCAGCGCCTTGAAATCCAGCGCCACCGCCGCCGGATCGCGGAAGTAGGCATCCAGATCCTGCTCGATCTGGGTCAGATTGTTCAGAACCTCGCGCACCACCTGCGCCATCAGCAGGCGATCCTGAGCGCGACGGGAAATTTCATCCAGAAGCGGTACCACATCGCTGGAGAGAGGCAGCCCTTTCGCGCAGTCCGTCAGACGCTGTGCCATCAGCCGCGCCTGTTGCGGAAAATCCTGTCCAAGCAGGGCAAAATGTTCCTGCGCGTTCTGAATCAGAATCAGCGCCGTGGCAATTTCCATCGAAATGCCATCCGAAGCATGCGCCGGTTGTTTGACGAGCCAGGCCGCAACCGCATGAAGCGCCTGCGTCAGCAGATTCAGATCCGAATTCCCCAGTTGCGCGGTCAGCTGGACAATGACATTGGTCTGTTCGGTAAAAGCGGCAAGGGAAGAAACACTGCCGGAACAATAGCGGTTCCACTGCTCTTCCGCGCTAGAAATGTGTTCCTTCAGGCGGCGCAAGGTATGTTCCTGCGAGGCATTCGTCACTGCCTGAAGCTGCTCCGCAGTTGGCAGCAGGGCTTTCAGGTGGTAAATACCCTGCAATTCCGCCAGCAGGGAATCCGCCTCGCCCGCGCTACGGGCGACAAAATAAAGGGCATCCCGTTGCAGACGCTCCGCCACAGCGGAATCCCCTTCCAACAGATGCCGAATTTGCAGGTCGATGCGCACGCAGATATGACGGGCATCATCCTCGGTATTGGCCTGCTTCACCAGCGAGACCATCACGCCCAACGCCGCGCGCCAGAAACCGCGCACCGCCGCCGAGGATTGCATCGCCTCAATCGCCTGAATTGCTTCCTGCATCTGGAGCAGCCCGCTCTTCCATGCCGCGCTGCCTGACGGTTGGCGCAACCAGTCCAGCATCCCGCGCTGGAAACGCACCCGTTCGGCATGAATCTGCGCATGAATGGCATCCGGCGCCAATGACACAGCAGCATGCGGCGGCACCGGCACAGAAAGTTCCGGGAAAAACAAATCAGCCGGTTCCGCCTTCTTGCCCTGCGCCTGCATCAGCGCTCGATAGGGCAAAAAAAGGCGCAAAGGCTGGTTCGCCTCGCCCACCAGCAGGCCATCCAGATAATGCTGCACCGCCTGGATCGCCTGCTGGAGCGTGTCCAGAGCAGCGGCATTCGCCGAATCCTGCGTCTCCAGCACTGCCATCAAACCATCCAGTGCCTCCACAACCTGATCCACCCCGTACAGGCCAATCATGGAAAGCACGCCGCGTACCTGCCGCAGGCGGGTTCGGCATTGTTTTAACAGGGCAAGAT
>JAISWQ010000167.1 GCA_031271025.1 Zoogloeaceae bacterium | reverse complement strand
GTTCCAACCTTCGCACCTTTCTTGCGGGCGGGGTTTCAAACCGGAGTTGGTTTTACGATGAACGGGTACTTTACAGCGTTCGCCGTTCGCGGAAGGCTTGAGCCAGGGTGCCGGAATCGACGAATTCCAGTTCGCCGCCCACCGGAACGCCGCGCGCGAGGCGGCTGATTTTCAGTCCCCTCGCGGCAAGTTGTTGGGCGAGGTAATGGGCGGTGGCTTCGCCCTCGTTGGTGTAATTGGTTGCCAGAATGACTTCCCGCACCACGCCATCCAGTGCCCGCGCCAGCAGTTTTTCCAGTCCCAGTTCCCTGGGCCCCATGCCATCCAGCGGCGAGAGCCGCCCCATGAGCACGTAATAAAGGCCGGAATAGGAAAGGGTTTCTTCGACTCTCAGGAGGTCGACCGGCGTTTCCACCACGCAGAGGAGGGAAGCATCCCGGCGTGTCGAGGCGCAGCGCGGGCAAATCGCCTCCACGGCAAAGCTGTTGCAACGTTCGCAATGACGCAGCGTTTCCAGCGCGGAGGCAAGGCTTGCCGCCAGCCGCGCCGCGCCTGGACGGTCATGCTGGAGCAGGTGATAGGCCATGCGTTGCGCCGACTTGGGGCCAACGCCCGGCAGGCAACGCAGGGCGGTAATCAGGTGTTCAAGGCTGGTGAGGGACATGGGAAAGGGGCGCATCCCGCCAGTCGTGGCCTGTCCAGCCCCGACTCCGCGACCAGAACTCAGAACGGCAGCTTGAAGCCTGGCGGCAGGTTGAGACCCGCGGTAAAGCCCGCCATGCGTTCGGAACTCAGGGATTCGCCGCGCTTGACGGCATCGTTGAAGGCCGCCGCGATCAGATCCTCCAGCATTTCCCTGTCATCCATCACCGAGGGATCGATGGTCACGCGGCGCACATCGTGGCTACAGGTCATTGTCACCTTGACCATGCCCGCGCCCGATTGGCCTTCAATTTCGATTTGCGCCAGTTCTTCCTGCGCCTTGACCATGTTGGCCTGCATTGCCTGCGCCTGTTTCATCAGACCGGCCAATCCGCCTTTCATCATGTGTTGCTCCTTGCGTTGAGAGGGAAAAATAAAAAAATCAAAGGGGCTGGATGGAATCCGGCACGATGCGGGCATCCAGCGTTTCCTGCGCGCTTTGCACGAAGGGATCGTTTTCCAGTTCCCGGGCCGCTTCATCCAGACGGGCGCGTCGCGCCGCCTGTTCGACTTGCGCGGGGGTGGCTTCCGCCACTTCCGCGACTTCGAGAACGAGCCGGAATTGCGCATTGCCCAGGCGCTCCGCCAGTGCCAGACGCAATTTGTCCTGATGCGATTTTTGGTCGAGATGGCGTTCGCCAGGCGGAAGGCGCAGCACGCATTCTTCCGCCGTGCGCCGGACGAGGGCGCAATTGTTCGCCAGTTGCCGCACCAGACCGGAAATATTCAACTGTGTCACCAGTGTCGCCCAGTCTGCGGGCACTGGCGTACCGGCTGGCAGGGGAGCGGGTTTCGCGGTGCTGGCAGGGGAAGCAGGCGTGGACGTCCGGTTTGCCGTCACCGGCGGTTTCCCTGTTTCCCGCTTTTTGTTTTCTGCCGTTTCCTGTTCAGGATAAAAAGCCAGCATCCTCAGGAGCGTCATGAGAAAGCCGCTGTGCTCGTCCGGCGCGAGCGCCAGTTCCTGGCGTCCCTGCGCGGCAATCTGGTAGGCCAGCTGGATGAATTCAGGGGCGCAGCGTTCGGCGAGCGCAGCCAGACGCGGACGCAGGGGATCATCCTCGGCCACGCCGCGCGGCGCCAGTTGCAGGAGCTGGATGCGGGTGAGGATCGCCGCGATTTCCTGCAGGGCGCTGGCGGCGGAAAGGCTTTTGGCCTGCATTTCTTCCGCCAGCGCATGGAGGCGTTCGCCGTCCTGGTCGACAAGGGCGTCGAGCAGATCGAGAAGGCGAGTGGCATCGACGGTGCCCAGCATGTCGCGCACTTCATCCGCCCGTACCGCGCCCGCGCCGTGGGCGATGGCCTGATCAGTGAGGGAAAGCGCGTCGCGCATGCTGCCTGCCGCCGCTCCGGCGAGGTGCTGCAAGGCGGCGGTCTCGAAGGGAATCGCTTCCGCTTCGAGAATGCGGGCCAGATGTCCGACGATGGCGGCAACCGGCATCTGTTTCAGGTTGAATTGCAGGCAGCGCGACAGTACCGTGACCGGGATTTTCTGCGGATCGGTGGTGGCCAGAATGAATTTGACATGCTCCGGCGGTTCTTCCAGCGTCTTCAGCATGGCGTTGAAGGCATTGGTCGTCAGCATGTGCACTTCGTCGATCACGTAGACCTTGTACCGCCCGCGTGTCGGCGCGTAGATGGCGTTTTCCAGCAATTCGCGCATCTTGTCGACCTGTGTATTGGTGGCGGCATCAACTTCCAGCAGGTCGACAAAGCGTCCGCTGTCGATTTCCTGACAGGCAGAACAATGGCCGCAGGGTTCGGCGGAGATGCCGGCTTCGCAGTTGAGGGATTTCGCCAGAATGCGGGCGATGGTGGTTTTGCCAATGCCGCGCGTGCCGGTGAAGAGCCAGGCATGATGCAGGCGTTTTTCGTTGAGCGCGTGCGTCAGCGCCCGCACCACGTGTTCCTGCCCTACCAGTTGCGAGAAGTTGCGGGGGCGCCATTTGCGCGCCAGAACCTGATAGGCCATTGCGGGAAAGGTCGGCGAAGGGGGTGAAGGGTAAAGGGCAGACAAAAAGGAAGGTGGCGAGCCTGACCCCCGGCACTTGCAGAAAACGACTAGGGCTGCTTTCTTCCGAACCTGACCCGGTTTGCCGCCTTGCAATGCGGGGAGACCCGCCGGGGCGAACTGTACCACATTCTGAGGGAAGCGTTTGAGAAGCCGTCTTGAAAAATACC
>JAISWQ010000049.1 GCA_031271025.1 Zoogloeaceae bacterium | reverse complement strand
TTTGCCGGGAGAAGGAAATCGCTTGCATGGGTCAGTGCTCCAGAAAGGTTGTCGAACAGGAGGAAAACATGGTGCAGCGAGAAAAATTCACACATGATTTCATTCACATATGATTTTGATTCTCAACAAGCTTATCGAAATATAACCCAAAAATACGAACGGGGTCAAAATTTTTCCGGGCCTTCCACGGGGCCTGGAACCTGTTCATTTTTGCTGACCTCTGATTTTCCTATCGCTGTCCCAGAGCCGCCATCGAGCCAGATCAGGCTCGCCATGCGCCCGGTGCGCCCTTCCCGGCGGTAGGAAAAAAAACGTCTCGCCTCGGATACCGTGCAAAAACCGCCGCCGTGGATTGCCATGACCCCGGCTGCATTCAGGCGTTGCTGCGCCAGCGCGTACAAATCCGCCAGGAATTTTCCGTTGCCTCTCTCCCGGAAGGCAGACGCCGCCGCCCTGTCCCGCGCGACAAAGGCGGCGCGCACCTCCCCCCCAACCTCAAACGCTTCCCGCCCAATCGCAGGCCCCAGCCAAGCCAGAATCTCCCCGGCGGGGACGCGCATGGCCGCCAGCGTCGCTTCCAGCACGCCCGCGCACAGGCCACGCCAACCCGCGTGCGCGGCAGCGACAACCGTCGCGCCCTGGTCGCAGAACAACACCGGCAGACAATCCGCCGTCATCACGGCGCAAACGCAATCCGGCCTCCGGCTCAAGGCGGCGTCGGCTTCCCCATGCGCAGGCATGGCATCCAGATCCATGACCCGGAAACCATGCACCTGCACAAGCCAGAATGGATCGGCAGGCAGAGCCGCGCGCAGCAGGGCGCGGTTTTCCGCCACGGCTTCCGGCGCATCCCCGACATGCCCGCCCAGGTTGAAATCCGCATAGGGCGCGGTGGAAACCCCGCCCAGGCGCGTACTCTGCAAGGCGCGAACCCCCGCAGGCACGGGCCAGTCCGGGACGATGAATTCAGGCATCGCCGGCATTCTGCTGTTCCAGGGTTGCCAGCAGGGCGCGCATATCCTCCGGCAAGGGAGCCTCCCAGGCCATCGCCGCGCCGCTTTCCGGGTGAATCAACCCCAGACGGGCGGCATGTAGCGCCTGACGGGCAAAGGCAGGCAATGTCCGGCGCGGGTTGCGCCCATAAACCGGATCGCCCAGCAGGGGATAGCCCAGGTGCGCCAGGTGCACACGAATCTGATGGGTACGCCCGGTTTCCAGACGACATCTGAGCAAAGTCGCC
This sequence comes from Zoogloeaceae bacterium, assembly GCA_031271025.1. GTDB lineage: Bacteria > Pseudomonadota > Gammaproteobacteria > Burkholderiales > Rhodocyclaceae > Azovibrio. The sequence goes on along the minus strand of JAISWQ010000049.1, from coordinate 9,843 downwards.
CCCGCAAAACGACGCAGTACCTGATAATGGGTCACGGCAGGTTTGCCCCCCTGCACCACCGCCATTTTGATTCTGTCTTTCGGATGACGCCCAATCGGCGCTTCCACCCGCCCATCGCGCGAGATTTCGCCTTGCGCGACCGCCAGATACTCACGCCGGACCCCCCGCGCCTGCAATTGCCGAACCAGATCGGTCTGCGCCTCCGGCGTGCGGGCGACGACCAGAAGACCACTGGTATCCTTGTCCAGCCGATGCACAATCCCCGCGCGCGGCACCCGCGCCAGCGCCGGGTCATGATGGAGCAGGCCATTCATCAGGGTTCCCTGCCAGTTGCCATTGCCGGGATGCACCACCAGACCCGCCGGTTTTTCAATCACCAGCAGCGCCCTGTCCTCATACACCACATCGAGCGGAATGGCTTCCGGCGTCAGGATCGGCAAACGGGTCTCCGGCTCTGCCGCAAGTTCCAGCGCCTCGCCGCCTTTCAGCCTGCGTTTGAGCGAAGTCTCGACACTGCCGTCAACCCACAGGACGCCTTCCCGAATCCAGCCCTGCAAGCGGCTGCGGGAATGTTGCGGCAAAAGGCGCGCGAGCACGGCATCCAGCCGTTCGCCCGCTTCCGTCTCCGGCACGCGCAGGCGCTCCACGCTTTTCCCGCACCAATCCTCATCGAGGCTCAGGGTATAATCCCCGCCGTTTTCATTCGAACGCGCCGTCATCATCATATGAACAGTTTAACCCGATCCTGCCGTTTCTGGCTGCGCCGCGCCGCGCTGGCGTTTGTCCTGCCGCTCGCCGCGTGCAGTCTGCTGCCGGAAGAAATCGATACCACGGCAAACTGGTCCGCCAACCGGCTCTACTCGGAAGCCAAATCCGCCATGCAGGACAGCAACTGGGAAGAGGCGCTGAAACTCTACCAGAAGCTGGAATCCCGCTACCCTTATGGACGCCTCGCCCAACAGGCGCAGATGGACGTAGCCTATGTACACTGGAAAAACGGCGATGCCGATCAGGCGCTCGTCGCCTGCGATCGCTTCATCAAGTTGCACCCCAATCATCCCAATGTGGATTACCTCTATTATCTGAAGGGGCTGATCGGCTTCAACGGCGACCTGGGGTTCATGGGCTATCTCAATACTCAGGATCAGACCGAACGCGACCCGAAATCGGCGCGGGAATCCTTCGAGACCTTCAAGGAACTGGCGCGGCGTTTTCCCGAGAGCAAATACACGCCGGACGCCCTGCAACGCATGAACTATCTGGTCAATGCCCTCTCCGCGCACGAGGTGCATGTGGCGCGCTATTACTTCAAGCGCGGCGCTTATCTCGCCGCCGCCAACCGCAGCCAGTACGCCGTTGAGCACTACCCCAACGCCCCGGCGCAGGAAGAGGCGCTCTACATTCTCACGCTCGCTTACGACAAGCTGGGACTGACCGATCTCAAGGCCGACGCCGAACGGGTGTTGCGCCTCAACTACCCGAACAGTGATTTCTTCAGGAACGGACTGGAAAAAAAGAAAAAATGGTGGCAGGTGTTCTGAGCCATGCGCGCTAACCCAGGCGGCGCGCCACGTCGGCTCGCCATCAACGGCTATGGACGCATTGGCCGCTGTTTCTTGCGGGCGCTCCATGAGGCCGGTCTGGCAAGGCACTTTCAGGTCGTGGCGATCAACGAACCCGCCGACATCGCCAGCATGGCCTATCTGACCCGCTTCGATTCCACGCACGGACGTTTCCCCGGCAAGGTTTCGGCGGATGCGGCGGCAGGCATGCTCCACATCGACGATAGCGCCATCCCCGTTCATCACGCCGAAACGCCTGAAGGCGTGGACTGGCGCGCGCTGGGCGTGGAAGCCGTCATCGACTGTTCCGGCCAATACAGCAGCCGCGCCGAACTTGCCCGTTTTCTGGACGCGGGCGCGCCGCGCCTTTTGCTCTCCCATCCCGCCAACAGCGCGGCGGATGTGGATGCCACCATCGTCTGCGGCGTCAATCAGGCGACGCTCACGGGCGCGGAACGCATCCTCTCCGCCGCTTCCTGCACCACCAACGCCATTGTGCCGCTCCTGGATCTGCTGGATCGGCACTGGGGCGTGGAAGCGGCCTACCTCACCACCCTGCATTCGGTCATGAATGACCAGCCGCTGATCGACGGCTATCATCACGCCGATCTGCGCCGCACCCGCTCGGCCATGCAGTCCATCATCCCGGTTTCCACCGGCCTTGCCCGCGGCGTGGAGCGTTTGCTCCCGCGCCTTGCCGGACGGGTCGGCGCCAAAGCCATCCGCGTGCCGACGCCCAATGTTTCCGCCATCGAATTCACCCTGGCGCTCGCGCAGCCGCTCACCCTTGCCGGGCTGCGCCACATCCTCGCCAGCGCAGCCGGGGACACATTACAGGGTCTCATCGCCTGGACGGAAGAAATCCACGCTTCCATCGACTTCAACCACGATCCGCATTCGGCCATCGTAGACGGCGGCGCGCTTTCCCTTGCCGCGTTGCCGAACGGCGGCAGCCTCGTCAATGGTCTTGTCTGGTTCGACAACGAATGGGGCTTTGCCAACCGGATGCTGGATGTGCTTTCCCACTGGAGCGCCCGCTGGGACGCGCTCTGTCCCCCGTTGAAAAACAACAAGGAGTGCTCATGCGTGTAAATACCCTGGATCACGTCGATCTTGCCGGCAAGCGCGTTTTCATTCGCGCCGACCTGAACGTGCCGCAGGACGAGGCGGGCAATATCACCGAGGATACCCGCATCAAGGCTTCGCTCCCTTCCATCCAATACGCGCTGGAACAAGGCGCGGCGGTCATGGTGACTTCTCACCTGGGGCGTCCCGCAGAAGGCGCGGTGGGCGCGGACGACACCCTTGCGCCCGTCGCCGTGCGCCTCTCGCAGTTGCTGCTGAAACCCGTGCGCCTCGTGCCGGACTGGGTGGAGGGCGGTTTTACACTCGCCCCCGGCGAAATCGTCCTGCTGGAAAACTGCCGCTGCAACCGGGGTGAAAAAAAGGATGACGAAGCGCTCGCCCAAAAAATGGCCGCGCTCTGCGATGTTTATGTGAACGACGCCTTCGGTACCGCGCACCGGGCGGAAGCCACCACACACGGCATCGCCCGCTTCGCGCCCATCGCTTGCGCCGGTCTCCTCATGGGCGCGGAAATCGACGCCCTGGAGAAGGCGCTGCATGACCCCAAACGTCCGCTTGTCGCCATTGTCGGCGGCGCCAAGGTCTCCTCCAAACTCACCATTTTGAAGTCGCTGGCGGACAAGGTGGATCAACTGATCGTCGGCGGCGGCATCGCCAACACCTTTTTGCTCGCTTCAGGAAAACGCATCGGCGAATCGCTCGCCGAACCGGAACTGGTCAAGGAAGCCCAGGCCATCATGGATCTGATGCGCGCGCGCGGGGCGGAGGTGCCATTGCCTGTGGATGTGGTCGTGGCCGACGAAGTCTCGGCGCTGGCGCGCGCCAACAAAATCGCCGTGGATAAAGTCGGCGCGCAGGATCGCATTCTGGACATCGGTCCCAAAAGCGCGGCGCGGCTGGCGCAGATCGTCGCCAACGCGGGGACGATCGTCTGGAACGGCCCGGTCGGTGTTTTTGAACACGCCCAGTTCGCGGGCGGCACCAAGATGCTGGCTTCCGCCATTGCCCACGCCCAGGGGTTTTCCATCGCGGGCGGCGGCGACACCCTGGCCGCCATCGCCAAATTCGACATTGCCGCCGACATTGGCTACATCTCTACCGGCGGCGGCGCTTTCCTCGAATTTCTCGAAGGAAAAACCCTGCCCGCCATCGCGGCGCTGGAAGCACGCTACAACGCCTGAAGAAATTCCGGCCCGGCCCCTTCTCCCGTATGCAAAAACGCCGTTCCTTTTTGGGGACGGCGTTTTTTTGGGGGGGTGAAGAAGCGGAGCCCCTACTTGGCAATCTGGCGTTCCTTCATTTCTTCCAGAGTCTTGCAGTCAATGCAGAGCGTAGCGGTCGGACGTGCTTCCAGGCGCTGTATACCGATTTCAACACCGCATTTGTCGCAGAAGCCATAATCCCCGGAATCGATGCGCGCCAAGGTTTCGTTGATTTTCTTGATGAGCTTGCGCTCACGATCCCGGTTGCGCAATTCGATGGCGATGTCCGTTTCCTGACTGGCACGGTCGTTGGGATCGGCAAAAACCGTCGCTTCGTCCTGCATGGTGTGTACGGTGCGCTCAATATCCAGCCCCAATTCCTTCTTGACATCTTCCAGCATATTGCGAAAGTGCTGGAGCTGGCCTTTGCTCATGTAGGGCTCCCCTTTGGCGGGTTGATAAGGCACGAAATTGCGGTTGAGCAGTTCTTCGGTCATATGGATAGCCGTCCCTGATAAAACGAAAAGGTGAGCTTAATACCAGAAATGCCGCCACATCGCAAGAAAATCATCATTCAAGGGTACAATCCAAAGTGGCGGTTGAGGGGGGTTGTCCTCCCATTTTTGTCATTGCGAGGGACGAGAGGCCCGTGGCAATCCATGCTTTTTCTGGAGGGCTTCGTCGCTGAATCGTCTTGCAATGACGAAATTCTTGCCACTTTGGATGATTCCCGACCGCGCCCAAAAAATCAGAGAGCAAAAATCAGCGACAGCCCTTCAGGGCTGTCGGTCAAGCGCCATTGGGAAAGGGGCTTCTTTCCCTTCCCCAAGGGCTACGGTCGAAACCCCGGCCTGAAGGGCGGGGTTTCAAACCGGAGTTGGTTTTACGATGAACAGGTTCTGATATGATACGTTTGTTGTTTCATTGCCGCCCGATCTCCTCTGGCTTCCCGTTGTCAAGGGAGAAAAGGCTTTGAAGGTTGAACGCGGCAAGACCAGGCGGAATAACAACCGCTCTTTTTTGCCTTTGCGATTCTTTTGTCATGTTTCAATCCATGCCTGTCACCGGGCGGCAGCGCGCGGAAGAAGTTATGCCTCTGCCGTGCTTGATTATTCCCCTCAAGGGGAGGCTTCCAACTGGAGTGAGTTTTACGATGAAAACCAGGATTCTTTTTTCCACGCTTGCGGTAACGGCCTTGCTGGCGGGGTGTGCCACGGAAAGCCATCGCGCGCTGCCGGTTGAAACCGTTGCCACGGCGGGAAAGCCCTACGCCGGGCAACGCACGCCGATTGCAGTTGGCAAGTTCGATAACCGTTCCAGTTTCATGCGCGGTGTTTTTTCGGATGGCGTAGACCGCCTGGGGAGCCAGGCCAAGACGATCCTCATCACCCACTTGCAGCAGACGAACCGCTTTACCGTGCTGGATCGTGACAATCTGGAGGAGGCAAAGTTGGAAAGCCAGATCCGCAAGGAAGCGCAGGCGTTGAAAGGCGCGGCTTATCTGGTGACGGGCGATGTGACGGAATTTGGCCGCAAGGAAGTGGGGGATCACCAATTATTTGGTATTTTGGGACGTGGCAAGGAACAGGTGGCTTACGCCAAGGTGAGCCTCAATGTGGTCGATATTCGCAGTTCGGAAGTGGTCTATTCGGCGCAGGGCGCAGGAGAATACGCGCTTTCCAGCCGGGAAATCATCGGCTTTGGCGGTACATCGGGCTATGATTCCACACTGAACGGCAAGGTGCTGGATCTTGCAGTCCGCGAGGCTGTGGAAAAACTGGGCGCGGCCATCGACGAAGGTGGCTGGAGTCTGGCGCGATGAAGCGGGAAAGCAGTAAAACGTGGCTGCTGACGGTGTTGGCGCTTGCTTTTTCCGGCTGTGCGACTGCGCCGGAATCTCTCTACGCCTGGGGCAGCTATGAGGAGCAGGTCTACGCCCACTTCAATGGAGCAAGCCGGGAGGCGGAAATCGAGGCGCTGGAACGTGACCTTGAACACGCCAACGCCAGTGGCAAAACGCCGCCGCCGGGTTTCTTCGCGCATCTGGGCTTGCTCTATCTGGAAACCGGAAAAGACGAAAAGGCGGTGGAATGTTTCACAACGGAAAAAACACGTTTCCCGGAAGCGGCCGCCTTCATGGATTTTCTGCTGAAAAAGCAGGATAAGCGTGGGGAGACGCGCTCATGAAGACTGCATCTTTTCATTCCCGCATGGCGCGGATGGCGCTGCTCCTGGGCGTGGTGGCCCTGCTTTCCGCCTGTGCTACCACGCCAACGCCAATCCGGCAAAACGAGTATCTGGCTTTTCGGGAAAGCCGTCCGCGCTCGATTCTGGTTTTGCCGCCCATCAACCATTCTCCGGAAACGAATGCTTCCCTGAGTCTGCTTTCCAGCACGACCCGACCGCTGGCGGAGGCGGGCTATTACGTGATTCCTGTGACGCTTTCCGAGGAAACCTTCCGCCAGAACGGTGTGACCGTCCCGGAAGAGGCGCAGGGCATTGCGCGGATCAGACTGCGCGAAATTTTCGGCGCAGATGCGGCGCTTCATATCGTCGTGGAACGCTATGGGGCGAGCTATCGCCTGATCGAAAGTGTGGTGGAAGCGGTTGCTTCGGCCAGACTGGTGGATTTGCGGAGTGGTCAGGAACTGTGGTCGGGACGGGTAACGGTTGTTGAAAGCAGCAACCAGGGAGGGAGCAACAACGGCCTGGTTGGGATGCTCCTGAACGCGGCGCTCAGCCAGATCGTCAATCACATCAGCGACCGCTCCTACCTCATGGGACGGGCAGCAAGTTCTCGCCTGCTTTCCGCCGGACGCCCGGAAGGCATTCTGTATGGCCCTTATCATCCGCGATACGAAAGCGATTGAGAAAAACGCGGCAGAATGTTCTGATAAAGAGGTTCTAAGCCGCGCCGTAAGTCTGGAAACGTTCCAGCGCCGCTGTCATTTCTTCCCGCGAAAGCAGTACCGGCGTGCCCAGTTGCGCGGCGCGGGCATAGTGTTCGCACAGGGCTTCCAGTTCCACGCCCTTGTCCAGCGCCTGTTGCAAATTCCTGCCATATACCAGCATGCCGTGATTGGCAAGCAGGCAGGCCGATCGGTCCTGAAGCGCCGCAAGCGCGCAATCGGAAAGCGCCTGACTGCCAAACAGGGCATAAGCGGCGCAACGCACGGTAGCGCCGCCGAAGCGGGCGATCATGTAGTGAAAAGGCGGAATTTCCCGGCGCAGGCAGGACAGCGCCACCGCGAACGTGGAATGGGCGTGCAGCACCGCGCCGGCCTCCGGACGCTGGACGTAGAGATCGTGGTGCATCCGCCATTCGGAGGAGGGCGGTTTTCCGCCTTCGTGGCCGTCCGCGCCTTCGGCGAGCGGTAGCCAGGGAATGTCTTCCGGGATGAGACTGGCATAATCCCGGCCGCTGGGGGTGATGAAAAAACCGTCGCGTCCCGCGTGTAAAAAACGCACGGAAAGATTGCCTGCCGTCCCTCGATTCAAGCCTGCGGCCTGCATGGCGCGGGCGGTGGCGATCAGGGTTTCCTGCTGTGCGCGATCAGTCATGTTCCGGCTCCGCAAAAAGAGGACGCAAGGCGGCTGCCTCAGCAGCAAAAACGCTGCGTTCGGTGACGAAGGCCGTGACCAGATCGGCAGGCGTGAGGTCGAAAGCGATATTGTTGACGGCAGTGTGTTCGGGCAAAAGCCGTGCCGTAACGGGCTGCCCTGCCGTATTCATCCCTGTGACACAGCGTACTTCGTCGCCGTCGCGTTCCTCGATGGGAATATCCGTGGCGTTGGCGCAGGCGGCATCGAAAGTGGAAGTCGGCGCGGCAACATAGAAGGGAAGACCGAAGCGGCGGGCGGCCAGCGCCTTGAGCAGGGTGCCGACCTTGTTGGCGACATCGCCGTTGGCGGCAATGCGATCCGCGCCGACGAAAATGGCGTCGACCTTGCCCTGTGCCATCAAGATTCCGGCGGCGTTGTCGGCGATCACGGTATGCGGCACATCCGCTTCCCGCAGTTCCCAGGCCGTGAGCAGTCCCTGGTTGCGCGGACGGGTTTCCGAGACCCAGACTTCAAGCGGAATTCCCGCTGCCCGCGCGGCATAAACCGGAGCCAGCGCTGTGCCGCCGCCCGCCGTGGCAAGCCAGCCCGCGTTGCAATGGGTCATGACGCGCAAAGGGCGGGCACCTGGGCGCGGCAGGGCGCGCAGCAGGGCAAGGCCATGCTGGCCGATGGCGTGGTTGCGGGCGGCGTCTTCCGCCGCGAGGGCGTCAGCTTCTGCCCAGGCCGCGTTTCGGCGGGCGGCGGGCGTCAGAGTCTGAAGACAGGCGCGCATCCGGGCAAGCGCCCAGCGCAGATTGACCGCCGTGGGACGGGTGGCGGCCAGTCGCGCCGTAACCTCGACAAGCTGCGTGTCGCTGGCGTCTTCCTGCATGGCGAGGGCAAGGCCATAGGCGGCGGTGATGCCGATCAGCGGCGCACCACGTACCTGCATGGCGCGGATGGCGGTTTCGGCTTCCCGCCAATGCGCAAGGGGCAGCCAGTGCGTGGCGTGCGGCAGACGGGTCTGGTCGAGAATGGCGAGGCGCGGGATACCGTTCGGGGCGTTTTCCCGGCGCAGGGGACTGGAGAGCGGCATGGCGAAAAAACCTGATGGGCGTAAAAAAGCGGTCAGGGGAAAACCTGACCGCCGTGTTGTGCGCATGGGGGCTACAGCATCTTGCGCGGCAATTGGTAGTGACTTTGCGTCATCAGGTCGACACCGCATTCCAGTTGTTCGATCCAGTCGATGAAATCATTGACCGCCTGCTTGCCGACGAGGCGGCAGCCGTGTTGCGGCACGATCTGGTCGATTTGCAGTTGCCGCACCATTTGCGCCCAGTAGCGGCAGACTTTGCCGCTCACGATGTAGCGTTTGTGGAAGTCGTGCATGTATTTCACGATGGAGGCAAAGTTGGTGATGGGGATGGAAGCCTGATCGTGTGGCACGATGGAAGCCCCCAGGTCGCCGGAAAAGAGAATCTTGGCAATGGGGTCATAAAACTGGAAATTGCCTTCGGCGTGCATGAAATGCGCAGGCAGCGCCACAATCTTGCAGCGCCCCAGGGAGATGAGGCCGCCGTCATCGGGAATGCCGACGATACGGTTGGAATTGTCCTTGCCCGTGGTGAAGTGCGGCACGAAACGCACCCACAGCGAGGAGATCATGACCTTGCAACTGGAAGCCACAAACCATTTATTGACAGAGGCGATGATGTCCGGGTCAGGGTGGGAAGCAAGGATGTAGTTCAGTTCCCGCGACGAGAAGTGCTTCTGCATGTCGATCAGGAGGCCGGTGTAGGTCATGTTGCCGCCTGGATCGATCAGAGCGCCGTGCCCGTTGTCGATGACCAGAAACTGGTTGCACTGTACGGCGTTCGTGGCTTTGTCATCAACCAGATCGTAGAAGGCATGAACGATGTGGTTCCCGTCGTTGTAAAGTTCGATTGCCATGGGGTTCAGGATTCTGGAGCCAGAGAAGGGCGTCATTATCTCCCATATTCACTACAGGTGCGCAAAAAACAGGAACGTTGCAGGGCATTTTTATCCCTCTGCCCGGTAGGTACGGTTTCTCCCTGAAACTTACGCTTGCTTTTTCGCCGTGGTCAGCGAAACCTTCTTTCCGCCCCGCAACCGCTTGCCCAAATCTATCCCGCTTTTTACCATCTGCTCACCTGGTTCTACCGACAAAACCTGCTGTGTGGCGGGGAGACAATGCCGGAAGACTGTGAATCATGAACGGGCGTTCAGCGCCAGCAATCTGCGACCTTGCCTTTGCTTGCGCCTTTTACTCCGTTGTGATCCAGGGTCAGATTGCCGCATTTGTCTGCTGTTTGTGTGCCTGTGGGGGTGGCTGTGAGGAGGAAAGCGGTTGCCTTGGTTCCGCCGGCGGGCACGCTGCGGGTGATGACATAAGTACAGCTTTTTTCGCCACTGTCACATTCTTCGTTGCT
>JAISWQ010000149.1 GCA_031271025.1 Zoogloeaceae bacterium | reverse complement strand
TCGTAAAACCAACTCCGGTTTGAAACCCCGCCCGTAGCCACCTGGAAGGGGATGCAAACCCCTTCCAGGTTTGGTTTGAGCGACTTCGCATGAATACCTGTCGCTCATTTCTTGCTGTTTTCTGATTTTGGGGGGCGGTTTTTTCGTAAAATCCCCAGAGTTTTACCTGCGTTTATTCCTGTTGCATCAACATGATTTTTGTCACCTCTGTCTCCCAAACCTCCCGCCAAGTTCTCAGTAATCAGGGGGGAATCCATCCCGATCTGGAAAAAGTCGTGCGCCGACATTTGTCCTCTGCCTACCGCAAGCCCGTGAGCGACGCCAGTCGCGCAGCCTTTGCCGGGATGCTGGCGCGTTGGCGCGGCTGGAATCCAGTTGCGCCGCTGATTCTGGATTCTGGCTGTGGCGTGGGCGAAAGCAGCCTGCGACTGGCACGCCTGTATCCATCCGCTTTCGTGCTGGGCGTCGATCAATCCGCGCATCGCCTGGCGCGTGCCGCGCCAAACCGGCCTGACAATCTCGCCCTGTTGCGCGCCGACCTCGTGGATTTTTGGCGCTTGCTGGAGGCAGAAGGGATTCGCCTGGAACGGCATTATCTGTTTTATCCCAATCCCTGGCCGAAATCCGAACATCTGAAGCGGCGCTGGCATGGGCATCCGGTATTGCCGGCGCTCGTGCGTCTGGGGGGGATGCTGGAATGCCGCAGCAACTGGCGCGTCTATCTGGAAGAGTTGGCCAGCGCCCTGGAGATGGCCACAGGGCAAAAGCCCGCGCTGGAAGACTGGCAGCCGGAAGAGGCGATCAGCCCTTTTGAGCGCAAATACCAAGCTTCCGGTCATGCGCTTTTCCGCTTGCGTCTGGATTTGCGGGCAACGGAGGCCTCCTCCAATCCCTGCCTGACATGCGGCGCTTGCTGTGCCAGTTATCGCGTGGATTTTCATCCTTCGGAACTGGCGGGTGGCATCTATGCCTGGGGCGCGGGCGTGCCACGGGATTACGCACTGACCTTGACGCCGCGCCTGATGCGGATGCGCGGTACGGACGCTTCGCCGCCGCGCTGTCTGGCGCTCAACGGGGAGATTGGCGTTCGGGTAGCCTGCGCCGTCTATGCCGGGCGGCCTTCGCCCTGCCGTGATTTTCTTCCGGAGCACGAAGCCTGTCAGCGCGCGCGGCGGCGGCTGGGATTGCCAGCCAGAGCCATGACATGAACGGAAGACCGACGGAAGACAGGCTCAGGTTCAAATGGAAAAATCATCCCCGGAACGGGCGCGCGCTTCCGGGAAGCGGTGCGGGAAATATTTTTTCAGGAGGGCAAAGAGTTCCTCCTCGAAGCCTTCGGGGAGTGCGCTGGCATTGACACGGGCGCCGGGCGCTTCCGGCAGCACCTCGTGCACAATGCCGCCGCCTGCCGCGTCGTAGCCATCGACCAGCACGAAGCGTCCGAGCGAGGCGTTTTCCGCGAAGGGCGCGAGCGCCACCGGTTTCAGGAGGCGCAGAATGACGCCGCCGCACTCATGGCGGCAGAGTTCGCGCCGCGCGGTCAGGCTTTCCGTGTCCGGGTTGTCGCCCAGTACACGTTCTATGGCTTCCAGCCGCGCTTCCACGCGGGCGCTGCCCAGTTTCAGGAGATAGGGCGTATCGAAGGTCAGCGGCGCGGCGGCAAGCCAGATGAGATTGGCGCGGATGCGCCTTGCGGCGACGACGGGCGTCGCTTCATCGGACTTGACGATCACTTCGCCCGCCTGGAGGTAGAGGTCTTCCTTCAGGGTGAGGCCGACCGATTCCCCGGCGCGGACGCGAGTCTTCGCTGGCGCGTTCCAGGTCTCGACACTGGCGATGACCGCCTCTTTGCCGGAAGGCAGAAAACGTATCCGATCGCCGGTTTCCGCCGCGCCGCTCACGACCGTGCCCGCGTAGATACGGCGCTCGTCATTGTCGTTGCTGAAACGGTAGATGTCCTGCAAGGGCAGGGCAAAGAAGGCGTCCTCGTCCGGGGCGGGATTGGCAAATCCATCCAGCACTTCCAGCACCGTTTTGCCGCGATACCAGGGGGTCTGTTCCGAGGCGGCGACGAGGTTGGCGCCTTCGCGGGCGGAAACCGGAATGAAGGCCACCGGTTTCACGCCCAGACTCTCCAGATAGGTGGCGTATTCCTGACGGATGGCGCGGAATACCGCCTCGTCGTAATGGTAGAGATCGAGTTTGTTCACCACGACCAGCACCTGTGAAATACCGAGCAGCGAGAGCAGAAGCCCGTGCCGCCGGGAATTTTCCGCAACGCCTTCCACCGCGTCGATGACCAGCACGGCGGCCGCCGCGCGAGATGCGCCGGAGAGCATGTTGCGCAGAAATTCGATGTGTCCCGGCGCGTCGATGATGATGTATTCACGTTTGGCGCTCTTGAAGAAAACACGCGCGCTGTCGATGGTAATGCCTTGTTTTTGTTCGTCTTCCAGTGCGTCCAGCAACATGGAGTATTCAAATACCCGGCCATTTCTGGCACAGGAATTCCTGACGCCCTCCAGTTTGCCTTCCGGCAGGGAATGGGTATCGGCCAGCAGTCGCCCGACCAGCGTGCTCTTGCCGTGATCGACATGGCCGGTAATGACGATGTTCATGCGTTCAACGAGTCCGCCCATTACATGTATCCCTCTTTGCGCAGGGCTTCCAGAGTGCCGCCGCCTTCCTTGTCCTGTGCTCGTCCCGAACGCTCGGCGATGTTTTTGAATTTGCCGCTCACCAGTTCGGCGATGATTTCCGCCGGATTTTTCGCGCTGGATTCCACCGGCGTGGTGCACGGCCAGCAGCCCAGCGAGCGGTAGCGTTTGCCTTCGCCCTGATCGAAATAGACCGGAATCACCGGAATGTTTTCCTTTTCGATGTATTCCCAGATGTTGAGTTCCGTCCATTCGAGGAGCGGATGCACACGCACATGGGTTTTCGGCGCGAATTCGGTTTTGTAGAGATTCCAGAGTTCCGGCGGCTGGGTGCTGGCGTCCCACTCGCTTTTTTCGTCGCGGGCGGAAAAAACCCGTTCCTTGGAACGGCTGCCTTCTTCATCACTGCGCACGCCAACGATGACGGCGTTATAGGCTTCGGCTTTATCCTGTTCTTCCCAGGCATCTTTTTTGGGATCGTAGAAACGGCGTGGCCAGAGGCCGTCCAGCGTGTGTTTCAACGCTTCGCTTTTCAGCGCCTTGCAACAGGCGAGCCGATCCAGGCCGTCTACAAACGTTTGCCTGTCCGCCAGCGCCGCGCGATTTTCGCCGACTACCAGCCGCAGCTTGAGTTCCTGGGCGATTGCGTCGCGGTAGGCGATCATCTCCGGGATTTTGTAGTGGGTGTCGACGTGGATGAGGTCAAAGGGGACATGGCCGAAGAAGGCTTTTTTGGCAAGCCAGAGCAAAACCGTGCTGTCCTTGCCGATCGACCAGAGCATCCCGATGTTTTTGAAGGATTTGTAGGCTTCACGCAGGATGAAGATACTTTGCGCTTCGAGTTTTTCGAGTTTGTTCATGCTGAGGGTCTCATGTGCAGACCACATTCCTTGTGTTCGGGGTTTTCCCACCACCAGCGTCCGGCACGCAGATCTTCGTCTGGCGCGACGGCGCGGGTACAGGGCGCGCAGCCGATGCTGCGAAAGCCTTGCGCATAAAGCGGATGCAGGGGCAAGGCGTGTTTTTGGGCATAGGTGAAAACCGCTTTCTCGCTCCAGGCGGCCAGAGGATTCAGCTTGATGAGACCGTTGTCCGCGTCGTATTCCAGGTTTTGCAGTCTGGCGCGGGTCACGGATTGCGCCGCGCGTTGCCCGGTTATCCAGGCGCTCTTGCCACGGAGCGCGATTTTGAGCGGTGCGACCTTGCGCACCCCGCAGCAACGCTGCCGGTTTTCCAGACTATGCCGCATTCCCCATTCGCCAAGCGCGGATTCCAGCGCCGCGACGGCGGCAGCATCTGGCGTATAGCGGTGAATGACAAGGCCGAAAAAGGCTTCGACTTCGGCATGATAGGCCGCTGTTTCCAGGAAGAGCTTGCCGGTTTCCAGCGTGAAGACGGCAACCGGACGGCGTGCCGCATGGGTTTGCAGAAGATGCAGAAGGACGACGTCTTCCGCCTGATAGCTGAAGGCAAGCACGACATCGCCCGCGATTTTGTCCAGAATGGCGGCAAGTGTCTGACCATCCGTCAGGGCGCGGTCTATCGACATGGGGATTTTTTGGGAACCGGGGGCGGCATTTTAGCCGCAAGCGCCCAGGAGAGGGGGGCTTTTGTCTGCATAAAACTCCAAGAGACGCTGAACACATTGCGCATCGAACAAGGCAGGATTCAAATCACGTAATTGCTCCAGGTGTTGTCAGGCGCGTGGATTTTGCCTTGCAGGATTTGGCAATAGAGGGCGGAAAGATCGGCGTCCTGCAAGGCGTTCCAGTCTTTGCGCTCGATGTTGGCTTCGATGTTTTCCCCTTCCCGGGTTTCCAGTTCTACACGCACGCGGTTGCCGAGTATGCGGTGCGTGGTGACCCGGACGGGGATTCCCTTGCCGCTGTCGTCGCGGGCGGAGAGCGAAATATCGTGCGGACGGATGAAAATCTCGCCGCCGTTGGGGGTGAGTTCCTTGCGCGCGTGAAAGAGATTGACGTTGCCGAGAAACCCATAGACAAACGGATTGGCGGGATTGTCATAGACATCTTCCGGCGTGCCGCTCTGCTCGATTTTTCCCTTGTTGAGGATCACGATGCGGTCGGCGACTTCCAGCGCCTCCTCCTGGTCGTGGGTGACGAAGACGCTGGTGATGTGGATTTCGTCGTGCAGGTAGCGCAGCCAGCGGCGCAGTTCCTGGCGCACCCGCGCGTCCAGCGCGCCGAAGGGTTCGTCGAGCAGCAGCACCTTCGGCTCCACCGCCAAGGCGCGGGCCAGCGCCACGCGCTGTTTCTGCCCGCCGGAAAGCTCGGAGGGAAAACGGCGCGCCATGCCTCGCAATTGCACCATGTCGAGCAGTTTTTCCACCTTCTCCCGGATGGTCGCCTTCTCCGGGCGGAGCGCGCGGGGACGGACCCGCAGGCCGAAGGCGACGTTCTCGAAGATGGTCATGTGCTTGAAGAGCGCGTAATGCTGGAAGACGAAGCCGACCTTGCGATCCCGGGCGCGCTTTCGCGTGGCGTCCTCGCCGAAGAAGCGGATGCTTCCGGTATCGGGCGTATCCAGCCCGGCGATGATGCGCAACAGCGTGGTCTTGCCGGAGCCGGAAGGCCCCAAAAGCGCGGTCAGTTCGCCGTTGGGAATGTTGAGGTCGATCCCGTCCAGGGCGAGGAAATCGCCGAAGCGTTTGCTGACCTGGGAAATTTCGATGCCCATGTTTAGCCTGTCCTTTGCTTCTGCAGGAGATATTCGATGACCGCCTTGACGACGAGGGTGACGAGCGCGATCAGGGTGAGGAGCGAGGCGACGGCAAAGGCGGTCGCGAACTGGTATTCCCCGTAGAGAATTTCGATGTAGAGCGGCATGGTGGTGGTCTCCCCGCGCACGTTGCCGGAGACGACCGCCACCGCGCCGAATTCGCCGATGGCGCGCGCGTTGGTGAGAATGACGCCATAGAGCAGCCCCCACTTGATGTTGGGCAGCGTGACCCGGAAAAAGAGTTGCCAGCCGGAAGCCCCCAGGGTGAGCGCCGCTTCCTCGTCGTCCTTGCCCATCTCCTGCATGAGCGGAATGAGTTCGCGCGCGACGAAGGGAAAGGTCACGAAAAGGGTGGCGAGGACGATGCCGGGCACGGCGAACACGACCTTGAGGTTACGCGCGTCCATCCATTGATAGAGGGTGAGGGTGGAACCGTCCGCCTGGGTGCCGAAGGGAATCATGTTGAGCCAGCCGGAAGCGCCGAAGATCAGGATGAAGATCAGGCCGGCGATGACGGGCGAAATGGCGAACGGCAGCTCGATCAGGCTCACGAGGAAATTCTTGCCCCGAAACTCGAAGCGGGCGACGGCCCAGGCGAGGAGGACGCCGAAAAAGGTGTTCAGGGGGACGCAGATGAGCGCGGTCAGGAGGGTGAGGCGGATGGCGGCGCGCACCTCCGCGTCGGACAGGGCCGCGCGATAGACCGAAGTCCCCTCGCCCAGGGAGGCAAAGAGCGGCGGCAGTTCGGGCGTCGCGCCTTCGTAGCCGAGCGCGGCGGCCAGGTAATCCTGGAGATTGACGCTCAACGCCTGCGAGAAGATCGTGACGAGCGGCAGCAGGATGAAAACGGCAAGAAAAAGGAGCGCGATCGTAATCAGCACGGGCTTCAGCCAGCGCGGTTCCAGCGTGTGTCCCGGAGCGGCACTCATGCGCTTCTCCGGTTGCGCGCCAGGGTTTGCAGGAAATTGATGGCCAGGAGCAGGAGGAAGGAACAGGCCAGCATGGCAACGCCGATCGCGCTCGCGCCCTCGTAGTTGAATTCGCCCAGCCGCATGACGATGAGCAGCGGCACGATTTCCGTCTCATAGGGGGCGTTGCTGGAAATGAAGATGACGGAACCATATTCCCCAAGGCCGCGCGCGAAGGCGAGCGCGAAGCCGGTGAGGAGCGCAGGCAGGATGCCAGGGAAGATCACGCGGAGAAAAATATGGCGGAAATCCGCGCCCAGAGAGCTTGCGGCTTCTTCCACTTCCTTGTCCAGTTCTTCCAGAACGGGCTGGACGGTGCGCACGATGAAGGGCATGCCGATGAACATGAGCGCCACCACGATCCCGGCCTGGGAAAAGGCGATGTTGAACGAAAGCTGGGTGGAAAAGGCCGTGTTGAACCAGTGGGCAAAGGCTTCCAGTTGTCCGCCGACGAGACCCTTGCCCGAAAACAGGGTGGCGAGCGCGATGCCGGTGACGGCGGTGGGAATGGCGAAGGGCAGGTCGATGACGGCATCGACCAGGCGTTTGCCGAAAAACTGATAGCGCGCCAATACCCAGGCGATCACGAAACCGAAAAAAAGATCAATCGTGGCGGCCAGGAAGGTGCTGCCGAAGGAGACCCGGAAGGCGGCGAGAACGCGCCGATCCGTGACGACCGTCCAGAATTCCCGCCAGGAGAGGTTCATCGAGAAGAGGATGAGCGAAGCCAGCGGCAGGAGGATGAGCAGCGACAGGTACGCCACGGAAAGCCCCAGGGAGAGGCCGAATCCGGGAAGCTGCGAGCGGTTCTGGCGAAAGTGGAATTTTTTTCCAGCGGGCATGAAATGCGCGAAAAGGGATGGGATGGGAAGGGGATGGAAAGAGGCCATTCCGGACCGGCGTCCGTCCGGAATGGCGGGGAGGATCAGCGGTGCAATTCCGCCTGAATCTTGTCGAATTCGCCGCCGTCGCCGAAGTGTTCCGGCTGCGCTTTCTTCCAGCCGCCGAACACATCGTCGATGGTGATGAGCTTCACCTTGAGGAATTGTTTCGCGTATTCCTTCGCCACCTCCGGATCGGTGGGACGATAGTAGTGCTTCGCCGCGATGCGCTGGCCTTCCCTGGAATAGAGGTAATCGAGATAAGCCTGCGCGACCTTCTCGGTACCCTTCTTCTTCGCCACTTCATCGACCACCGTCACCGTCGGCTCGGCGAGAATGCTCAGGCTGGGCACCACGATCTCGAACTTGTCCTTGCCCAATTCGTTGATGACGAGGAAGGATTCGTTCTCCCAGGCGAGGAACACATCGCCCAGGCCGCGCTGTATGAAGGTGTTGGTGGAACCGCGCGCGCCGGAATCGAGCACCGGCACGTTCTTGAAGATTTGCTTCACGAAATCCCGCGCCTTGGCCTCCGAGCCGTACTTTTCCAGCCCATAGGCCCAGGCTGCCAGATAATTCCAGCGCGCGCCGCCGGAGGTCTTGGGATTCGGGGTGATGACCTTCACGTCCTCGCGGGCGAGATCGTCCCAGTCCTTCACTTTCTTGGGATTCCCCTTGCGCACCAGGAAGACGATGGTCGAGGTATAGGGCGCGCTGTTGTGTTTCAGGCGGGTCTGCCAGTTTTCCGGGAATTTGCGCGTCTTTTGGGCGATGGCGTCGACGTCATAGGCAAGCGCCAGGGTAACGACGTCGGCATCCAGCCCGTCGATCACAGCCCGCGCCTGCCCGCCGGAACCGCCGTGCGACTGCTTGACGGTAACGTCGTCACCGGTTTTCGCCTTGTAATACTTCACGAAGGCCGGATTGAACTCCTTGTAAAGCTCGCGGGTGGGATCGTAAGAAACGTTGAGCAGCTCGTAGCTTGCCGCTTGCGCAAAGCTGGCGGTCAAGGCGAGACCCGCCGCGACAAGAAGAGGCTTCAGAAGAGAAAATGAATGGGAAGACATGAAATAAACTCCGTTGGGTTAGAACGGTTTGCAGTATAGAAGGCGGAAAAAAGCAAGAGAACGAATTTGTTTCCCTATGATTATACCTTTTGGCGATAAATGAAGACACCCTCAAGCAGTGCAGGCATGGTGGCAGGACGGGAAGGCTTCATCTGGCGTTCGGACAGGCGCACAAGAAAGTCCCGGGCTTGCCTGGCGCCACGCTCGCGGGCAAGGCGCCAGG
>JAISWQ010000130.1 GCA_031271025.1 Zoogloeaceae bacterium | reverse complement strand
GAAAGCAATACTTTGTAAAAATATTATGGCACTACAAAACGAAAACCGCACAACCAGTCTATATAAATCAATGACTTACGTGCGAGAAATACTACAAAACCTCACTTTTTTACCCTCCGCTGCTAAAGTTGGGCTAGGTTAGTGCCTATGGGGCTACGCCCCTCGCAATGACGGTAATTTATGGGATTGCGCATCATCTTGAAGGGCAGATGAAAACATGCCGTGCTTGCTTTTCTTTCTCCCGCAAGCGGGCAAGGAAAAAATCGGGCGCGGCGTTTGTTGTCCTCTCTCCCGCCTGGCGGGAGAGAGTGCCCCGTCAGGGGCGAGAAAGGGTGTTGTTCCTTCCGGCGTAGCCGCAAACTTTCACCACGCCACAAGCGAGGAACACAGCGACACGACAATTCCCCAACTCGTCATTGCGAGGCGCACAGCGCCGTGGCAATCCAGACGACCTTTCAGTTGACTCCGGCACTTCAGAAGGGCTGAACCGCTTCATGGATTGCCGCATCGCCGCGTGCCGGAGATTTTCCGGTTCATCCCCACCAGTAGCGCACGATATGGAAAAAAACCGGGGCGGAGAAGCTCAGGGAATCTACCCGGTCGAGCATTCCACCGTGACCTTCCAGCATTGAACCCCAATCCTTGAGGCCGATGTCGCGCTTGACTGCCGAGAGCACGAAGCCGCCGAAAAAGCCGAGCACGTTGAGGGTGAGCGCAATCAGCGCCGCTTGCCACCAGGTGAAGGGCGTCATCCACCACATTGCCGAACCCGCGAGGGTCGCGGTCAACACGCCGCCGATCAGACCCTCGATTGTTTTGGAAGGGGAGATCGCCGGCGCGAGCTTGTGCCGTCCCAGGAGCTTGCCCCAGACGTATTGAAAGACATCGCTCGATTGCACGGTGAGCAGCAGGAAAACGATCAGTTGCGCGTTGCGTCCGTCGAAGCGCGGGATGTCGAGCGTGAGCAGCGCCGGGATGTGGGACAGGCAGTACACGCAGATCATCAGTCCCCATTGCACCTTGGCGGCGCGCTCCAGAAAGCGGGTGGCGTCCGCGCCCAGCGCCGAGGAAATGGGCAGCAGCAGAAAGGCATAGACCGGGATCAGGATCGAGAACAGCCCGTACCAGCCGGTGTAAATCAGCCCGTATTGCAGCGGCAAGAAGACAAAGAAACACCACAGCAGCGCGCGGTAATCGCCGCGCCGGGTGTAGGTGACGGAGATGAATTCGCGCAGGGACTGAAACGAGACGAAGGCGAACAGCAGAATCACCGCCGTGTTTCCCGCCCAGAACGCGCCCGCGAGCAGGAAGATCATGATCCACCAGGCGTTGACGCGGGCGTTCAGGTTGTCGATGGCCGGGTTTGCCTGTCCCTTCGGCGCGCGCGCGCGCAGAAACAGGCCGATGGCGCTGGCGACGAGCAGGGCGGCGGCGATGCCGGCAAAGACGAGCAGCAGGGTGCCGTCTGGAGAGGAAAGCAGGCGCGTCATGCCGGGGAATCCGAATCCAGCGGTTGCAGGGACAGCAGGGCTTCGCGGCAACGATTCAGGAAATCGGCGCGGCTCTCTTCCGGCAGAATCGTGATCGGCGCGCCGAACGTCAATGAACACAGGAGCGGCACGACGAGCAGTCCGCCCTTGGGCATGGCGCGTCCCAGATTCTCGATCCAGACCGGAACGAATTCGACCTCCGGTTTTGCCAGGGCGAGGTGGTGGATGCCGGTCTTGAACGGCAACAGGCCGTCGCCCTGGTTGCGGGTGCCTTCGGGAAAGAGGATCAGCGATTCGCCCGCGGCGAGCGGGGCGAGCATGGCGGCGATGGGATCGTCGCCGCGTTTCACCTGACGCGGGATGAGAATGCCGCGAAACACGCGCTCGATCAGATAGCGCCGGAAATTGCCGCGCAGCCAGTAATCCGCTCCGGCGACGGGGCGGGTGCGTTGGCGCAGGAGGGGCGGCAGCAAAGCCCAGATGATGAGGAAATCGCCGTGGCTGCGGTGATTGGCAAAATACACGCGCGGCATAAGCGAAGGCCCCACGCCGCGCCACACGGCGCGCGCGCCGGTCAGGAGCTTGATTGCGCCGCGAAAGATGGCGCTCAGTATCGTTTCAGGCATGGGCGTAAAAAGTGGTCAGGAACAGCGATGTTCCCAGAGAAATGGACTGGATGGCAAGACAGGCGATCTGTCGCCGGAACAGGCGTCGCGCGCCCTCGACGCGCTCGCGCAGGGAGCGGACGCCGTTGTCGTCGGATTTTCGCCCGAAAACCCATGCCGCGGAAGCATCGAACGCGCGCATGGCTGCGGGCAGATGTTCGGCGGGAGTTCGCGCCCATGCCGCGAAGACCGGACGGTCGATGGACAGGCGCAGCGCGTGCCACGCTTCCAGCGCGGCAAAGCCAAGGCCGATGGCGAGGGGAGTGGTAAAGGGGCTTGCCGAGTCACGCGGGGACAGGAGCCAGACGAGCAGCGCCGCGAGCAGCAACAGGCGGCTCCAGCCATCGACCGTGCGCCCGGCGGCGCAGAGCGACAAGCCCAAGAGGGCGTCGCCATCAATGTCGGCAGGTGTTTTTTGCGTCATGACGGCGGCTCCGTCGTTGCGAGGTTTTGCCGGAATTTTTCCAGTTTGGCGAGGCTGTCCGGGCCGAGCCGCACCTGGGGGCGGGCTTGCCGCAACAGTCTTTTTGC
>JAISWQ010000044.1 GCA_031271025.1 Zoogloeaceae bacterium | reverse complement strand
ACAGAAGGCGAGCATGACGAAGGCGTGGGCGAGACGGACGATCTCCTGGCGGTGCTGGAAGACGCCCGCCAACGGCTCGATGATCCCAAGCGCCATCTACCGGTGACGCTGGCCGGATTTTCCTTCGGCGCATATTGCCAGACCCGTCTCGCTCGCCGTCTGCGTGAAGCGGGACAGGCGGCGGAGCGGCTGGTGCTGGTCGGCGTTGCCGCCGGATTCATCGAAGGGGCGCGTGTCTATGATACCGAAGCCGTGCCTGCCAACACGCTGGTCATCCATGGCGCTGCGGATACTCTCGTGCCGCTTGCCAATGTCCTCGCCTGGGCCGAGCCGCAGAATCTGCCGGTGGTGGTGATTCCTGGCGCGGATCATTTCTTTCATCGGCGGCTCACCCTCATTCGTGACATCATTCTGCGCGCCTGGCATGCGCGCGCGACAAGCTGATGAATGCGCCGCCTCTGCGTGTGCGGGCACTGAACAAAAGCTATGCGGGCGTTGCCGTAGTCGAAGACCTTTCCTTCGTGCTGGAAAAAGGCCGTTGCTTTGGCCTGTTGGGACCCAATGGCGCGGGCAAGACCACGACCCTGAAACTTTGTCTTGGTCTGTCCGTACCGGATGCGGGCGAGATCACATTGGCGGGGCATCGCATCCCGGAAGCGGCGCAGGCAGCCCGCGCTTTTGTGGGCGTGGTGCCGCAATTCGATAATCTCGATCCGGATTTCACCGTCCGCGAGAACTTGCGTGTTTTCGGGCGTTATTTTGGCTTGTCCAAAAAGGAAATGGCGGCGCGCATGGAGGCGCTGTTGCAATTTTCCAGCTTGAGCAGCAAGCGCGATACTCGCATCGATGCCCTTTCTGGTGGCATGAAGCGGCGGCTGATGCTGGCGCGGGCGCTGGTCAATGACCCCGACATTCTGTTTCTCGACGAGCCGACCACTGGCCTCGATCCGCAAGCGCGCCATCTGATCTGGGAGCGCCTGAAAACTTTGCAGGGTGCGGGCAAGACCCTGCTCTTGACCACGCATTTCATGGAAGAAGCTGAACGGTTGTGTGACTGGATCATGGTAGTCGACGGCGGGCGCAAAATTGCGGAAGGCAGTCCGCGCGAACTGATTGCGCGTCATATCGAAGCACAGGTCGTTGAGGTGTATGACGCGAGCGGAACGCCGGATGCGCTGGAAGTCTTTATCCACACGGCGCGCGCCCAGGAAGGCATGGAAGATATGCGTATGGAAAAAAGCGGCGAGACGCTGTTCTTCTACACCCGCGAAGCCAACGCCCTGCTGGCGCTGCTGGCGCAATGGCCAACGTTGCGTTATACGCATCGCGCCGCCAATCTGGAGGATGTCTTTATCCGCCTGACCGGACGAGAATTACGCGATTGATTACCAAGATGTAATAGAATTCGGAGGCTTTTGCGGCGAACATGGCGTTTTCCCCAAATATGACCCAAACCGGCGGATTTTCACAGAGAACATGTATTTCATGAACCGGATATCTTTTCCCCAAGCATTGATGATCGGCTTTTTGCTGATAATTGTGCTCCTTGGCGGCACGGTGGTGCAGAGCTGGCAACTGCTGGAGCAACTGGGCACGCAAAGCCGCGAGAACAGCGAACAATCCGTGCGCGTCGCTTTCATCCTGCAGGAACTCCGGGAGCGCGGCACTGACTTGGAGCGCAGCAGTCGCCAGTATCTTCTGGTGCGGCAGAGCGCCTTTCGCGCCAGTTTTGACGCCACGCTCGCCCAAGCGCTGAACCTGACGAAAACGCTGGCAGCGCGAAAGGAGGATGCGTTCCTGGCTCCGCTGTTGCTGGAATGGCATGATGCGGCGCAAAGTCTGGCGGACGGACTGAACAGCCCGGAGGCGGAATCCGTATTGGGCGCGCACCTCACCCGGCTGACGGAAATCTACGAGAATATCCAGCGCACCGCCCAGCAATGGCTGGAAGACAACAACCAACGCACCCTGGCGGTGCTGGAGGCCAAGCGGCGGCAACTGTTCCTGCAACTGTTTTTCGTGCTGGGCGCCGCCATTCTGACGGCGGTCGTCCTCTGTTACTGGCTGACCCGTCCGCTACGCCAGATAGAGCAGGCCATTTTGTTGATTGGGCATGGCTATCTGGAAGAGCGTATTCGCATTCACGGCCCGAACGACCTGCATAAATTGGGTATGCGCCTGGAATGGCTGCGTCAGTATCTCGCCAACCTGCGAAACACGCACGAGAACCTGTTTCACTACATGACCCAGGAAATGAAGGTGCCGGTCGTTGCCATCCGCGAGGGTTGCGATCTGTTTTCTCCTGGCGCCAGTGCGGAAAACCAGAGCAGCCTGATCGCCATGCTGCGCCACAACGCCGAATTGTTGCAGCGGCAACTGGAAGGCATTCTGCGCCTGCGCGTCATTTTTGAAGCCAGGCACATGCAACGCCAGTCCGTGCGCCTGTCCGCGTTTTTACAGGAAATCGTCGCGGCGCAGGCAGAGGAGAGCGCCGCGCGCAAGGTGGTCATGCGTGTCGAAGCGCCCGACATTTCCGTGCAGATTGATTCGGAGAAGGTGCGCGCCGTGCTGGAGGTTTTTCTTGCCAACGCGCTGGATTTCAGCCTGGAGGGGGGCGAGATACGGTTGCGCGCCGCGCTGGAAAACCAGTATCTGCGTCTGGAATGCCATGATCAGGGGCCGGGCGTTGCCGAAAAAGACAGCGCGCAGATCTTCAACCTCTTCTATCAGGGGGCGTCGTATGCCCGAACGGCGCGGCGTCAAGGCGTGGGACTGACCATTGCGCGCGAATTGAGCGGTATCATGGGCGGCACGGCGCGTTATACCAACGGTAAAATAGGCGCATGCTTCTATCTGGAGATTCCCTATGAGAACTGAGTTTTCCACGCCTGTCTCCCGCTTGTTGCGCCTTGTTCTGACGCTGGGGTTCGCCCTGCTGCTGGGCGCTTGCGCGAGTATGGGCGGACGCGGTGATGAGCCGGAGGATGCGCGCAATGTCGACCGGGTGGGCAACACCGCGGAAGGATTGCTGAACTACTATTACAGCCTGGCCTCGATGTCCGGGCAAACCCTGGCGCGGGAACGCCGTTTGCTGAGCCAGTTGGGAACGGAACCGGATGTGCTGCTGCGCCGCGCCATGGTGTTGGGGCATCCGCGTCAGCCCAACCCGGATCTGCTGCAAGCGCGTTATATACTGGAAAGTCTGTTGAAGAGAGCGAAGGCGCCGGAACTGTATCGTCTGCGTCCCTTGTTTCCCATGATGCGCCAGCTTGCCGACGGCTATGGCGAGCGCATTCGTCTGGAAAAACAGCTTACCGCCCGGACCCGGCAGATGGAAAAACAGTATCAGAAATTGCTTGCCTTCCAGCGTCAGGCCAATGAATTGCAGGAAAAACTGAATGGCCTCGCCAATATCGAGCGTACCCTGCCGCGCTCACGCGCGCAGGAGCCTTCCCAACCCGCCAAATAGGCAGACTTTTTCCATAGAAAGGTGAATCGAATGCATAAAAAAATTTCCAGGTTGTTGGCGTTGCTGGCGGCTGGATTGCTGTCGGCTTGCGTTACCATCAACATCTATTTTCCCGCTGCTGCCGCTGAAAAAATGGCGGACAAGCTCATCGACGATATCTGGCAGTTGGATGAACCAGCCAAAATCCAGAAGGACAAGGAAAGCGAGGTCGCGCCATGAAAAAATTCCTGTTGTTATTTGCCGTTCTGTTTTCCGTAGCGCTTGGCGCGCAGGAGACCACGCCTGACCTGCGCATCGATACACCGGTAGCGAAGGAAATCCGCGCCTCCCTGAAGGCGCGTTTCGCGCAGGTAAAACCCCTGCTGGAAAGCGGCACCTTGGGCGTGACGCATGACGGCAAGCTGGCCGTGCGCAATCCGGCTTCCGTG